>CAZEBZ010000001.1:0-86416 GCA_964510775.1 uncultured Thermodesulfobacteriota bacterium
ACAGGTTTTTGGGTATTGACGAGAGTTACTTTCTTACGCCTCTCTCAAGGCTGGATATTGTCGTTGCCCTTGTTATAAGCGGCCTTATGGTTACTACTATACTTGCCCTGATAGTACTCTGCCTAAGCGGCCTTACGGCGGGTCTGTACATCTGGTCGCTCCTTAATTTCGAGGGTTTTTTATCTGTCCTCGCCGTAGTCGTGCTCTCGGCCCTCTCTTTGCAGGGCTTAATGTTCCTTGTCATGGGCCGAGCAACGCACCCGAGAATACTGGGAATAATGGGCGGTTTTTTAAATGTAATATTTTTCTTTCCAAGCGGGGCCATATACCCCGTGGAGAGTTTTCCCCGCTGGCTGCAGCTCTTTGCCGCCGTAAACCCAGAGACATACTCCGTGCACGCCCTGAAGGCCGTAATATTCAAGGGAGCGGGGCTGCATACTATTAGCGGAGACCTTGTCTTCTTGGCAGGTTTTTCTTTTGTCGCCTTAACGGTGAGTATACTTACATTTAAACGCACCCTTTAATGGCTTCTTTTTAAGAGAAGTGTAGTTTAACTTATATTATAAAAAATTCTTGACAGGGGTTTTTAGATATATTAGAGTAGCTCTACAATTGAATACATGGATATCTTATCCAGAGTGGCGGAGGGACTGGCCCGATGAAACCACAGCAACCGGTACCGTAAGGTATGGCAGGTGCTAAATCCAGCAGGGTTTTTTTAGCTTGTATAAGACCCCTGAAAGATAAGAAGAACTAAGGGACACTCTTCTTATTTTAGAAGAGTTTTTTTTTGGTTTTTTTTTGCTCGGCCCTTGATTATATAGCCATTGTACGGAGAATTAAGTTAATAGATTCTAAACGTTAACTCACTCTACAGGAGATACTTATATTATGAAGTTTATGAAAGGATTAAAGTGCAGAGAATGCGGCAAGGCCTACCCTCTTGACCCTATTCATGTCTGCGAGTTCTGTTTCGGCCCCCTTGAGGTGGATTATGATTATGAGAAGATAGGGAGCGTTCTTACTAAAGACCTTATCACCTCGCGGCCCTCTAATATGTGGAGATACAGGGAGCTGCTGCCAATTGACGCAGAGCCTACGGTAGGCCTTAACTCAGGCTTCACTCCACTTGTACGGGCACATAACCTCGGCGAGGCACTTGGAGTAAAAGAACTATACATCAAGAACGACGCCGTTAACTTTCCTACTCTTTCTTTTAAGGACAGAGTAGTCTCTGTTGCCATCTCAAGGGCGAGAGAGATGGGTTTTGATGTCATCGCCTGCGCCTCTACAGGTAATCTCGCTAATTCTGTTGCCGCAAACTCCGCTGCCTGCGGTCTTAACAGCTATGTCTTTATCCCATACGACCTTGAGCAGACAAAGATAACAGGAACTCTTGTCTATGGCACAAATCTTGTCGGCATAAAAGGTACCTATGACGAGGTGAACAGGCTTTGCAGCGAAATAGGCGGTAAATACGGCTGGGCCTTTGTAAATATTAATATCAGGCCCTTTTACGCAGAGGGCTCCAAGACCTTTGGTTATGAAATCGCCGAGCAGCTTGGCTGGAAGCTGCCTCGGCACGTTATCGTGCCAATGGCGGGAGGCTCTCTTATTACAAAGATCTGGAAGGCCTTCAAGGAGTTCAAGGCACTGGGGTTTGTAGAGGATACAGAGTCGAGGATATACGGTGCGCAGGCCACGGGATGCGCCCCCATAGTAACGGCAGTTAAGGAAAAGAGCGAGCTTATCCGCCCTGTTATGCCAGATACTATCGCCAAGTCCCTTGCTATAGGCAACCCCGCTGACGGCTTTTATTCGGCAAGGACTATTCGTGAGAGCAACGGCTGGGCCGAGGACGTCTCAGATGATGAGATAATCGATGCCATGAAGCTCCTTGCCGAGACTGAGGGAATATTCGCAGAGACAGCGGGAGGCGTAACCCTTGGAGTTACTAAAAAACTTATCGAGCAGGGCCGTATCCCCCGCGACGAGTCCATAGTTATCTCCATTACCGGTAACGGCCTGAAGACTCAGGAGGCCCTTGTCGGCAAGATTGATGCGCCACCTGTAATCGAGGCTAAACTCGCGGAGTTTGACGCCCTTGTAGACGGCGGTAAGGTGAGCAAGACCGCCGCAAAATAATTGCCCGGGCCTGCTCTCTCTCAAGGCTTTTGTTGCTATCAATACCATGAGTCTGGTATTATAATATGATAAGCAGATAACGCGATGTTAATGAATTTTTCCTCCAGTAACAGGGGAGGGGATTGTAAGGAGGTCACATTAGATGACGGACCATTTTATCGAGGATAGAAGTACAAGGGTTGACCTTGATCTGGAAAAACTCAAGGGCAAGGTTAATTTTAACGACCTTAAATCCGGCGGTTTTATAAAGCAGAGGCAAAAAGACCTCTTTACCGTAAGGCTTCGCTGCCCGGGCGGGCGCATGACTACGGATAAGCTTGTCGAGATATCAAAGCTTGCTAAAAAATACAGTAAAGAGGGCGTGGTGCATTTTAGCTACCGTCAGTCTCTTGAGATACTTTATGTGGATTATAAAGACTTTCAGGCCCTTGTGGCAGAGCTTGCCGAGCTTGGTCAGAAAGTGGCCTCATGCGGCCCCCGCGTTAGGGTTCCTACTGCCTGCGGCGGCTGCGAGTATAACCCAAACGGCCTGATTGACGCGCAGAAGATGGCCCGTATGGTAGATGAGAAGTTCTTCGGCACAGACACTCCCCATAAGTTCAAGACCTCTTTCTCGGGCTGTCCCATTGATTGCTCGAGGACAGTAGAGATGGACCTTGGTTTTCAGGGAGTCGTCAACCCCCAGTGGGAGCAAGAGCTCTGCACTGGCTGCACAATATGCTCCGAGGCCTGTAAGGAAGGGGCTATAGAGGCGCACCCTGATACAGGGGAACCTATCTTTGATGTAAGCAAATGCCTCTACTGCGCCGACTGTATAAGGGCCTGCCCAACTGAGGCCTGGAAGCCCCAGTCTCATGGTTTTCTCGTACGCATAGGCGGTAAACACGGCCGCCACCCCCTTGAGGGCGTAGAGATATGCCGTTTTCTCCCTGAGGACAAGGTAAGCGACGCCATAGATATGACAGTAAAGTGGTACAAGGCTAACGGCAAGAGCTTTGAGAGGATAGGGCATACGCTGCAGAGGCTGGGCATGGAGGATTACATCAAGCACATGGCCCCTGTATTTGGAGATATGGCCGTAACTCCGCCTCATCCGCCTACGGACAGGCCTCTTATTAATAAAGAGGACTAAGGCGCCGGTAAGGGCGATGCTAAATAGATTTCCCATGAATTTTTACTGGGAAAAAGGATAAAAAAGGTAGATATGAGTGAGATAGAGGCAAAAGACAGTGTGGATCTTCGCGGAGTTAAGTGCCCGACGAACTTTGTAAAGACAAAGCTTAAGCTCGAGGCCTTAGAGCCCGGCGATATACTTGAGGTCTACCTTGACAGCGGCGAGCCTATCGCCAATGTGCCAAAGAGCGTCAAGGAAGAGGGGCATAAAATTGTCAAGGTAAGTAAAGAAGACGGGTTTTTCAAAATCATGATAGAAGTATCTGAGTAAACCCCAAAATATAAAACTTATAGACTTATTAAGGAGGTCTTATGTCAGTAAAGGTGAGGATACCAACACCGCTAAGGAAGATAACAAAGGATAACGACGAGGTCGCTGCCGAGGGCGCTACTGTGGCCGAGGTCATAGAAGACCTTGAAAAAAATTACCCCGGTCTGAAAGACAGGATATGCGAGGATGACGGAAATCTCCGCCGTTTTGTAAACCTCTACTTAAATGATGAGGATATTCGCTTTAAGGACAACCTCAATACTGCTCTATCAGATAACGACGAACTCTCTATAATACCGGCTATAGCCGGCGGAGGTGCGGTGTGAAAAAAAAGGTTTACCTTACCTATCCGCCAGAGCAGGTAACAGAGCCCCTACTTTGCATGTGTACTCGGCAGTTTAAGGTCGTGACTAATATACGGCAGGCCTCTGTCACTGATAAGATAGGCATAGTGGCACTTGAGCTTGAGGGTGAGGCCGTCGAGATTGAGAAGGCAATGAATTTTTTCAGCGACAAGGGCGTCAAAGTAGAACCCATTGAGATGGATATTATAGAGTAGGGGGCTTTTAACGCTCCCTTGTCTTTCTCCTTAACCCCCCTTCATTTCACAGCATGCAGGGGGTTTTTTTCTATGCTCGATCCCTGCTTTTTAGCCACTAATACACTATAGATTATTCTTGACAAAAGAACTTGGGTATTATATTTTATAAACTTGACATTTTTACTAAGGTAATAGAAATACCTTATAAAAAAAGGGGTTTTACATCACCTCTCTATCATTTTCTACTCTACTGCAAACGAGGTATTGAATGAGCAAGGAAAATACTTTGCATAGCCTTGATGCTTCAAGGGGCCCGTTAGTCGGCAAGGCTCGGTTCTCGGCCCTTGATCTTGTTGGTAATACGCCTCTTGTGAGGATAAACAAGATTACAAAAGATCTGCCAGATGGTGTGGAGGTCTATGCCAAGCTCGAGTCCGCCAACCACGGCGGCTCTGTAAAGGACAGGCCGGCACTGCGTATGATTGAGGATGCAGAGAAGAGCGGCAGGCTTACAAAAGAAAAGATAATTCTTGACTCTACCTCAGGCAACACAGGCATTGCCTACGCCTGGATAGGCGCCGTAAAGGGGCACCGCGTAGAGCTCGTAGTACCTGAGAACGTAAGCTCAGAGCGAAAGAAGATACTCGACGCCTTTGGGGCCAAGGTTATTTTTTCAAGTCCTTTTGAGGGTTCAGACGGAGCTATTCGCCTTGCCTGGAAGCTATATGTGGCAAACCCGGAAAAGTACTGTAAGCTCGATCAATACAATAACCCCTCAAACCCGCTGGCCCATTACTACGGCACAGGCCTTGAGATTATTGAGCAGACAAGCGGCGCTATTACACACTTTGTAACTACAATAGGCACGGGCGGAACCATCATGGGCACTATGCGAAGGCTTAAGGAATTTAACAGTAATATTAAAGTGATAGCCGTAGAGCCTGATAACCCTATGCACGGTCTTGAGGGTCTCAAACACATGGCCTCCTCCATAGTGCCGGGTATCTATCACGAAGATTCCCTTGACGATAAGGTGCCGGCCTCAACAGAGGAGTCTTATGAGATGACCAAACGCCTCGCAAGAGAAGAGGGTATACTTGTTGGTCAGTCATCAGGTGCGGCTATGCTCGGAGCCTTAAACGTCGCCAAAGGCCTTAAAGAAGGCTTAGTCGTAACCATCTTCCCTGACGGCGGAGATAAGTACCTCTCAACTCGACTCTGGGAGTAGGGGCCTGCAAGGGGGGCGGGGGAGTGTGTGAAGTTGGGGGCTTGGGTAGGGTGTAAGGGAGCTTAGAGGGCCAGACAAGGGAATTTGCTCTGATTAATTATTATCTTGTAATCTTACTTAAAATATCTCTTCCGCGCTAAGGCGTCGTGGAAGGGTTCAAAACAATCACGATAAAACACAAAAAAAACAAGGGGTATGTTATGGGTTTACTCTCGAAGTTCAAAAAAAAAGTTAAGCTCCAGATTCCAAAGGATTTTTACGATGACATGATAGAGCATGCCAAGCTTGAGTATCCTCATGAGTGCTGCGGTGTTCTTATAGGCAACTCTATGATGGGAGACAGAAAGATATTTCACTCCGAGAGGTGTACGAACCTCAACAAGGAGAGGGCCCATGACAGGTACTTAATGGATTCCCGTGAGATAAATCTCGCCGATAAGGGAGCGCGGGCGCAGAGTCTTGAGATTATGGGTTTTTATCACTCTCACCCCGACCACCCTGACAGGCCCTCGGAGTATGATAGAGAGATGGCGCAGCCGGGGTACTCATACATAATCTTCTCCGTAAAGGGCGGCACTGAGGTTACGGCGAAGTCCTGGACATTTGATGAGGTTGACGAGCCATTTCATGAAGAGCCTATTGAGGTGAAGGTATCAAAGTACAAATAAGGGCTCTATTTACTTAATAATAAGTTTTGTTATGGAGAGAGGATTGGGCAGGTGGCGGGAGCCGCCTCCCTGAGATAACATTTTCTCTTCATTTATTCAGAGGGGGTTAGTTAAATAAGATGGACTTTACAGATGAGCAGATAGAGCGTTACTCAAGGCATATAATACTGCCCGAGGTCGGTGGAAAGGGGCAGACAAAACTCCTAAAGAGCAAGGTCTTTGTCCTCGGAGCAGGCGGGCTTGGTTCGCCCTCCCTCCTTTACCTCGCCGCCGCAGGAGTTGGAACTATAGGTCTCGCTGACGGCGATGTAGTAGATGTAAGCAATCTGCAGCGTCAGATAATACATAATAACAATACCGTCGGCATGGCAAAGGTTGAGAGCGCCAGAAAAACCATTGAGGCCCTTAACCCCGATGTTGAGGTGAAGACCTTTAACAGCCGCCTTGATACGGAGAATATCCGCGAGGTCTTAAGGGATTACGATGTCGTCCTTGACGGCTCTGATAACTTTCCAACACGTTACCTTATGAACGACGCCTCTTTTTTCGAGGGTAAGACCCTTGTCTCAGGCAGCATGTTCAGGTTCGATGGTCAGGTCTCTGTCTTTAAGCCCAGCGAGGGCTACCCATGTTACAGATGTCTATATCCCGAGCCGCCGCCCCAGGGCATGGTGCCGAGCTGTCAGGAGGCGGGAGTACTTGGCGCGCTTGCAGGGGTAATCGGCGTGCTGCAGGCCGTTGAGGCCATAAAAGAGATACTCGGCATCGGCAAGACCCTCGCAGGAGAGCTGCTTATATTTGACGCCCTCTCCATGGGTTTTAGAAAGGTAAAGGTGCGCCGCGACCCTGAGTGCGCCCTCTGCGGAGAAAATGCCACTATAAAGGAACTCTCTCTTTACGAGCAGGCTCCCTGTGAGCTTCGTACTTGATTTGTCTCTTACGGCCTTAGTGAGAGGGGCCTTGTCGTTGCAGATGAGGCCCCCCTTCGAGAGGGGTTTTTTATCCCATAAGTACCGTTCTTTCCCTTAGAGGGTTCTATCTTCAACGAGGCTGTTGATTTAGTGTGATAAACAAAAATTACTTTAAAAACCCCGGGGCTCTGAAGATAGACCTTATGCTTCGCGGCGCGGCCATAGAAGACCCTCTTGCCAGGGCCCGTGCCTGCGGCTCTACGGGTATAGACATACTCCTGCCTAAGAAGGTGCTTGTAAATATTCCCTGCGAGGACTGGTTTACTGTAAGGTCGCCTTATGTAATAAAAAAAAGCGATAAGGGGTATATCCTCACTAACGGCAAAGAGAGTGTGGCGGTAAGCATTCTTGAGACGCCGGAGTTTTATGCCCGTACGACCACCTCAGGCGTACGTTTCGGCGATATCGCGGCCACGCACGGCAGTTATACAGTAATTACGCCTGATAAGCGCTGCGGTTTTTTTAAGTCCAGCGCTCAGTGCCGCTACTGCGCAGGTAATTTTGTCTCAGACGCAGGCACCGCCGAGACACCTGTATATACTGTTGAAGAGGTCCTTGAGACAGTGCGTGTTGTCTTGAAGGAGAAGACCTCTGGGATTATATACCTCTCAATCGGTTACAGTGAGAGTGATGACGGCGGAATTAAATTTCTTGAGCCTTATGTTCGGGCGATAAAAAGGCATTTTAACTGCCTCGTAGCAGTTGAGGCACTGCCGCCTGCGAGCAACGAGTGGGTTGACAGGGCCTATGCCTTTGGTGTTGACTCGCTCCTTTATAACCTTGATATATATGATAAAGAATTATTTCCTCTGATATGTCCGGGGCGCGCAGGGCTTATTGGACAAAAGCGTACCCTTGACGCCCTTGAGTACGCGGCGAAGATATTCCCAAACGGCACAGTGGCATCGCACCTTATCGTGGGGCTCGAGCCTCCGGGCTCGACAATTAAGGGGATAGATTTTCTTACAGATGTGGGCGTTGTGCCGATACTGCCCATATTTCGGCCCTCAAAGGAGAGGCCCCTTGATGTTACCGACCTTGAGGCCGAGGTGATAATCCCCGTGTATCAGCACCTTTACAGGACTCTGAAGAAAAAGGGGATTAACTTCAACTGGGTTCGTGATATAAGCATGGTTACTACGCCTGTTGAGGGTAGATACCTTTTAAGTGAGAATGAAGTATCAACGCCGCTCCTTGATAATTTTTACGACTCAAGGCTCGGTATGAAAGCGGCCTGGGGCCTAAGCGCCATTCGACGACGGCTGCGTGTTAAGAAATCCTCTAAAGATGACCCCCCGGAGGGTTCAGAGAAGACGTAAGGGAGTCGAGCTGTGAGAGTAGAGATAGACAGAAGACCAATATGGGTAATCATCGCCCTTAAGGCGCTAAGACCCCTGTTCTTTCTCTTGCTCGCGGCGGGTTTTTTCCTCTTCCTTCAGCTGCCCGTGCCCGAGGGCCTCGGCGCGGCGGGCATGAAGGCCATAGCCGTCTTTCTGCTCTGCCTCGTGTTATGGGTATCAAATACCGTGCCTGTGGCCATTACAGGCCTATTCGCCATTGTACTTGTCCCCCTTCTTGGCATACTGCCGCGAGGCGATACATACTCTTTATTTGGTAATGAGGCCGTATTCTTCATATTAGGGGCCTTCATACTCTCAGGCGCCGTAATGCAGTCGGGGCTCTCTAACCGTGTGGCTCTTCGACTAATGGAGAGGTATGGAGCCTCGCCAAAGAGGCTTGTTATATCCATATTCCTCCTCGCCGCGGCCCTATCATTCGTGATGAGCGAGCATGCCGTTGCGGCTATGCTCTTTCCCATAGTGCTGGAGATTTCAAAGAGCCTGAAGCTTCGCCCAGGGCAGTCTAACTACGGTAAACTCCTTTTTTTCGCCCTTGCCTGGGGCTCTGTCATAGGCGGAGTGGGGACATTTCTTGGCGGAGCGCGTGTGCCCCTTGCCATGGGAATATTAAAGGAGACAACAGGTGCGAGTATTGGTTTTCTCGATTATACCGTTGCAGTCGCGCCCCTTGTAGTAGTCCTCCTTATTGTGGGTTATATCGTGCTTACGAGGTTTTTCCCTATTGATATCGAGGGAGTTGAGAGTGCGCGCGAGGTGATTGTACGCCGCGCGAGCGCCCTTGGCAAGGTGCGCCCCCGAGAGTATGCCGTGGGCATCATACTCGCCATTACCATACTATTCTGGGTTACAGTGGGTAAGACCGTTGGCCTTGCCGCCATCGCTATGGTCGCCGTAATGGCCCTCTTTGTCTTAAAACTCGTTAAGTGGCGAGACATTGAGGAGTATGTAAACTGGGGTATAATACTTATGTACGGCGGTGCTATAATCCTCGGTACGGCACTTGACAGGAGCGGCGCCGCGAAGTGGATGGTTGACGCCATTATGCGTGAGTGGGCGCAGACGCCTGTAACGGTGCTGGCGCTTTTTTCGCTCCTCGCCATACTGCTTACGGAGTCAATGAGCAACGCCGCCGTAATCGCCGTGCTTCTGCCCGTAAGCATCGGCATGGCCGGACGGACTAATATGAGCCCCGAGGTGCTTACATACGCCGTGGCAATACCCGCTGGGCTCGCCTTTATGCTCCCAATGAGCACGCCGGCTAATGCTATTGCCGTATCAAGCGATTATATCTCCGTAGGGGATATGGCAAAGGGCGGGGTGATTATGTTTGTCACCTCTTGGGTAACTTTTAACCTTATGGCACACTATTACTGGCCCCTTATAGGGCTAAGGTAAGTCTGACTTTGAAAATGGCGGATTTAAAGGTAGTTTATGGGAAATAAAACCCTTAAACCCGCCATTTTGGTTTACGAACCCTCTTAATTAGGTTATGATGCAGACTAATAAGTTACTACTTGTTCTATCGGCCCATGTGTACTCTGATAAGGCTATTGAGTATGCCGTCAAGCGGGCTCATGAAGAGGGGTTGGTACTTCTTGCTTTCTTTCTTCTTGATTCAGAGCTTGCCGAAGACGCCTCGGAGAGGTTCTCTGATATTGGCTTTACAGGTGATAAGCCTGCGGCCACTTTATCAGAGTCTCTTATGCGCGATTACAGGCAAAGAGGTTATGAGGCCCTTGGCAGGGCTCAGATAAAGGCAATGGAGGCGGGTGTTGCATTTGAGCCCCTACTGGATGAGGGCCCTTATGTGGCTACTATCCTTGAGGCAATAACAACAAACAAGGTAGGCTTTACAGTCATACAGAAGAGAAAAGAGAGATCCCTGCTCCATTATTTCAAGAAGGATCTTGGGGAAAAGGTAAAAGAAGTGGCCTCATGCGAGGTCATTGTCATCGAGTAAATATAGGCAAAAAACAAAGGGAGGATTCAAGATGTCAGCAAAGAAGTGGAGTGAAGATGAACTTAAGGCAGTAGCGGCGGAGCTTGAGGACAAGGAGCCACAGGACGCCATTAAGTGGGCTGTTGAGAACTTTGATAGAGATGAGCTCTCGTTGGCCTGCAGTTTTGGCGCTGAGGACGTTGCTCTTGTAGACATGCTCGTTAAGATTAAGCCTGATGCGAGGATTTTCTACCTCGATACTAACAAACTCTTTAAGGAGACTGTTGACGTTATGGAGCGCCTTAAGGAGAAGTACGGTATTAACCCTGAGAAATATACCTCAAAGATGAGCCTTGAGGAGCAGGCAGCTGAGTTCGGAGACGAGCTCTGGGCAAAGGATCCCAAAAAGTGCTGTGATATCAGGAAGATAATTCCTCTTAAAGACGCCCTCTCAGGCCTCTCTGCCTGGATTACGGGGATAAGAAGGGATCAGGCCCCGGCAAGGGCCAACGCCCCTGTTGTAGTCTGGGACTCCATGTTTAACCTTGTGAAGATAAACCCACTCGTTAAGTGGACGAGTGAGGATGTCTGGGATTATATCCGCGCCAATGATGTGCCCTACAACGAGCTTCATGACAAGAACTATCCCTCCATCGGCTGTGAGCCATGCACCAATGAGGTAAAGCCCGGCGAGGATCCCAGGGCCGGAAGGTGGGCCGGTTTCAAGAAGACAGAGTGCGGACTTCACGACAAGTAGGCCTAATTACCGCCATTAAGTATTTATTGTAACGTCTTGATTAATATAAATTTTATGCGCTGTGAATAGGCAGCGTTGAGGAGGGTTTTTAAAGGTGGATTCATTAATCGCACCCCACGGTGGTGTGCTTATAAACAGGGTCGTAGAGGGTAAGGCCCGTCTTGATATGGAAAAAGCCTCTGCTGAGATGAGTAATCTTGTCCTTAATGACAGGGAGATTTCAGACCTTGAGATGATTGCCACAGGCGGGTTCAGCCCCCTTGAGGGTTTTATGTGCCATGATGACTACCACTCTGTCATGGATACTATGACCCTTACCAATGGTCTGCCATGGACAATACCTGTAACACTCTCTACGGGAGATACTGAGGCCGCTTCTCTTACTGAGGGCAAGGACGTTGCCCTTCGTAACGCAAAGGGTGAGCTTATCGCTGTCCTTCATCTTGAGCAGATATTCAAGCACGACCCTGAAAAAGAGGCCCTTCGTGTTTATGGTACAGCTGAAGAGGCCCATCCCGGTGTGAAAAACGTCTATGCAATGGGACCAAAACTCCTCGGCGGTAAGATATCTCTCCTTAAGCGTACGGAGTACGGTGAGTTTAATGACTGCAGGAGAGACCCCATTGAGACACGGCAGCTCTTTAAGAAAAACGGCTGGCGCCGCGTTGTGGGATTTCAGACAAGGAACCCAATACACAGAGCGCATGAGTATATTCAAAAATGCGCCCTTGAGACTGTTGACGGCCTGATGATACACCCCCTTGTAGGTGAGACAAAGGCTGACGACATTCCAGCTGATGTGCGTATGAAGTGCTACACGACCCTTATGGATAAGTATTACCCCGCCGACAGGGTTGTCTTATCAGTATACCCCGCTGCTATGCGCTACGCAGGGCCCCGTGAGGCCGTCTTTCATGCCCTTATCCGCAAGAACTACGGCTGCACGCACTTTATCGTAGGCAGAGACCACGCTGGTGTTGGCGGGTACTACGGCACATTTGACGCCCACCTTATCTTTAACAACTTCGAGCCAGAGGCCATAGGTATTGCTCCTATGTTCTTTGACTATACTTTCCACTGCAAGGCCTGCGGAGGCATGGCCTCCTACAAGACTTGCCCACATGACTCATCGGAGCATATAACCTTATCTGGTACAAAGGTGCGCGAAATGCTTCGCGCCGGTACTTGTCCGCCGCCGGAGTTCTCAAGGCCCGAGGTAGCAAAGGTGCTTATTGATTCCATGAAGTCGGCTGAGTAGTAGTAGAGTTAATTCTTGTATAAGTAAGATAAGGGAGGGCTTAAATGCCCTCCCTTTTTTTGTCTTAAAAAGATAATTGCTTGTCTTGTTTTTTTCTGTTAATTTCGGTCTCATGTTATATGATATGGTTACTTAATTTTTCGGATACTGCGAGTGAGAGAGACGTTTATTCTCACCGGTATAAAGAGCTGCCTTGTCTGTCGCGTGAGAGGATATCATGAATTTTCTTTATAGCTTACGTGGTTACAGTCCTTTTGTTAGTAGAAGTATTGGCTTCTCTTTCTTTGTAATCCTTCCATTACTCCTGCTCTATGGATGCGGCGCCACACATGGCCCCTATTACATATCTCCAAACCCATACTCATCAATTCGAACTATTGCCGTAATGCCTATGTATAACATTACAAATGATGTAGGAGGCGCGGCTATGGTGCGAAGACAAGTCGCCGGTGAGCTAACCTACAGGCATTACACTGTTATGCCGATAAAAGAATCAGACAGGCTGCTTAGAGAGAAAATGGGCCTTACACTGGGCGGCCAGCTTGAGTACACTACGCCTCAGGCCGTGGCAAAAGCCCTCGGTGTAGACGCTCTTTTGTACGGGTACCTTCTAAACTTTGACGATATTACAACCGGGGTATATAATGTCAAGCAGGTAAGAGCCGGGTTTAAACTTATTGAGGGGGCTACGGGCGCTGTATTATGGGCCGAGGGCGGGGGTGTGAAGAGTTTTTATGTGGCAGGAAAGGCCGGCACAGCCCTTACCATACTTAAAGAGATAGGCGCGGGAAGTGAGGTTCCTTCTGTTATAAAGGGACTTAGTGATATACCGGGGCTTGATAAGTGGTATATAATAAGAGTAATACCTCTGCAAAAACTGGAAGAGGCGGCTGTTCTCTCATTTGGAGAGGAGATTTTAACAAGTATATTTCGAGTTCATCTGAAGTTTGAGACAAACGCGCTCTTACGCAGGATACTCGATGCGCTGCCCTCGGGGCCCGGTACATTGCCTGCCGCAAGCGGCTGAGGAGTTGTTAATCCTCATAACTAAAGGAGATATTCAGCCATGAAAAACTGGACGTTAAGAGGTTCTAACTCGATAATCTTCTCTCTTCTTCTTACCTTTGTCTTTGTTATTTTTACGGGCTGCAGCCCTACTATAAAAGGCTCAGTAAAAGACGACATCAGCCGTACGGGGCAGAGCGATAAGCTCTCCCAGGAGGGCGTTAACTATAGAGGCCCTTCTTATAATATCGCTATTATCGCCTTTCGTGATAAGACGCCCGGTAAGGCACTTGGCGTTGCAAGGGCCGCTACGGAGATACTTAGGACACTTGTAAAACACTCAGGTCTTGAGCCTATTGTGCTTACTGAGGACGATCTTGGCGAGGTGGATCGTCTTGCAGATTTGCAGGAGACGGGAGTCGTGAAACGCGGCAAGAAAGACGTGCTTTTAGGTTATGACTCTGTAGATTTTCGTATATCAGGCGCTGTTACGGCCTACTCCGAGGTTGAGGAGAGTACAAATGTACTGCTCTCGCAGTCTAAGACAGCTATATCAAGGGTTCAGGTGGATTACGCTATTGTAGATGTTGAGACAGGAAAGAGCCTTGTAGCTGAATCAGGCGCAGGTGAGTACAGGAAGAAGACAGGAGGTTTTCTCGGTCTTGGCTCAAAATCCACCTTTGATATGAGTCTTCGTGACGGGGCCCTTCGAGACGCCCTTACAAAGGCCATGACTACTATGGCGGCAAAACTTAATGCCCTGCCTTTCAGGGCCAGAGTCCTCTCTGTAGAGGGGCAGACCCTGTACATTCGAGCCGGCACAAAGAGCCGCCTCGGTACGGGTACTGTTTTTTCCGTTTACAGGTATGGTAAAAAACTTGTAGACCCTGATACGGGAAGGGTAATAGGGCGGGTACAGAAAAAAATAGGCGAGGCTGTCTTATCGTCGCATCAGGATGAGAATATTTCACGGGCACTTATAAAGACAGGCAGCGGCTTTAAGGCCGGGGACATCTTAAGAACTACCGATGAGGCCGCGGGTTGAGTCTGAAAAACGTAAAGGCAGGATCTATTAAGTTACTGTTTGGGGGCGTTGGAAATTCTTCGTTCTTCTTAGTCTTTCTCGGCCTTCTCTTAATCCTCGCGGGATGCGCCGGGAAGACCTCGAAGAAGTGTCTCTACTCTGATGAGAATATAAGCGGCGAGTATCTTGGCGCGATGAACCATCTTGAGGAGAAGAAGACAAGCCTAGCCATGAGGACGTTCATGGAGATTCTTGCCTGTGATAGCGATTATTCACCTGCCTACAGCGGACTTGCCATTGCCTTTGCCCAGAAAGCGGCTCTGGGATATAATATAAAGGGTAAATCAATTCTGGCCTCCCACTCGGCCCTCTTTAGCGCTAAAAAGCACTCCTCAAGTTTGAATGATGAATTTATACGCCATCTTGCCGCTATTCGCTCTAATACTATTTTTAAATCAGGTGGTTGGTTAAAGAAGGTGGAGAACGAGTTCATGCTTGCCATGAAGTCGCGTGTTAATGAGAAGCTCCTGCCATATTACGAGAGCAGCGATGCCGCCTCTTATTACATCGGCAATGCCTACTTTGACGCCGGACGTATTGAGGACGCTATGGCCGAGTACGAGTCCCTTATTCAGGCCGATAGGAATGGCAAGTGGGCCAACCTCGCGAAGAGGGCCTACAACAGGAGCGAGATCATACTAAGCGACATTGAGAATGCCGTTGCCGCGCCCGAGGTGGTTGTCCTTGCATTTCGCAGCAACATTACAAAGGCCGATGCAGCGGCTATTATCATCGGTGAGCTAAAGCTCGATACCCTGCTCTCATCGCGTGAGATACAGATGGGGTACAAGAGGCGCGCCGTTCCCGCTGATATTACAAAGAACCCTTTTAAAGAAGAGATACTAAAGATATCGGATCTTGAAATAAATGGCCTTCTTGCCTCTTATTCTCCTGATTCATCCAAGTATCTTTTTAACCCCGAGAAGGTATTATCAAGAAAAGATTTCGCCGTCATACTAAGCGATATTGAGCGCAGGCTTTCTACGGGCCCTTCTGCCTTTCCCCTGATGCGGCGAAAAGAGAGGGTCTTTGATGATGTGCCCACAACTGCGCCGTGGTATAACGCAGTAATGAACATTACGAGTCTAAATATTATGGTTCCTGCTTATGGAGTGGATTTTCGGCCCTTTGATGCCATTGACGGTGCTGATGCCTTTAACGCTGTTATGGGCTTAAAAGAAGGCCTTCAGCCTCAGTAAAATCCAATAAAGCCAGAGGCTGTAACTTCTTATTTTTAGTCAAATTTCTTTGCCTATTCCTCTTCCCGATTAGCTCCTCATATTAAAAAAAACAATGTTTTCATGGCCTTACGGTGACCGTGGTCACACCTCGGCGTGCTCCCTTTTTAGTATAATGAACTTGTAGATGAGGAAAGGGTTTTTCCTCTTAAGAGATGTAGTTGATTAAAGAAAAGGAGGTGCGCGATGCGAAGATTTTTACTGGCTCTATCAGTCTTAGTATCGGTACTTCTCTTAAGTTCTCACGCTAACGCTATTGTAGATGTTGAGGCAAGGTACTGGTTTACAAACCTCGACGCTAATATAGAGGCCTCAAGCGGTGCTGTAATAGGAACGGATCTTAATCTTGTAAGCGACCTTGGTATAGACGACCATGAGAGTTTCCCCGAGGGCAGAATAACCCTTGAACTTGGCCATAACAGGCTGCGTTACGCCTATATGCCTCTCTCCTGGAGCGGTAATACTACGATAAGCAGCAGCCTCTCATTTGCCGGCATGATTTTCCCAAGCTCAACTCGTGTCTCAACAGACGTGCAGTTTGATTATCACCGCTTTAGTTATGAGTATGATTTTATCGATAAACTCAACAACAGGCTTGGTCTTATTGTCGAGGTAAAGTATCTTGACGGAAGGGTAAACCTTAAGGACGCGGCATTTGGTCTTGACGAGTCCACACGTCTGCAGATCCCAATCCCCGCAGTAGGCGTCGGCGGAGAGCTGGCCATACCTTTTCTCGCTAATGTAAGGGCGGAGATTACGGCCATGAGCCTCGGCTCTCTCGCTTATGTCGTAGATGGAGAGGTTAATATAGGTTTTAAACCTCTGCCCTTTGTAAATGTCTCCGCAGGTTACAGGTACTTGAGATTTCACATAGAGCAGGATACGGATATAGGCAGCGTTACACTAAGGGGCCCATTTATTACCCTCTCCGCTAATTTTTAAGTGACTCATGGCGGAGTTTTTTCCCCTACTCACTTTTATCTCCTATCTACCTGATCATTATATATCCTCTTATCCCCTGTTTTATCTTCAGATAATAATAAATGCGCGGCTGGTATTTTGCTTTAAGAGAGCGGCCCCTTGTGTTAAGTTCTTCTTAAAGATACCTATCCTTGGCAGGCACGGTGCTTGCCGGGATTTTTTTTTAGTTAAGACATTAAGAGCTTTTTATTGCCTTAGGCACTATGCTCTTATTTAATTCTCAGAGTATAATAATGTTTAAAAATAATCGGTATAATCATAGCTACGTGAGGGCAGGCAGGTACGCGGTAAGGAGTATAGCTGTGCTTTTTTTGCTCTCAACCTTGTTTTACGGTTGCGCCGTTGTGAAAAAACCGCCTCTTGAAGATGATTCTTTTTTTATCCATAGGGCGAATATTATCAGAGAGAGCGGCGACGCGGCTTATGATGAGGGGGATTTTTTAAAGGCCCTCGTAATGTATAGAGATGCTTATGCCATTGACAGGAGCAAAGGGGAGGCGGCTTCTCGTCTCTCTGACCTTATTGGCATGGGTAAGGCCTATACCCAACTTGGAAAAAACAAAAAGGCAAGGCATTATCTTACAAAGGCCGTGGAGGCGGCTTTTTCCGCAAGAGACGAGAGGGGGCTCGCAGGGGCTTACGCTGCGCTTGCAGAGTTTTATCTAAAAACCGCAAGGCCTGACCTTGCCCTCTCCAATATAAACGATGCTATGCGCCTTAGCCGCTCCGGCGGAATTTTTTCTGCGCAGATGCTAAACCTTGCGGCCCTTATATACGTCGAGGCCGGAAGGCTTGATGAGGCCGACGCCGTTATTAATCAATCAATCACCTTATTAGAGGGCGAGAGCGTGCGCGATGGCCCCTCTTCGCCGAAATATAAGAAACCCTCAGTCTTACTCGCCGATGCATACAGGATTAAGGCTCTGATTCTTGCCCGAGGCTCTCGTGTTAATGATGCTATGGTATACTATAGTAAGGCCTATGATATAGATACCCGCCTTGGTAATGATAGAAAAAGGGCCCTTGATCTATGGGGCTACGGAGAGCTGTTATTTAACGCAGGGCGTTACGGCGAGGCGGCAACATGGCTCAAGAGGTCTTATCGTCTTAATATAAAGGGCGGTTTTTTTGATGCCGCCATAAAGGATCTCGATAAACTTGTTGAAGTTTATATTGCCTTGGGGGATAAAAGAAGTGAGTCTTATTATCGAAATATGAGATCCGCTGTTCTTTCCGATATTAGGTAAGGTTACTGCAGATGAAGCCAACTATACTTATTGTAGATGATGACGAGAGAAACGTAGTTCTTCTTTCCGTGAAGATGGAGCGGGAGGGGTATATTGTAGAGAGCGCCTCTAACGGTCTTGATGCCCTTGAGAGTGTGCGTACCCTTAACCCCGATGTCATACTTATGGATGTGATGATGCCAAAGATGAACGGATATGAGGTCTTAAAGGTTCTAAAGGCCAATGAGAAGACGCGTTATATCCCTGTGATTATGCTAACAGGCCTTGGCGAGGTTGAGCATAAGGTGCAGGGCTTTGATGTTGGGGCTGAGGATTATATTACAAAACCATTTAGTCTGCGTGAGGTCTCGGCAAGGGTGCGGTCTCTTCTTCGTATGCGCGCGCTGCAAAAGCGTATCAGAGAGAGTGATAAGATGGCGGCCCTTGGGGGCATGGCCGACGGCATAGCCCACGAGATACGAAATCCCCTTATGGTAATAGGCGGTCTTGCGAGACGGCTCTCCGAGGGCAAGTGTGATGAGAAGTGTAAAAAATACGCCTCGGCAATCCTCAAATGCGTAAACAGGCTTGAGAAGATGATAGAAAGAGTAGACGATTATAAGGGTATCCTTGTCTCTAAATTAAGGCCCGGTGAGATTAACAGAGTTTTAGAGGACGCTCTGAGGGACGCATCGTTTCTCTTTGAGAATAATGATATTGAGATACGGGTCTCCTGCTGCAAATCATCGCCTATAGTCAGTATGGATTATATAAACCTCAAGACGGCTATTGTGAATATAATACAGAACTCAGTCGATGCAATGGGCGAGAAGGGACTCTTGGAAATCTCTACGAGTCTTGAGGACGCAAAGGCCCTCATTGTCATAAAAGACAACGGAGTAGGCATAGACTCTGATGAGCAGAAGAAGATTTTTCATCCCTTTCAGACCTCCCGTATTGAGGGAGCAGGGCTTGGTCTTACGATGACGCATAAGATAATGTCTGACCACGGCGGTGATATTACGGTAAAGAGCGGGAAGGATGAGGGGACTGTTGTGACTCTCTCGCTTGATGCCCTCTCTGAGACGCGGCGCTTTAAGGGTTGAACTACGTGCATAATAATACTCTTACAGCGTTATATCCGTATCCCTTCCAAAGGCCTCATCATCTCTATGAGGGTAATCAATGTTATAGTGCAGGCCGCGAGATTCTTTTCTCATTACAGCCGACCTTATAATAAGCCCTGCTACTGTAGCTATGTTACGAAGCTCTACAAGGTCGCTCGTAATGGTAAAGTCCCAGTAATACTCCTCAATCTCTTTTTCCAGGAGGCTGATTCTTCGAAGCGCCCTCTCAAGCCTTCTGTCAGAGCGTACTATTCCCACATAGTTCCACATGAAGCGCCTGATTTCTTCCCAGTTATGTGTGATGACAACTGCCTCGTCGCTTCGAACGGCTGAGCCCGGCTGCCAGGGCGGCACGCTTGGAG
Organism: uncultured Thermodesulfobacteriota bacterium; assembly: GCA_964510775.1. GTDB lineage: Bacteria > Desulfobacterota > GWC2-55-46 > GWC2-55-46 > JADFVP01 > JAJRZX01. Next base: position 19,336 of record CAZEBZ010000001.1, read on the forward strand.
CAGGTAGCGAGTCCGTCTCTTTAATAGCCTTAATCATGTCCCTCGCGGCGCGGTCTGAGAGCACAAGGCCCTCGAGCAGAGAGTTTGAGGCCAGGCGGTTGGCTCCGTGCAGCCCTGTGCAGGCGCACTCACCAACGGCATAGAGTCCCTTCAAGTTAGTCCGGCCTCTCATATCTGTCTTTATACCACCACAGGTGTAGTGAGCGGCAGGCACAACGGGTATGGGCTCAACAGTCATATCAAAACCAAAAGAGAGACAGCGCTCAAAGATATTTGGAAAGCGGTCTTTTATAAAATCAGCGGGCCTGTGGGTAATATCAAGGTAAACGCACTCAGAGCCGCTCTTTTTAAGCTCAAAGTCAATGGCTCTGGCAACAATATCACGGGGGCCAAGCTCTGCCATCTCGTGGTGTTTCTTCATAAAAGCCCTTCCGTCGGCGAGGCGGAGTATGGCACCTTCTCCGCGTACTGCCTCGGATATGAGAAAGTTCTTGGCATGTGGGTGATAAAGGCACGTTGGGTGAAACTGTATGAACTCCATATTAGAGGCGACTGCTCCTGCCCTCGCGGCCATTGCTATGCCGTCGCCTGTAGCGCAATCGGGGTTGCTTGTGTATAGATAGACCTTGCCTGCTCCGCCTGTGGCGAGTACTGTTGAGCGGGCGAGAAAGGTATTAACAGTGCCTGATTTTTTATCAAGCACATAGGCCCCGCGCACGACTCCCGGACGAAAGGTGCCTGAGGAACCTTCTTTTATAAGATTTACGGCGATATGATCTGTATAAATTGATATATTGTTCTTTGCCATTACGGCGCTTACGAGGGCCTCCTCGATGACACGACCGGTAAAGTCTCCTGCATGTACTATTCTTCGTTTACTGTGGCCGCCCTCTTTGCCAAGGTCAAGCTCGCCTGAGGGCGCGCCGGAAAATTTCACACCAAGGTCGCGCAGCTCATTAATAAGGGCCGGGCCTTCCTCAACTATGGTACGTACTACATCATCATGACATAACCCCGCGCCTGCTGTCTCTGTGTCTTTTATATGGGAGGCAAAGGTATCACCGGGGCTTATGACGCCTGCGATGCCGCCCTGGGCGTAGTAAGTAGCCGATTCCTCAATATCAGTCTTTGTAACAATAGAGACGCTCCCCACTTCTGAGACCTTTAGCGCCAGGGTCAGCCCTGATATGCCGCTGCCGATAATAAGAAAATCCGAGACTACTTCCACAGCTCTCTCCTGATGTGGGGTTATGAAAAGGAAAAAATATTGAAAAATGAACTATTAGGATAAGAAATATCCATTAATGTGTCAATTTTTTATTTAACACCTTAAGAAGATGCCTTGGCGGGAATATGGGTAGTAAGGAGGCGCCTTGAGTTGACTGTGAGCAGGGGAGCTTGATTTTAAATCTCATTACTGCTATTTTAAGATGGATAAAGTGTGACTTGTAAAATGGCTTATTATGAAGATACCGGCCCTTGTTATTTCATTATTTTTATTCGCTCTTTTATCTTCGCAGGCTCCTTGCCGCGCTGATTTTTACTCCTATACTGACAGCCTCGGCAAGATGCATATAACAAATACCCCTAAGACAACGCGTTATGTGATGATAATGCGCGAGACCGTAGAAAAACCTCGTGATGGGGCAGAGATAGATTCCATTATAAAGGCCAAGGCAGAAAAGTACGGTGTTGACCCCGCCCTCGTAAAGGCCCTTATAAAGGCGGAGTCTAATTTTAAGGCCGATGCCATCTCAGAGGCCGGTGCAAGCGGACTTATGCAGCTTATGCCCGGGACGGCCGCTGATATGGGAGTTAAGGATAGAACCAATCCCGCTGAAAACATCGACGGAGGCGTTAGGTATTTAAGCCGTCTGCTTCGTCAATTCGGCTCAGATACAAGACTTGCCATCGCCGCATACAATGCCGGAGAGAATGCCGTGCTGCGATACGGCGCTGTGCCGCCATTTGCCGAGACTGAGGATTATGTAAGAAGAGTCCTTCGTTATTATGAGAATTACGGTAAATGATTATTTAACCAAAGGGCTAAGAGCTTAAGTGACGCTTAGTTCTTTGATTACCTTAAGACAGGCTCAAACTTTATGAAAAATAAAATCGCTAACAGAATACGCAGGAGATTTAAAGACTCCCTCCGTAGCGGAGGGAGCAATGATATGCTTAATCTGCCTAATATGCTCTCCCTTGCCCGTGTGGCGGCCGTGCCTGTTATAATTATCCTTCTTTTATACCCCGGCAGAGTATTGAGCCTTATCGCAGCCATATTTTTTCTCCTTATATGTATTACAGACTGGCTCGATGGTTATGTAGCGAGAAAAAAAGGCCTTGTAACCTCACTTGGCAAGTTCCTCGACCCCCTTGCCGATAAACTCCTTATTATGTCCTGCTTTATTATGCTTATACCGGCGGGAAGGGTTCCGGCCTGGGTTGTGGCCCTTATCGTCTCTCGCGAGATCTCCGTTACGGGGCTTCGCGCCGTGGCCTCTGATATGGGAGTTGTCATATCCGCCGGATATCTTGGCAAGGTAAAGACTGTCTTTCAGATTATCTCTGTAGCCTCACTGGTAGCTAATTACAAGTTCTACGGCCTGGATTTCCATACACTTGGTATCCTCACACTCATACCTGCCTTTATCCTCACCATGTGGTCAGGTGTGGAGTATTTTTATAAGTTTTTCAATTCCCACAAAATGGGCTGAGCCTGCGCCGTTTTTTTACTACTCTTCTTACCATCATAATATCTATTTAGAGCAAACAAAGGCCTCTTAGAAATGAGGGGTCTTTTTTTATTACAGTACTTCCGCCTGCTCGCTATTATTCTGGCTTGTTTATTGCACTTAATTACAGCGTATTATCTGGCCCTTTATGTGTGTGGCGCTGCGTCTTATGCGCTTAATTTGATTATTACATCCTAAATCGAGTGCCGCGCGCTAATCGGCCTATTCCAAAATATAAATGAAACTTACACATAGATTTTACATATATACCACTGCTCTCTTCCTTATTGCCATGGCCGTCTTTTTTTATCTTACTCACATTGAGAATGAGAGGCTGCTTCGAGAAGCCGGTCTCTTAGACGCGCGAAGACTTGGCGGAGCTTTTTTTGGAGAGCTTTATACCTCAATGAGTCTTGGCGGCGGAGCCGAGGGTGACAGGGCCATAATGGAGAGATATAAAAACATCGCAGGTGTAGAGTCCATTAAGGTAGTTCATGCGCCGGTAATAAATAAGACCTTCGGAGCCGAGGCCGATGAGAGAGCCGATGATGATTTTGAACAGAAGGGGCTTGGAGGAACTGAGGCTTATAAGATTATAGAGAATAAGACTGCGAGACACAGGTCTATGAGGCTTGTAATGCCCATAAGATTTAAGGCGAAGTGCCGGGGCTGTCACAAGGCGCCGCCGAGCTCTCTTGCCGGGCTTGTATCGCTTCAAGTCTCACTTGTGAGGTATGAGGCTATAGTTGCAAGCCATGAGAGATATTTACTGCTATGCGGTCTACTCGTAATTATCTTCTCCGGTATCCTTATCCTTGCCGCGCTTCGAAGACATGTGCTTCGCCCGCTATTATCCCTTAAAAACGGTCTTGACTCAATTCAAGGCGGAGACCTTGCAAAACGAGTTCGTGTCACCTCCCATGATGAATTCGAGGAAGTGGGCAGTGCCTTTAATCTAATGGCAGAGTCACTTGAGAAGACTTCCGCTGACCTTAAGGACGCCGTCTTTAATTATGCCTCCCTTGTTGAGATGGCAGCAGATGCCATCGTGCTGATTGACGCGAAGAGTATGGTTATTGTAGAGGTTAACCGGGCAGCGGAGCTGCTAACATGTCTCTCAAAAGAAGAACTGTGCCAAAAAAATGCGACGGATTTATACGTCACCACAACTCGAAAAGAGGCATATAAGGCCTCTTTTAAACGCTGGGTTTTTGACGGCAAGGGTTACGCACATGATAGTCTTATAGAGGCAAAACAGGGCGGCGCAGTGCCTGTAGATATATCCGCCTCAGTAATAGAGCGTAACGGCAGGAGGTTTGTCCTTGAGATATGGCGTGATATTACTGAGAGAAAATTCCTTGAAGATGGAATGCGTTCAAAGATACTGGAGCTTGAGGAGCGCGTAGGGGAGAGAACAAGAGAGCTTGAGGAGGCCTATGAAAAATTAAAGAGATCGCAGCAGCAGATAGTACAGTCGGCGAAACTTGTCTCTCTTGGCGAGATGGGCGCGGGCATAGCACATGAGCTTAACAGCCCGCTGGCCGGAATACTTACCATTGTAGAGGTACTGCTTGGCCGCATGGATAGGAATGATCGCAACTACGAGATGCTGAAAAAGATAAAAGATGCCGCAGTGCGCTCAAAATATATCATCATAGATATGCTTAGCTATGCCAGATCATTTAAGGGGGATTTTGAGCCCTTGAACCTTAATGAGGTGCTAAAATCCACGCTTTCCTTATTTGTCTCAGAGATTAATTACGCAAGCACTGAGGTAAGTCTTGATCTCTGCGCCAATCCTGCTCCGGTGTTCGGCGCAAGAGGGCAGCTTATGGAGGTATTTTTGAACCTTATAAAAAACGCGAGAGACGCTCTATCAGTAAACGGCTGTATTACCCTCTCCACTTATACGGTTAATGAGGCTGAGGGGCTTATGATTGTTGCCGAGATTAATGATAACGGTAAAGGTATACCTGAAGAGATAATCGAGCGAATATTTGACCCTTTCTTTTCCACAAAAGAAAAGGGAGGAGGTCTCAACATAGGGCTCGGACTCTCTATCTCACAGAGCATCGTTAAGGAGCATGGCGGTAGACTTGAGGTAAAGAACAGAGCCCGAGGCGGCGCCTCATTCAGTATCATCTTGCCGGCTATCATAGAGAGTGAGGCTGAGGATAGCTTAAAAATATGAAAAAACCAATATCATGTGGAGAGGGGGGAGTGCTTTTTTGTAGTTGTGATTACACCTCGTAGAGTCAGGTGCTAAATGCAGCGGTGCCGATTTTTGTCATGCATAAATCAAGATGCTATAGCGCTAAAATGAAATGTGATGAAAACACTTGACAGTTATACATATTTCATATACTATTAGCGTGACAATAATTGTCACTTTGAGTAGGGCCCATCTTTGTTAGCTCTTGATATGTGAGTATGTACTTAGAATTAATCTAACTTGTATTAAAAAACGTCACCATTGATTTTGTCCCTAATATCTTAAAAAATCTAATACTTAGAAACCCTTATGATGACTGATAGACTTGGAGAATTACTGCTTAGAGAGAAGCTGATTACTGAAGATCAGCTTGTAAAAGCCCTTGAGGCCCAGAGAGAGGGCGGCGGGAGGCTCGGTTTTAATCTTACAAAACTTGGTTTTGTAAGTGATACTGAGCTTACACAATTTCTCAGCAAACAGTACGGCATACCTACTGTCGATCTCTTTACTGAGGAGATTGAGCCTGATATTATTAAGCTTGTCCCTGAAGAGGTCTCGAGAAAGTATCATATACTACCCCTTAACAGAACGGGCTCCACACTTGTTATCGCAATGGCCGATCCTTCTAATATATTCGCCATTGACGATATAAAATTTCTTACCGGTTATAACGTTGAACCTCTCGTTGCCTCTGAGGAGGCTATCAAAGACTCTATTGACAAGTATTACGAGAGCGACGACTACGGACTTGAGGGGGTCTTTTCAGGTTTTGATGATGAGGATATGGAGGTAGTTCAGGAAGAAGATGAACTTGATATCTCCGATCTTAAAAAGGCCACAGAAGACGCCCCTGTTGTACGGCTTGTAAACTTTATCCTCACAGACGCCATTAAGAAGGGCGCAAGCGACATTCATATCGAACCATACGAGAAACACTTTCGCGTGAGGTACAGGATTGACGGTGTGCTTCACGAGGTAATGAAACCGCCCCTTAAGTTAAAGAACGCGATTTCATCAAGAATAAAGATAATGAGTCAGCTCAATATAGCCGAGCGTCGCCTTCCTCAGGACGGCAGGATTAAACTCAAACTGGGCAAACGTAAAGAGATGGATTACCGCGTCTCTGTACTGCCTACTCTTTACGGTGAGAAGGTGGTCTTGAGGCTCCTTGACAAGAGCAACCTTCAGCTTGATATGACAAAGCTTGGTTTTGAGGGCGGCGCTCTTGAGGCGTTCCTCTCTGCTATACATCAGCCCTGGGGCATTGTCCTTGTAACGGGCCCTACAGGAAGCGGAAAGACAACAACACTCTACTCCGCGCTCTCAGACCTTAATAAGATTACTGATAATATCTCCACGGCAGAGGACCCTGTTGAGTTTAACCTCATGGGTATTAATCAGGTGCAGATGCACGAGGAGATAGGGCTTAACTTCGCCGCCTCTCTTCGCAGTTTTCTTCGTCAAGACCCAGACATAATCATGGTCGGTGAGATTCGTGACTACGAGACGGCCGAGATAGCCATTAAGGCCGCCCTTACAGGTCATCTTGTACTCTCAACTCTCCATACCAACGACGCCCCTTCTACTGTTAACAGACTCCTTAACATGGGTATTGAGCCTTTTCTTGTGGCCTCTGCCACTAATCTTATCCTTGCCCAGAGGCTCGCGCGTAAGATATGCAGCGAGTGTAAAGAGGTAGTCGAGGTACCGACAAAAGTCTTTGAGGATATGGGGCTTGTTAATGAAGAGGTCAAGGGAAAGGATTTTTATACGGGCAAGGGCTGCGCAGTCTGCAACGGTACTGGTTTTAAGGGCCGTATAGCCCTCTACGAGGTGATGCCCTTTACAGATAATTTAAAGGAGCTTGTCCTTAACGGCGCTTCCTCAGCGGAGTTGAAAAAGGCCGCCATAGTAGAGTCTATGAAGACGCTGCGAATGAGCGGTATGACAAAAGCCCTTGAGGGTGTGACTACACTTGAGGAAATTCTGCGCGTTACTATGGCGGATTAATAAATAAAAGTTTTTACCTTATATAAGTAAGAAACAAAGATGCTGTCGAGGCTGCTGTAACTTAGGTCATAACATTTTTTATTCTATGAGCTTATACTATAAAAAGAAACCGTTTTACAAACGGGGTCTTAGCAGAACAAAATAAAGGAGTTTGAGATGCCTTCTGATAACGCTTGTTCATATTCCATCCAGGATCTTCTCCGGGAATTAATTGAAAAAGACGGCTCAGATCTACACATAACCTCAGGCTCGCCTCCGAGGATGAGAACCCTTGGAAAGCTTGCCGCTATTGATGGCCCCAACCTTAACAGCGTTGATACAAAGAACCTTTGCTACTCTATAATTACAGATCAGCAGCGTCAGCAGTTTGAGGAGGCAAATGAGCTTGATTTCTCATTTGGCATAAAAGGGCTCAGCCGTTTCAGAGGCAACCTCTTTGTTCAGCGCGGCACTGTCGCCGGAGTCTTCAGGGCCATACCTTTTCGTATAATGACCTTCAACGAACTGGGGCTGCCCAAGGTCGTTGAGGGCCTCTGTAGAAAACCCCGCGGCCTTGTCCTCGTAACAGGCCCTACGGGAAGCGGCAAATCCACTACTCTTGCCTCTATGGTAGACAGCATTAACAGAGAGCGATACGAGCATATCGTCACCATTGAAGACCCTATTGAGTATCTTCACAGCTCGCAGCGTGCCCTCGTTAATCAGCGTGAAGTTGGTTATGATACTCAGTCATACAGAAATGCCCTGAAGTATGTGCTTCGTCAAGACCCTGACGTAGTGCTTCTTGGAGAGCTTAGAGACACGGAGACTATTGACGCGGCGCTTCGTATCGCCGAGACAGGCCACCTCTGCCTCGCTACACTCCATACCAACTCCTGTACGCAGACAATAAACAGAATAATAGACGTCTTCCCCGCGGCTCAGCAGCAGCAGGTAAGGACGCAGCTATCATTTGTACTTGAGGGTGTGCTCTCGCAGATACTAATTCCAAAGTCCGATGGAAAGGGCCGCGTTCTTGCCATGGAGATAATGATACCCAACTCGGCTATCAGAAACCTCATACGAGAGGACAAGATACATCAGATATATTCTCAGATGCAGGTAGGCCAGTCTAAATTTTCTATGCAAACGCTGAATCAGGCCCTTATTAACCTTTATCTCCAGAGGTCGATTTCACTTGAAGATGCCAGCGGCCGCAGCCAGGTTCCTGATGAATTCTATCAGATGCTTCAGGCCTCAGGGGCCGGAGGGGTCAGTACTTATATGAAGAGGAGAGGATAATTATGGCTACTTTTGTCTTTAAAGGAAAGACCTCAGGCGGTATCTTTAAAAAAGGGGAGCTGCAGGCCGGCAATCTCGCGCAGGCAACGGCATCGCTACGGCGCCAAAACATAATCCCTGTCTCGGTAAGCCAGAAAAAAGGCCTTGTTGCCACCCTTAACAGTATTAATATCCCCGGGCTCTCCAAGGGTATCTGTACAAAAGACCTGGCTATATTCTCAAGACAGTTCGCCACGATGATAGACGCGGGGCTTCCTCTGGTGCAGTGCCTTGAGATCTTATCGTCACAGCATGATAATGCCGAGTTCAAAAAAATTCTCGTCGAGGTGAAGACCTCCGTAGAGGGCGGCTCCACTTTTTCCGATGCCCTCGGTAAACACCCAAAGGTATTTGATTCACTCTTTGTAAACCTCGTTAACGCCGGCGAGGTAGGCGGTATACTTGATACCATTCTAAACCGCCTTGCCATATTCCTTGAAAAAAACGAACAGCTGAAGAGCAAGATTAAGGGAGCTCTTACATACCCGGCTGCGGTTATCATAATAGCGTCTCTTGTTGTAACGGGTCTTCTTATCTTTGTTGTGCCTATCTTTGAGAATATGTTCGCTGATTTTGGCCAGGCCCTTCCGGCGCCTACTCAGGTCGTTGTCATGTTGAGTAAATTTCTCCAGAACTACTGGTACATCCTAATAGGAGCCATAGTGGGTATTGGTGTCTTTATTAACAGGGCCCATAAGACTGTAAAGGGGCGTATGATTATTGATAAGTTGCTGCTAAAGGCTCCGGTAGTGGGAGATCTGCTGAGAAAGACTGCTACGGCTCGTTTTACACGTACTCTGGGTACCATGCTGTCAAGTGGTGTGCCAATACTCGAGGCCATGGATATCGTATCAAAGACTGCGGGTAACGCCGTAGTTGAGAGGGCAATTATGACCTCAAAAGATAGTCTCAGTCAGGGTAAGACCCTTGCCGACCCTCTTATTGAGAGTAAGGTGTTCCCGGGCATGGTGACGCAGATGATAGCAGTTGGAGAGACTACGGGAGCACTTGATGCCATGCTTGGCAAGATTGCCGACTTCTATGAGCAGGAGGTTGATGTTGCTGTTGAGGCTATGACCTCTCTTATCGAGCCTCTCTTAATGGCATTTCTCGGTGTAGCCGTTGGCGGACTCGTCATCGCGCTGTACCTGCCAATATTCCAGATAGCCGGCGTTACGAGTGGCGGCTGATTGGGCGGCGTATTAACTATGGAAGAAGAGACTAAAAAGGCCCTCAAGAACAAGGTCCTTGTACTGATGTTCCTGAGGGCTCTTCTTGCACTTGTTTTTCTTGGGATTACTACGTGGTTTCAGGTCAGGGACTATTCATTTTCAAACCTGAACCCCTATCCCTTATATGCAATTGTTATTCTCATAGGCGTAGTTACAATTATTTACGCCATGGCGCTTAAATGGGTAAAGAACCTGCGCCTCTTTATTTATATGCAGGTTACCGTTGACATCGCCATCATTACCGTCACGGTTTACGTTACAGGAGGCATTGAGAGTTATCTACAGGTTCTTTACTTTCTAAGCATCATCGGGGCCTCCATCATGCTCTCAAAGCGGGGCGGGTACTACGCGGCGTCTTTAGCGAGTATATCCTACGGAGTGCTTATAGATCTCGATTTCTATTCCCTTCTGCCATTTAAGTACAAGATGTTCCCATCGTACTTTACACATAGATGGGATGAAGCGATTACAACTATATCCACTAATATTCTCGCCTACTTTTTTGTAGCTCTTCTAACGGGGTATCTTGCACGGAAGACAGAGAGGTTTGAGAGGCGCCTTGAGGAGCAGACTATTGATTTTGACAAGCTCTCCAGACTTAACGAGTACATAGTTGAGAACATAACAAGCGGGATTATGACTATTGATGAGTTTTCAAGGATTACATCATTTAACAAGGCGGCGGAGATGATATCCGGCTACTCTCTTGTAGATGTCTACAACAGGGATATAAACGATATTTTCCCCGAGATTGTTACAAGTAATAATACTTTTACTGACGGCAGACCTCGTCTTGAGAAGACGGTAAAGACAAAAGACGGCGCTGATGTCTTTATTGGTTTCAGGTTCTCGCGCGGTACTGAGGCAAGTGACGCCCATATTATCATCTTTCAGGATCTCTCAAAACTGCGCTCCATGGAAGATCAGCTTCAAAGAGCCGAGAAACTAAAGGCCCTTGGTGAGATTTCCGTAGGTATAGCCCATGAGGTGCGTAATCCTCTGGCGTCTATTAGCGGATCCATACAGGTCTTGAAAGACCAGGTATCTCTACACGGCGACAACCTTACGCTTATGGAGATAGTACTGCGTGAGACAAAGAGGCTCAATGAACTTATTACGGATTTTTTACTCTTTGCTCGTCCCGCTCCGAAGGAGCGTCTTATTATGAACCTCTCAGAGGTGATAGGCGAGAAGATTCTTCTCTTTGAAAATTCAGAGGAGTTGTGCGGTATTAATATCGTGAACTCTCTTGATAAGAGTATTCTTATAAAAGGAGACATGCGTCAACTTGGCCAGGTCTTCTGGAATATACTTATTAACTCGGCTCATGCCATCGGAAAAGGCGGCGGCGAAATAACTCTTAGCTCTGCTTATGACGAAAATAAGGGCCCTGCGGGTCAATCTTTTATTGCCGTAGAGGTTGCCGACTCCGGGCATGGTATGGACGCCTCGGCTATAAAAAAGATATTCGACCCATTTTATTCCACTCGTGAGAGCGGTACGGGCCTTGGACTTGCCATAGCCCATAGTATTATTCAGAACCACGGCGGAGATATTCTTGTTACGAGTACTCCGGGAGAAGGCAGCAAGTTTACTATCTCACTACCCCTTCTCGATTCCATTGGCGAAGAAATTAAAATGCAAAACTCACTGTATCTTGAGCCTCATAAGGAATATTTGAATTGACAACAAGGAGGTTCATACAGGCAAATGGCTGACAAAAATATAAAGAACAAGAGCAAGATTGTCGTCGTTGATGACGAGCAGGATATGAGATCCTTTCTGGAAATACTGCTGCGCCGCTGCGGGTACTCTGTTATGAGTTTCCCTACTGCGAAGATGGCCCTACTGTACTGCAGGGCAAATCCCTTTGATCTCGTAATTACAGATCTTCGCATGCCGGGAATGGATGGAGTGGAGCTGCTTCGCGAGTTGAAGGGCATTGACAAAGAGGCGCCTGTTATTATGATAACGGCCTACGCCTCTGTTGATACGGCTATTGACGCCATGAAGGCCGGGGCCTATGATTACTTTACCAAGCCTTTTAATATTGATGAGATAAAGATTAATATTAAAAAAGCCCTTGAATACCGCTCCCTTCACATTGAGAACAGTCAGTTGAAGAGAGAGATAAGGGCTTCCTCAGGTGTTGAGAGCATCATCAGCCAGAGCGCTGTTATGTCAGATATATTCAGGATTATAAAGGGCGTAGCGGCGACAAAGGCCAGCGTTCTTATTACCGGCGAGTCCGGTACTGGTAAGGAGCTTATCGCCCGCGCCGTCCATGTAGAGGGCGACCCGGTGAATACGCGTTTTGTGGCTATAAACTGCGGAGCCATACCTGAGAATCTCATGGAGAGTGAGCTCTTCGGCCATCTTAGGGGCTCATTTACAGGTGCTGTCGCTGATAAGCCCGGGCTCATTGAGCAGGCCGACGGTGGTACGCTTTTTCTTGATGAGATTACGGAGATGCCTCTTCGCCTCCAGGTAAAACTCCTTAGATTCTTACAGGAGCGTTCATTCAGGCGTGTAGGCGGAGATGAGGACATCACTGTAGATCTGCGTATTATAGCCGCCTCCAACAAGAATGTGACAGAGGAGGTGCGCTCAGGTAAGTTCCGTGAAGATCTCTTTTACAGGCTTAATGTAATCCATATCGAGCTGCCCTCTCTTCGTGAGAGAAGAACGGATATACCGCTCCTTGCCGAGCATTTTCTCGCAAAATATTCTTCCGCTCATAATAAGCTCGTGAAGAATATCTCAAAAGAGGCTATGGACATACTCATGGGCTTTAATTACCCCGGCAACGTTCGTGAGCTTGAGAATATCATAGAGCGTGCCGTTGCCTTTAGCTCCTCAGATACGCTCCTTCCTGATACTCTGCCTAAATCACTCTTAAGTAACGGTCTGAGTCTCGCTTTTGGTTATGACCTCGAAGTCCCTGATAAGGGCCTTGACATTGAGAAGACAGTAGAGGATATTGAGAAGGAGATAATATCCAATGCCCTTAAGAAGGCGGGAGGCGTGAAAAAAAGAGCTGCCGAGCTTCTTGGCTTGTCTTTTCGGTCCATGAGGTATAAAATCAGCAAATATGAGATACGGGAAGACTAAAGGCAGTGAGACTATAAGTGCCATCTTCGTTCTTTTATGGGTGGCGCTTTTTATTGTCCTTAGCGCTACGCAGATACAGCACTGGGATTCTGATATTTTCTGGGCTCTGAGGTCAGGGCGCTGGATAGTAGAGAACTGGCAGGTTCCGCTAACGGACCCTCTAAGCTACACCTTCTCCGGCGGCGAGTGGGTAGACTTTACCTGGGGTTTTCAGGTAATTGCCCACTTTTTTTATACAAGTCTCGGCGGCTGGACGGGCCTTTACATACTCCAACTCTTACTGACCTTTGCGGTTTTTGCTGCGCTTTTACTTAATATCAGACAACTTGTCGAGAGAAGGCTCTGGCTCTTACCCCTTCTGCTTGTCCTTACCCTTGCCTGCAGCTACCCGCGTCTGTTCATAAGGCCCCATCTCTTTGGTTTTCTCTTTATCTCCACTTACCTCCTTATACTTAATTCTTATGAGAGAAAAAAAACCTCTCTTCTACTCTTTCTTATCCTTCCTCTTCAGGTCTTCTGGGTAAATATTCACTCCAGCGCCATACTTGGTGTTCTTATTGTCTGGGCCTATGCCTCAGGGGAATTTATAGATGTATTCATAAGAGATGGCTTTAAGGGGTTTAGAGCCCTCTTATCGAGCAGGAAAAATCTGATTATTCTCGCCCTTATCATACCCCTTGTCTCTCTGCTTAATCCATACGGGTTGAAACTCGCCATATTCCCTTTTATCCATCAGGGAGGAGTAAACAGCGACGCCCTCCGGCATATAGGCGAGTGGACGCGTCTACCTTTTAAGGAACTCTTCTTTTATTTTTTTCCAGTCCCAGTAAATTACTTTGCATTCAGGCTTCTCTTCTACGGAACACTTGTCTCTCTTGTACTCAATTGGCGAAAGGTAAAGACAAGGGATATTATGCTTTTTGGCGGAGCAGCGTATATGGCAGTCAGCCACGTCAGGTGGGTTGGCCAATTCGCCTTCTTTGGGGCGCCTATTATAGCCTTTAATATGAAGTCTTATCTCGAGGGCAGGGGTGGTGAGGCAAGGTGGCTCGCAAGAGCAGGTATTATCCTCTCTTTATTTATCGCTATCCTTATGGGACTGCTCCTAACGAAAGGTGACTTTACAGGCAAGCTCGGCATAGGGCTCCGTGTTAGCGATTACCCCGTTGGCTCGGTAAGGTTTATGAGAGAGAATGCCCTTAAGGGGAATATATATAATTACTATGATTTTGGCGGCTACCTTACCTTTAATTATCCTGAGCTAAAGGTATTTATAGATGGAAGGACGCCTACGGTATACTCGCCGCATTTTTACTGGAAGGAGAGGCACGCAGAGAGTAAAGAGGGTTGGAAGAAGTTAAGCTCTGAGTTAGCTATTACTATGGCCCTCGTGAAGTTGGATCAGCCGCTATGTAAAGTGCTTTATAAATCAGAGCAGTGGACTCCTGTTGTCTTTGATGATGTCGCCGCCCTTTACCTTAAGAAGAAGAGCGGCTACGGGGATATTATAAAGGGCAAGGGCCTCTCCTTTACGCCATGCTCCGGTGATAAGCAATACAAGATACCAAAAGGTCAAAAAGAACGTTTAGAGATGGAAAAAGGCCTTAGGAGCGTTATGAACTCCATAGACGACGGAGGGGAGGGGATGCATTTTTACCGTCCGCACAGACTGCTTGGTCTTCTTCTTGGCGAGTTTAAAGATAAGGCGCATCAGAGAGAAGCTGTAGAAGAGCTAAAGACAGCCTCAGAGGCCCCTGGAAGCGACAGTTTTGTATACTACGACCTCGGTATTGCCCTTGGCAGGGTTGGTAGAAGAGAGGAGGCCATAGCCGCGTTCAAGACCTCAATCAAGCTGAATAAGGCCTTTAAACGCAGTTATCTCGCCCTTGGCCTTACGTACTTTGATAATAAAAATTACGAGGCCTCTGCGCGTTTGCTTGGTAAGTATGTAGTGCTTGCCGACGATAAGGCCGAGTTCCCTGGGTTAAAAGTCCTTGGCAGGAGCTGCTTTAAGCTCGGCAGGCTCACCTGCGCCGAGGACGCACTGAAGAGGGCGGCCTTTATCGCCGATAGTGACAAAAAAGAGGGTGAGGTATTTTATTATCTCGGTAATACTTTTTTTGAGGCAGGTGATTTAGATAAGGGTGTAGAGTACTACAGACGCGCTATATCAAAGGACTCGTCCTATGAAAAGGTCCTTGAGAATCTCTCAAAGATGCTGGCCTCGAAGAAGGATCTTCACAAATCCTCGGCTATAACTGACATGCTGAAAAAAGTACGCAAAAAAGACTAAAAAATGCGTAGTTTCTGACAAAAAATGTCACTCTTGCCCTTTTATCACATAATCCCTTATCGTAACTCACTGTTTTTAAAGGAATAATATCTTGGCATGGCACTTGCAATATATCCATGCAAGATGACGTGTCAGACTATAGATTAAACAACGGATACAACAAAACAAGGAGGAAAGAAATGTCTATCAACACAATGGTATCAAAATTTAAGGATGACCGCGGTGGTTTTACTCTCGTAGAGCTCCTCATAGTCGTGGCGATTATTGCTATCTTGGCTGCCATAGCTATCCCGCAGTTCACGAAATACAGGTTAAGGGCCTACAAGACTGAGCTTGATTCCGATGCCAAGAACGCCTATACGGCTGCTCAGGCTTATCTTACAGATAACCCATCTGCCACTATTAGTACAGCAAATGGTCTTGCTCAGCTTGCTGCAGGTGGTTTTCAGCCATCTCCAAACACAGTCTTTGATAGCTCCGACATGACCCTTGCATTAGGTAATATTAAGATGCATTCCTCAACACTTAATACTCAGACTAAGGCTAATACTACCATGATACCCTTTGATGGTCAGATTACTTTCGTAGCCCAACCCTAATCTTTAACTCCCGCCGTATTAAAAAAAGGAGGGGCCTTCGGCCCCTTCTTTTTTTTACCCTGCCCTTATATAAAGGCGCAGGGTTTTTTTATATTAAGTTTTTTATGCCCTGCCGAGGCGCCCCGCGATTTAGGGATTTATTTAGTATGCAAGAAAGAAAGATTCTGGTGGGAAGTTTTTTTAAAAGCAGCAGGCGGCAGCAGGCAGCGTTACCAAATCTCTTTTGTCAGGAGAGAAAAGTGAGTAGAGTTAAGAAAATAAAAATAAATCTGAATTTTTTGTCGGAAGAGCAGGTTTTGTTAATGGATTAATCTTGTCTGTAATCGTTTTTTTTTGTCTTGCTTTATTTTTTTCAGAAGAAAGCAAGGGTGAGGGGGGTTACTCTGTCTTTTCTTCTTCTGCGCCTCTTATTTCAACAGATGTATGTCCGAATTTTTGAAACCTGTTTGTCTTTACCTTTATATCACAGGGGTTGCAGTGGCCGTACACCGGGCAGGGGCGGAAGATATCCTCAAGCTCAAAGGCAACGTCGATTATACTTCCAACAGAGGGTCTGCCCTCGTAGAGGTCGCTGTGACAGCGAAAGACAGAGCCGTCAGGGCCCATAATCAGCTCTGTGGTCTTGCATAGTACGTCTTTATTGAATTCACCGTCACATGCCCCGCTGTACCTGTATGTGCCGTACATCTTACCCTCGAACTCGCCGAGAAATTCCTTTAGTCGAAAGTCTATACCCAGATCCACACAGTATTTTTGCGCATCTAAAATAAGTTTATCCTGCGAAGGGTGCATGACGCCCCAGATGCCGATGCTGTAGCCCGCCTCCTGCAGTGTGAGGACTTTTTCTGCAAGGGGCCTTAGCTCCATGACCTGTGGGTGGTAGCTGACGCGTATGGAGGCGTAGGGCGAGTCCCGTTTTATCCTCTCAGGACTTACGTTGGCCATGAACTCATCTAAGTCAAACTGAAGGTTTGTAAGCAGATCAATGTTAAGGTCAGGGCGAAGGCCGTTGATTATCTCATAAAACCCCCTGTGCAGGCTCGGCTCTCCGCCCTGAAGGGTTATGGGCAGATCTGGTCTTGACTCTATGCGGTTAAGGGCCCGCACCCACTCGCCGCCGCTAAGAAGAGGTCTTGTGGCACCAACCTGGCCAAACCTGTTAATGCAGTAGCTGCACGTAAGGTTGCACGATAGTGTTAAGAACGCTGCTACGTAGTTGTAATGCTCAGGTATTTTTATAGGTGAGAGTGGTCTCAAGGTGCTTATCCCCTTAGTAGTTTATCTATAGACGCAAAAACCCTCTTTGGGCTTATATCATACATGCAGGGCTTGTCCTTTACGCACTTTGTACTGAGACATGGCAGGCAGTCAAACTCCCCCTCTGGCAGCAGCTTGACACCGTCTTTAATATATATCTCACTCTCTTTTGTCGGGCCAAAGAGGGCTACTATCTTTTTTCCAAGGGCATGGGCTATGTGCAGGCCCAGGCTGTCGTTAGTTACAATAAGGCTAAGCGAGTTAATCCACTCTATATAATCCTCAATGGAGTTAAGACCTTTCTGCCAGCTCACGGTGTATTTATCACCGATAGTGGTCTCAAGCTCTTTCCAGTACTCAGGAGGCCAGGCCTTTAAGGGCCATTTGGCGCCTACGTTGTGGTTAAAACCTATGTCGTAGCGTACCTCTGACTTTGGTTGGTATCCAAGCATAGGTATCTCACCTCTCCACTTGGAGCCTACCATTGTAAAGAGTATCTCCTCCCAGTAATCGGGGTGCGCTATCTTGTCTTCTGGATTTGAGCAGATTTTTAGGGCGTGCTGAGAGCCCGTGTAGGCCTCGGCGCTTCCAATATCGGGCTCGAATCTGAAGCCAAAGCGTCTCCATGCAGTAAGGGAGTCAGAGAGGGCGCAGATGCCGGCGACTTTCTCGAGGTTGATAATGGTATCAAAACGCTCTGCCTTTAGCTGAAGAACAGTAGTCAGGTCGTAGGGCAGTATCCTCTTGATGAGTTTATTACCCTTCAGCAGAGAGATAGCCGCCTCATCAACGAGCCATGTAACGTCGCTGTCTGTAAAGAGGGGAAGCAGTACAGTGCTTCTAAGCACGTCTCCCAGGCTTGATGTGTGGCTTATCTCGTCAACAAGGGTCTCGGAGAACCCGAGTTTTATAATCAGAACCTTTTCTTTTGCCATTGCCTGTGACCTCTTGTCTTGTTATCAGCAGGGGACTTAATAAAGAAGCTGCCGCCTCTTTGCCTTTCTCAAAAGTCTCCGGGTTATCTTCTTCATTCTCGCATTGGCCTCTATATTACCGCAAGGCCGGTACTGCTTACTTTATTATAATAAATAAAGTCAAATTAGCCGTCAATATCTATAATAAAGAGTGAGTTCTATGTTTATGTGTTCTCATTGCTGGTGACTCTTCTTGGTTTACTCTTATAGGAAGACCGCTCTGTAAGACGAACTTCCCAGAAGAGTTGAATGATAGACGTTAGTACGCTTAAAACATTTCGCGGTGCGAAGGCCTTTGATGACCCTGTCTCTCTGTATTGAATTCTCATGGGTACCTCTGTGAAAGAGGCCCCCTGCTTTAAGAGCCTTACGAGTATGGCGGCCATGTAGGCAAAACCATGCGTTCTCATGGGAACTTTTTTCAGCAGATCTCCCTTTATGACGCATGGGCCGTTGTAGTACTTAAGAGAGAGGCCAAAGAGTGTGTTAAATAAGGCAACAAAGGCCTGTGAGACTATCCTTCGCGGCAGTGGCCGAACCTCGGGGTTTACTGTATAGGGGATAATAAGATCGGCGCTGCCCACGTGCCTTAGGATATTTGTAATAGCCTCGGCGGGTATCTCATTGTCACCGGGTACCATGAGTATATAGTCTTTTACTGCCTGCCTTACGCCCTCTGTGTAGTTATACCCGAAACCCATATTGCGTTTATTGTGTATTACCGTGACGTTTTTATTTGTTTTCTGTAATTTGTCGGCTACTTCGCCAGTATCGTCAGTACTCTTGTCGTTAAATATCAGTATCTCTGATGCGCTGAATTTTTTGACTGCTTTTATGCTCTCATTAATGGAGGCAACTGTGGCGCTGATGTTTTTTCCCTCGTTATAGCAGGGTACGATGATTGATAAACTTGGTTTTTTGGCGGCCATTATGCCTCGTTCATTATCTTTAATACGGCCTCGGAGATATCATCGGGGCCGGGGTAGTAAAGTTTTTCAAGAACATGACTCGCAGGCGTCGGCACCGCGGGCAGGGCTACACGTGCCGCAGGGGCCTTCATCGCGCCAAAAGAAGCGCTATCTTCCATAACGAGGGCTACTATCTCGGCGCTTACGCCAAAGTCCTTCCAGGCCGTATCTGCAACTACAAGGCGTCCCGTCTTCTGAACAGACTTGCAGATAAGCTCACTGTCAAGGGGTCTAATGGAGCGAAGATCTATTACCTCGCAGTCTATATTTTTCCGAGAAAGCTCCTCTGCCGCCTCCAGTGCCATGGCCGCCATCTGCGAGATAGCCACTATGGTCACATCACTACCCTCACGGCTAATATTTGCCTTGCCTATTGGTACGCGGTACATCTGCTCGGGCAGCTCTCCCTCTATGTCGTATAACCACCTGTGCTCAAGGAAGAGTACGGGGTTATTGTCAAACAGGCTCTCGATAAGCAGCCCCTTTGCATCGTAAGGAGTTGCGGGCATCACGACTTTTAACCCGGGAAAATGGGCGAATACGGCCTGTAGGCTCTGTGAGTGCTGCGCCGCAGAGCCCCAGCCGCGCCCTGTTATAGCCCTTATGGTGAGGGGTACAGAGACTTTTCCGCCAAACATATAAGACCACTTTGCCGCATGGTTGGCGATTTGATCAAGGGATAGGGGAAGAAAGTCCACCCTCATATGCACAAGCAGGGGGCGCATACCGGCAAGGGCCGCGCCGAGGGCTACGCCTGTTATACCGTTCTCCGCAAGGGGCGTATCAATAATGCGCTCAGCACCGAAAATATCTACAAGGCCTTTAGTCGTACCGAATACACCGCCCACATCGTCAACGCCCTCGCCGAGGACGAAGACGCTCTCGTCGCTCTCCATGGCGCAGCGCGTGGCCTCAAGTATGGCCTCGCGGTATGTGCCTCTGCGCTGCCCCGCCCCATCTCTCTCTGAGGGCGCTGTCTTTTTCTTTACTGCCTCTATCTTTGTCCAGGGCATTTTTTGGCCTCAGTTTCTCTGGAAGAGGTCTGCGTACAGCGCCTCTGCCTCGGGGTAGGGGCTCGAATGAGCGTAGGCAAGGGCCTCGTTAAATTCATTCATTATATTCTCTGAAATGGTCTCAAACTTTTTATCTCTTACTAAGTCGCTTTTTCGTAGTGCTTCCTTAAAATTTTTTACAGGACATCTTTTCATCCAGTGGAGAAGTTCTTCTTTTGAACGTGCTCCTTTCTCATAATCCACTTCAGGGCCAACGTGGCCCTTCCAGCGGTAGGTACGGGCCTCGATAAGGCTCGGTCCGCCTCCGCTGCGGGCAAGTTCTACGGCCTCAATTGCGGCCTTATAGACCTCAATTACGTTATTTCCGTCTACACAGGCTCCGGGGACTCCAAAGGCCTGTGCCGAGCGAGCTATCTCGCAGGAGTTCTGCCGTGAGGACTGCGGTGAGTTTGTGGCATAAAAATTATTCTCGCAGACAAAGACAACGGGTAGTTTTTTTAGGGAGGCAAAGTTTATTGACTCGTAAAAGACGCCCTCGTCAAAGGCTCCGTCGCCAAAGAATACTACAGAGACCCTGCTGTCTTTCCTTATTCGCGAGGTGAGGGCAGTGCCCACAGCCATGGGTATACCTCCGCCAACTATGGCCGAGGTGCCGAGCATTCCTTTTTCCATGTCTATAATGTGCATGGAGCCGCCCTTACCTCTGCTGCAGCCCGTGGTTTTACCGTAAAATTCCGCCAGTAGTGACCTTAGCGGCGTTCCTTTTGCGATGGCGTGGCCGTGACCTCGGTGATTGGAGACTATGTAGTCAGAGCTTTCAAGGCTCTGGCACACACCTGCGGCGATGGCTTCTTGACCGATGCAGAGATGTACAGGGCATTTAATCTCCTGCTCGGGATAAAGCTCTACTATCTTTTCCTCAAAGATCCGTATTTTGAGCATAGCGGTATAGAGCTCAAGAAGGGTCTTTCGCGAGATTGCGGCAAGGTCTTCTGGATTAAAAGTTACATTGGCAGTTGTTTTCATAACTCTGCACCTGTCTAAAGGATAAAGGCTTTTAATCAAGTCTGCTGCCGGCTTTTAGATGAAGTTGACATGCCCGGGAGGGTCGAGCTGATCTCGCAGAAACCTGTTAATAGAGTCCATTCTGCAGTTTACGCGGCACCCTGAGGCGTCAAGCTCGTTATTTACAAACTCCATGGTTCTTTTGCGTTTCTCACCTCTCCAGAGCTCTTTAAAACTATGCTCTGCAAGACTGCCGAAGAGAAATCTCTCATCGCTCAGGTACGCGCTGCAGCCCCAGAGCCCTGCGCCTGAATCAATATACGCCCAGAAAGGAAGGGCTACACACCTGCTGTAACCGCGCTCTTCTTCGGCGAGCTTTTTCATGGTATTTATCCGAAATACAGCGCTGAAGCTATCTGTGCAGAGGGCCTTTAGCTCCTCTGCAAGGTGGTAGAACTCGCTGTAGTCTACGCCCTTGTACTCTGTTGTAATGGATTTCAGGTGCTGTGAGTATGGTTTTATTACGAGGTAATCAACGCCGATCTCACGGGCGAGCCTCGCGAGGGGCAGCACCTCGTGGACGTTATCCGGCAGGAGTATGAGCTGCATGCCTATTGCCGTAGTAAGGCCCTCGGCTTCTCGAAACTTTACTGCACGAGTGAGGTTGTCTGTAACGCGTTTGAGATCCCCCTCCTCTGTGCGGTGCATCTTTGCGTAGGTCTGCTTTGTGGCGCCGTTGATACTAATCTTTATCCACGTAATAGAGGCCATGGCAGCCTGCATTATTTTTTCCGTAAAGAGAACTCCGTTGCTTGTTACGGCAACGTCTATGCCTGATTGAACTGTGTGGTTGATTATCTCGGAGATGTCTTTATGTAGAAATGGCTCGCCCTCACCGGCGTACATAACGGACTTAATGCCGAGGCCGCCCATCTCTTTAAGGCGTTTTTTTAATATCTCTGTATTAAGAAAGCGGTGCTGATAACCCATGTAGTCAAGGGCGCAGTATGTGCATCTGTGGTTACATGCCCCTGAGGGGGATATCTCCACATAAATAGGGAAAATATCCTCACCACGAAGCCACTTTGCGACCCTCTCGGGGTGGTACATGAGTTTATGGCTGTCTATTCTGAATTTGTCACTCAAGGGCTTTATAACTCCATGACGGGGCTGCGGCAGGGATTAGGGAGATTGTCGTGATTAATATGTCCTCTTGCCTTTACCTGAAAAACAGCTGATTTTAATAATATAAAATATCATAAAAAGGCGGCTCATACAATTCAAATTTTCCTGATGATGTGATGTTCTTGTTCTTTTATAAATAGCGAATTAAAAGTATTGTCCTCCCTACTGGACTAAGGCGTGATTGCGGGATATATTATAAGTATACAAGACTTAATGAGGAGATGTGAGAAAATGGGAAGGATTAAGAACCGCTTAATGGCCACTCTCATAACGAGGTTTCCGCGCCTATTCGACGTCGAGAAATACGCCGCATCTACGGCCTCTGTTAATGTGAAGGGTATCCCCTGGACGCCTTTTACCGGCGGGCTTAAGGATGCAAAGGTAGGCCTTGTCACTACCGCCGGAGTGCATCTGCCCTCGCAAAAAGCCTTTAACATGATTGACCCTGACGGCGACGCCACATACAGGGCTCTGCCTCTTGAGACACCCCCCGAGGGTTACACGATTACTCATGACTATTATGACCACAGCGATGCCGATAAAGATATAAATGTCGTTTTTCCAATTTTCAGGCTCCTTGAACTCGTGAAAGAGGGGTTCATAGGAGGAGTCGCCGGAGTAAATTACGGTTTTATGGGGCATATCGTAGGGCCTCATGTAGATACCTTGATGAACAAGACAGCCCCGGAGGTTGCGGGCTTATTCAAAGAAGAGGGCGTAAACGCCGTACTCCTCACCCCTGGGTGAGGCATCTGCAATCGGTCCGTTGGACTGATACAGCGTGAGATTGAGGCGCAGGGAATACCTACGGCCTCTATCTCAATACTTCGAAAGTTTACAGAAGACGTGAAGGCACCGAGGGCGATGTTTTTGAAGTGGCCCCTTGGTCACCCCCTGGGCGAGCCTTTTAAGGATGCGGAGCAGACCTTTATCGTAAAAAAAGCCCTGAGACTCCTCGAGGAGGTAAAGGAGCCGGGTACGATAATCGACCCTCCATACAGATGGAAGAGATATGATTATATGAAGTAAGGGGGTATCTTTTGGTCAGGTAATGTTTGAAATTTTGTCTATATTGATATATACTTAGTGAGGATACTTAATATGAATTATGAGATAAATAAGGTAGAGGTAGAGGGCGAGTTCAAGGTCTGTCCAGAGTGCGGGTACAAGGACGGCTTTCACTCTATGTTCCGTAAAGAGGGCGATCTCGTACAGTGGCTCTTTATATGCCCATCCTGTCACGAGGTCTTTGATATAGGTTACAAAGCCCCCTCCTTCTCTTGCTGAGTCGCTTTGCCGGGAGGCGGTGAGCGTAGAACGCCACCGCAAAAACTTCTCTTTTATAAAGAAGTCTCTGTAAAGCTATGTGATTTTCTCAAAACCGCTTCGCGCCTTGCGAAGCGGTTTTGAGTATGCCTGCCTTATTTTACGTGGACATTAACAGAAGCCTTTGTCTCAAGTACCTCATGCCTCTTTGTGGCGATCCTTACCGTGATGGTATGAGTGCCGCCCCTTAGACCGTTAATGGTATGAGAGACCTTCTTCCCATGGAGGGGTTTTACGAGTTTGCCGTCAAGATAGAGGTGTACATGATCGCCTCTGCTGCCCTTATCGCGCAGCTCGAAGACTACGTCAACGCTGCTCCCTGATATTGTAGCGCCGTCAGCGGGGCTCATGATAACTACTTCTCCATCTGAGCCTCCCTCTGCCAATACCGTAGCAGCTGCTGTGAGCATTATAGCCGAAAGAAGAACAGCAATGGCAGCGTAGGTAGTAAGAAAGTTTTTTCCTCTTATTGACCGCTTCATCATGAACCTCCTTTTTAAGTGTTTATTATGAATGAAGTATAGCAGAGTTTTACGCCGTAAAAGGCGCTTATGAGGTTTTTTTTCCTATTATGAGAGTGCGCTTGAAAAACATAAGGATTGAAACTCCTTGACAAGTAAAAGTAATGAAATTAAGATGACTCAAACTAATATGCAGCTAAAAACCATGAATCTAAAGACCTTTGATAAAGGGGTACACCCCAGCGACAATAAGGAACTCACTGCCAATAAGGCCGTGAAGACCGCGGCCCTTCCCGGAACCGTTATAATCCCTCTGCAGCAGCACATCGGCCCGCCTTGCCAGTGCCTTGTTAAAAAAGGCGATATTGTCAGTGAAGGCCAGCCAATAGGCGAGGGGACTTCATTTATCTCCGCACCCGTTCATGCCTCTATAAGCGGTAAGGTAAAGGACATAGACAACTACCCCCATCCATCGGGGCGTAAGGTTCTCTCTGTTGTTATTGAGGGCGACGGCGAGATAAAGCAGTGGAAGGCCCTCAAGAACGTAAAGATAGATGATATAGACCCCGAGGTAATAAGAGATAAGGTGCGCGGCGCAGGCATAGTAGGCATGGGCGGAGCGGCCTTTCCAACATCAGTAAAGCTAACCCTTCCAAAGGGAAAGAAGATAGATACCGTTATACTTAACGGCTGTGAGTGCGAGCCTTATCTTACATCAGATTATCGCGTTATGCTCGAGAGCCCGCAGAAGGTCGTCTGGGGTCTAAGGGCCCTTATGCGTGCATCAGGCGCCTCGCGGGGCATAATCGGCATTGAGGAGAATAAGCTCGAGGCAGTGCATGCCATAAGGGACGCCATCTCAGGAGCGCTGGATCTTGAGGTAATGGTTCTTGAGACAAAATACCCACAGGGCGCCGAGAAGATGCTTATTCAGGCCGCTATTCGTAGAAAGGTACCAACAGGGGCGCTGCCCCTCGAGGTGGGCGTGCTTGTAAATAACGTAGGCACCGCGGCTGCCATATATGACGTCTTTCACTATGATAAACCCCTTATTGAGCGCATAGTTACCCTTAGCGGAGACGCCCTTAACTCACCGTGCAACCTCCTTGTACGCGTCGGCACTTCTTTTGAGGATGTGATAAAAGAGTGCGGCGGTATAAAAGATTCCTTCGCCGAGGTGGAAGTCCTTAACGGCGGCCCCATGATGGGCATTACGCAGAGCACCCTTGCTGTTCCTGTTATAAAGGGAACCTCAGGCATTACCGTGCTTGGCGCCGCGGACATTAAGAAAAAACCCATAGAGCCTTGCATACGCTGCGCGAGCTGTGTAGAGGCCTGCCCAATGGGGCTTATGCCCTACAGGCTCGGTGATCTTGGAATTATGGCCCGTGCCGAAGAGTTCTCTGCGTGGTCGGGTATGGATTGCATTGAGTGTGGGTGCTGCTCTTATGTATGCCCTTCGAGGCGGCCTCTGCTTCAGTGGATAAGGGTAGGTAAACTACGGGTTCGTCAGATGCCCAAGCAGTAAGGGGCTGGTGTAAGAGGGGTTTTTATTACGGTAAGTTGTTTTATTTATCATAAGTTAAGCGAGTGATTTAATTGTAGCGGTAAGGCATACCCCGCGAATTAATTATGGATAAGAAGAAGACAGAAAATACGGATGTGGAGAAGGCCGAGGTGAAGACACCTGCGCCTGAAAAAGCTGAGGCCAAGGCGCCTGAGACTGAAAAAACGGCTAAGACGCCTCCCCCTAAAAGCGCTGCGGCAAAAAAGCCTGTAGCAAAAAAGCCTGCGGCTAAAAAGCCCGCAACACCTGCCGAGGACGCTGCGAATAAACTCGTTGTCTCCTCATCGCCTCACTTTCACTCCACTGAGAATATTCCGAGGATAATGCACACCGTTATCATGGCTCTATTCCCCGCCATGGCCGTGAGCATTTATCTCTTTGGTCTTCGCGCTCTGCTCCTTATGGTTGTCTGCCTCGTGGTCTGCCTTGGCTCTGAGTACGTCGTTGCGAAGATAAGAAAGAAACCCATTCGCGTATACGACGGCAGCGCCGCCATAACAGGCATACTCCTCGCCCTTATGCTGCCCCCGGGTTTTCCCATATACGGCGCCGTGCTTGGCTCCTTATTCTCCATAGTAGTTGGAAAGATGCTCTTCGGAGGTCTTGGTTATAATATCTTCAACCCCGCTCTTATCGGCAGGGCCTTTTTGCAGGCAACTTATCCTGTCTTAATTACCACCTGGGTAGACCCCGGGGCCGTAATCAATGCCGTTGACGCCATAAGCGCCGCGACGCCCCTTGCGTTGATGAAGTTTGGAGGTCATCATACGGGCCTTGGCGCGCTCTTTTTTGGTAACGTCGCAGGCTCACTTGGCGAGACCTCTGCCATAGCCATACTTATCGGCGGCTTATATTTACGGTACAAGGGTTATATTAACTGGAAACTTCCACTGGGTTATCTTGGCTCTATAGCCTTCTTCGCTACTATCTTCTGGATATACGATCCCTCAACATACGCCTCGCCATTTTTTCATGTAATGGCCGGAGGCGCAATGCTTGGGGCGTGGTTTATGGTTACGGATATGGTGACAACGCCTGTAACCCCCTGCGGGCAGTGGATTTTCGCTATATCCGCAGGTTTTCTTACGATTATAATACGCCTCTTTGGAGGTCTTCCTGAGGGTGTCATGTACTCAATTCTCTTTATGAACGCCTTTGTGCCCCTTATAAACAGGCATACAAAGCCAAAGGTATTTGGAAAACTAAAGGCAAAAAAGGCTTAACCCGTTAATTTGTATCTCGGCACGGGCCTATAAGCGGTTAATTATTAATTAGGAATAATCAGGTCTTGAATAAATCAGTAAAAATGATAGTTACACTTACCGTACTTGGGGCGCTCGCGGGAATTATTCTCGCCGTTGTCTTTAAGATGGCCGACCCTCTTATCCAGATAAATAAGGAAAAGGAGCTAAAGGCCGCTATCTTTACTGTTCTGCCTGCGGCTAAGGACTACAGGACTCTTCAAAAAGAACTAAAAGACGAGGTTGTGACACTCTATGTAGGCCTTGATGAGAGCGGAGCGCCTATTGGTGTGGCTTTTAAGGCCGATGGTAATGGTTTTCAGGGGAATGTGGGCATTATGGTGGGCCTTGGCCTTGAGTACAAGAAGATAAAGGGCATAGAGGTTCTTGATCAGGTTGAGACCCCGGGACTTGGCGACAGAATCCGTGAGGACTGGTTTAAGGAGCAGTTCAAGGGGGTTGAGGTTCACCCGAAAATAGAATATATTAAGTATAGAAAGCCTGAAAAACCAAATCAGATTCAGGCCATAACAGGCGCCACTATCTCAAGTAACGCAGTTGTTACAAATATCAACAAAGCAGTTAAGAAGGTTACGGAACTATTTAGCGCCTCTGATGTAATGGACGCGGCAGAGGCGGGCGGCGGAGAGTAATATGAGCGAGACGGCTGAGACAGCTATTGTAGAAGAAAAAACAAGCCTCTTTTATGAGCTTAAGAAGGGTCTCTGGCAGGATATCGCCCCCTTCAGGCTTGTGCTTGGCTTATGCCCGGCGCTGGCCGTAACCAACTCCCTGCGAAACGGTCTCTCAATGGGCCTTGCCACCTTATTTGTCCTCGTGGCCTCTTGTTTTGCCGTCTCACTTGTAAGAAAATTTATCTCTCCGCAGGTGCGAATAGCCGCCTATGTCGTCATTATAGCCACTATCGTTACCGTAACAGACCTCTTTTTACAGGCCGTTACGCCTGGCATCTCAAAGGCCCTTGGCCCCTATGTGCCTCTTATTATTACTAACTGTATAATCTTTGGCAGGGTAGAGGCCTTCGCGCAGAAGAACCCCGTGCTTCCAACTATAATGGACGCCCTTGGAACAGGTATTGGCTTTACCTTCGCCCTTGTTGTAATGGGGCTTATACGAGAGATACTGGGCTTTGGCTCTATCTTCGGCTTTCACATCATGGGCGCCTGGTTTACGCCGTGGATAGTCATGATACTGCCGCCGGGGGCCTTTCTTGTAATGGGCACCCTTATAGCCATTGTTAACTATATTTCTCACAAACAGTCCTCGCAAGAGGAAGAGGCTTAGGAGAGAGACGTGGAGCTCATAGTAGTCTTTATCTCGGCTTCCATAATTCATAACTTCGTCCTTACTTATTTTCTTGGGCTCTGCCCCTTTGTGGGAGTCTCCAATAAGACGGAGAACGCCCTGAATATGGGCATGGCAACTACCTTTGTCATGACCCTTACGGCGGCGGCGACGTGGCCCGTGTATCACTACATACTGCTTCGCTACAATATTCCTTTTCTTGAGTACGTCTCTTTTATCATCATCATCGCCGCCCTTGTTCAGCTTGTTGAGATGTATGTGAGAAAATCAAGCCCCTCGCTTTACAGGGCCCTTGGAATATATCTGCCCCTTATTACAACTAACTGCGCCGTGCTTGGCCTCGCCCTCTTTATGGTGCTTCGTGATTACACCTATATAAAGAGCATAGTATTTGGCTTTGGCACTGGTGTTGGTTTCACCATAGCTCTCCTTATGATGAGCGGTATAAGGGAAGAGCTTGAGTTCGCCGATATTCCAAAGCACTTCCAGGGCATAGCCGTTACCATGATAGTCGCCGGCATGATGGCACTTGCCTTTATGGGCTTTGCCGGGCTGCTGCATTAGTTTAGCGGGGAAAAAAAGGGGCGGAGGGGTAAGGCCTTTAACCCATTTGAGACCGTTATTTTTGCCAATCTCTGCCCTGTAGTGTATAATTATATTAAAAGTTTGAGGAGTGGTACTTAAATTATGGCCGCGGGAACACTTATATCTTCAGTATTGAGCATGGGCGGCATCGGCGCCGTGCTAGCCGCCTTTATCGCCATAGCTGACAAGAAGCTAAGCGTTAAGGAAGACCCTCGTATAGAGTCGCTACTTGATATTCTGCCCGGTACCAACTGCGGCGGCTGCGGTTTTGCAGGCTGCAGATCCCTTGCCGAGGCCCTTCTTGGCGGCAAGGCCCCGCCAACTTCCTGCGTTGCCGCAGGAGACGCAACCTCTAAAAAACTCGCCGGAGTTCTCGGCGTAGAGGTAGGCGCAAAAAAGAGAAACATAGCAGTTGTTCTCTGTCACGGCGGAACTGCCGAGGCAAAGAGGACGGCTGAGTACAGAGGGGCCGTTGACTGCACGGCCGCTGACCTTACGGGCGGCGGCAAGGCCTGCTCTTTTGGCTGTCTTGGTTACGGTGAGTGCGTGGCTTCCTGCGAGTTCGGCGCTATGGCCATGAGTGAAGATAATCTGCCCCTTGTATTTCATGATAAGTGCGTGGGCTGCGGCGCCTGTGTACGGGCCTGTCCACGTAATATCATCGAGCTTCACAGTGAGGACCACAAGCTCTTTGTATACTGCCGTAATAAAGAAAAGGGCGCAAAGGCGAGAAAGGTCTGCACAGTAGCCTGTATCGGCTGCGGTCTATGCGTAAAAGACTGCTCCGAGAAGGGCGCTATAGCCCTTAAAGACAATCTCGCTATTGTTGATAATGACCTTGCCCCGCAAAATGACGAGGCCACGAAGAGATGCCCTACAAAGTGCATCCATTATGGACTTGAGGAGGATGTTACAAGGGGTAGGTACCTTGCCACTCAACTTAAGAAGACCTCCTGACAGCTCTGTTCTTTTCTCCCGATAAAAGAAAATTCCTCTTGAAAGCGTCTTTCTTTACCTATTTATTCCTCTTCTAAGAAACTGCGGAGGGGGTCAGTTAATCTACAATAATTTTCCGTTAATAATACTTTAATCTCCTTTTGTTATCCTAATTTAGGGAGATATCGTCTTGCAATTATAGTCTTTGTAATGGCAGGTAAAGAATTAATTATATACTGATATGATTCTATGTATAGTCATGTTGCAAACATTTAAAAATATTCAAGGGGTATAGTGTGAATAATAAAAGCACGGTTATAATTGTCATAGCCGCCATCGTAGTCGTAATAGCGGCCGCCGGAGGTTATTTCATAGGCAAGGGGTCAGGTGGCGCGGCTTCCTCTAAGAGCGTATACAGCTCAGGGCCTTCCATTAGTGATAACAAGTCCTCCCTCATAGCCGACCTTGAGGCGAGGCTTAAAGAAAAACCTGATGACGCAAAGGCCATTTATTCTCTTGCTGATACTTATTTTAGTATGAAGCGTTTTGACGAAGCAGTTAAGTACTATAAAAAACTTCTTACTCTTACTCCGGAAAATGCCGATGTATATAATGACCTCGGGTTATCTCTGCATTACCTTGGTAGATCAGAGGATGCCGTAACAGCCCTTGGTGAGGGTATTAAGAAAAATCCCTATAATCAGAGAATATGGCTTACTAAAGGTTTTGTCCTCGCTTACGGAGTGGGCGACCTTGAGCGGGCAGGCAAGGCATGGAAAAAGGCCCGCGGCATAGACCCGGCAAGTGGAGTTGGCAAGGCTGCCGATAATTATCTCACTCAGATAAACAAAGGTTTTTCTGGTGAGAGCAAGGCTTCTAAATGAGTGTAAAACCAAGGGCAGGCGCAAAAGTGCCGCCGCCTTTTTATAAGAGAGTGGGCCGCAAGGTCTGGTTGTTCTTTAATTCCCTTAAACTTACTCTTGCAGTAATGCTGACGCTGGCCTTTGCCGCAGGCTTTGGAACGGTAATAGAGCAGGGGCTGCAGCCCTCAGAGTATGTGCGCGCCTTTGGTATTTGGTGGACTAAGATTATCCTCTATACTGAGGTGAACAATCTTTACCATGCCTGGTGGTTTACGGCGCTTCTTGCTCTTTTGTGCCTCAATATCATCGTCTGCACCTTTGAGAGGTTTCCGCCAAAGTGGAAGGCCCTGCTTAATCAGAAACCCTCGGGGAAATTCAACGCGAGGATTATATCCAACTGCTCTCATAACGAGACTATCACAGTAGAGTCGGAGCTTGACGATGCCAAGGATAAGGTCTTAGGCGTATTTAAGAAGAAGAAGTATAAGACGCAGCTTACTACGGCCTCTGATGGACATTATATCTACGCCTGGCGAGGTACTCTCGGCAGATTCGGCTCTGATGTAGTACATATCAGCCTCTTGCTCATACTCCTTGGTTCTATTCTCGGAGGTTTCTATGGATACAAGGACAATAAAATCGTCTATGAAGGCGATAGCATGACTGTCCCTGAGGCCTCCTTTAAGGTGAGGCTTGATAAATTCTGGATAGATTACTACGATACGGGCCAAATTCGCCAGTATAACAGCCTCTTAACTGTTATAGACGGTGGTAAGGAAGTTCTTAAGAAGCAGATATGGGTGAATGAACCTCTCTACTATAAAGGGATACGTTTTTATCAGAGCAGCTACGGCCCTGCATGGAACAGGATAAAACGCGCTGATATTGGTCTGCTGAAGAAAAAGGGCAGAAAATACCAGAAGAAGATGAGCGTGGATTGGGGTAAAAAAGTCGATGTGGAGGGCACGCCATATTCCATTAAGCTAATGGGTTTTGCCGCGGACTTTGCCTATGACAACAATACAAAGACAGTCTTTTCTCAGTCCATGGAGACAAAGAACCCCGCTGTAAATATAGAGATATACAAGGGTGACGAGATGATCTCCAACCCCTGGCTCTTTCTGAACTACCCCGGCATTTTCCCTGCTATACCGGACTCGGAAGATGACCTTGTATTCGCAGGTTTTACTGGTATTATGTACTCAGGTATATCACTTAACAAAGACCCGGGAACTAATGTCGTATGGCTCGGTGCCCTTGTAATGGGCCTTGGTTTCTTCCTGGCGTTCTTTATAACTCATAAAAGATTATGGATTTATATAAAATCATCGGGTAACTCTTCGGAGGTAAAGATAGGCGGGTTTATCAATAAAAATCTGTTTGCCCTTGAAAAAGAGCTCAAGGATATAGTCCGGCGAATAGAGGCGGATTAACACCACGGCTCGGAGGTCTTGTTTATGGTACTATCACTTGTTTTTTTCAGTTTTTCTTTTGGTTTTTACATACTTGCCGCACTTCTTTATCTCGGCAACTGGACTCTGAAAAAGAAGTGGCTTGGCCAGCTCGCTACTTCTATTTCATATGTAGCTCTCTTTTCCACGACCATGATACTCATTATGAGAGCCGGTGAGTCTGGGCACGCGCCATTTTCAAACCTCTACGAGTCTATGGTTCTCTTTGTCTGGGGCATCAATCTCGGTTATCTTATCCTTGAGTACAGGCATAAGTTCAAGGCAATTGGCGCCTTTGTAATGACTATTGCATTTCTCTCCATGCTCTCGGCATCAATGCTGCCATACAGGTTCAAGAGCGTAGAGCCCTTGA
The DNA here is from genome assembly GCA_964510775.1 of uncultured Thermodesulfobacteriota bacterium. Taxonomy (GTDB): domain Bacteria; phylum Desulfobacterota; class GWC2-55-46; order GWC2-55-46; family JADFVP01; genus JAJRZX01. The sequence continues at coordinate 51,379 of CAZEBZ010000001.1, forward strand.
ATCCTGCTCTGCAGAACAAGTGGCACTGGATGGTAAACCTCCTTGCTCACTTTAACCTTGAAAAATACGCCATAGGCTGGCTTGATTTTCATGTCTTTACTACCTTTGTAGGTTACTCGGCTTTTGCCATATCTTTTGGCATCAGCATCATGTATCTTATAAAGAACAGGAGCGAGTCACGAGGCGGCAGCGGAGGTCTTCTCGCGGCCTTTCCAGATGGTAAGATACTTGACGAACTCGGGTACCGCACCATTGCCTGGGGTTTTCCTTTTCTCGCCGTAGGTATCGTATCAGGCGCTGTCTGGGCCAATTATGCCTGGGGCACGTACTGGAGCTGGGATCCAAAAGAGACTTGGTCCCTTATTACATGGTTTATCTACGCCGCTTATCTCCATGCAAGAGTCACAAGGGGCTGGCGAGGTAAGAAGGCAGCTTATCTCTCCATAGCGGGTTTTCTTGCCGTACTCTTCCTCTACTGGGGCGTAAGTTTTGTTCTGCCGGGTCTGCACGCCTACGCTTAGGCGGCCTGTGTCTTACTTCGAAGCAGCGCACAAGGGGCAGCTTTGGAATTATTTAATCACTTGCTGAGAGTTACTATCCATTAGGGGGTATCTTCTATATGTCCGGTGAAGCAAAGTCCGAGGGCGGTCTTCCAAAAGGCGTTATAATAGGCGTCATTGCCGCGGCTGTAGTCATAGTCGTTGTTGTGGTTCTTAGTCAGAAGCAAAAATTTACTCTCATGAGCCCCGGCACTGAGGCCATTGATTTTACACTGCCCGACCTTGAAGGTACTCCTCACAAACTCTCGGAGTTTCGCGGTAACGTAGTTTTTCTTAACATCTGGGCCTCCTGGTGCGGGCCATGCAAGGAAGAGATGCCCTCCATGCAGTTTATGCATAATAAGTTCAAGGGCAGGCCCTTTAAGATAGTTGCCGTAAGCATTGATTCCGCCCCTGCCAAGAAGGTGAAAAAGTTCGCAAAGGAGCTTGGCCTGACCTTTCTTATCCTCCATGACCAGAAGGGTGATATTAAAGACACCTATAAGACAACAGGTGTTCCCGAGACCTTTATCATCGACCAGAACGGTATTGTCGCCGAAAAAGTCTGGGGTCCGCGGGACTGGTCTAATCCGAAAAATCTATATAACATAGAAAATCTCCTTGCTAACGGCGCACGTACGCCGAAGTCTTACAAGACAAAGTAAGGGCAGCGCCTTTGGTTATCCTTGTAACCAATTAGCGTAGGTTTAGATATTTTTTTTCGTAGAATTAAAATAAGGAAACTCTGATGAATAGCGAAGTCACCTTATCACTTGCATTTCTCGGCGGCATTCTCTCATTTGTCTCGCCCTGCGTACTGCCTCTTGTACCATCGTATATTTCTTTTGTTACAGGCATATCCTTTGAAGACCTTACGAGCGAGAGTTCCACTCAGCTAAAACGAGTTATTCTCCTTAACTCCCTTATGTTTATTCTTGGTTTTACCACTGTCTTTGTCCTTATTCTCGGCTCATCTGCCCAGCTCTTCGGCTCTGTATTCTTACAGTATCAGGATCTTGTACGTAAGGTAGGCGGTGTTATTATAATCCTCCTTGGAATTCACATCATGGGGATTATTAATATCAAGGTACTGCAAAGAGATAAGAGATACCATTTTTTTAAGGGTAAACCGGCGGGCTTCTTAGGTTCTTTCTTAGTTGGGCTGGGCTTTGCCGCAGGCTGGACGCCATGCATAGGCCCTATTCTATCGGCAATTTTTGCTGTTGCGGCAACATCTACAAGTCCCTTTGCAGGCATGAAGCTTTTTCTGGCCTACTCCGTGGGCCTTGCCATACCATTTTTTCTCACATCTCTTGGCATTAATACCTTTCTTCATCACTTCAACAGGTTAAAGAAACACATGAGGATAGTCTCTATTATCACGGGCTTTTTCCTTATTTTAACTGGGGTATTGATTTTTTTCAACTCTCTTGCTATAATCTCCTCATATCTAAATACTATCTTGCCACAACTCAGCTAAGGCGGATAACAACTTATGAGCAAACTTCGTGTAGATTTATATGCGAGGCAGGACTGCTTGCCATGTACATTAGGTGAGCGTACAGACCCACTTACCGGCGCTTCATGTTCACTCTGCATGGAGGCGAGGGAGGTTATCTCAAAGGTGCAGGAGGAGGTCTCTTTTATCCTTAACGAGGTTGACATAACCTCCAGTGAAGACCTTAAACGCAGGTACAGTGAGAATATTCCAACTATCTTTATTAATGGAAAAAAGTCCTTTAAATTCAAGGTCGATGAGGCTGAGTTCAGAAAAAAAGTCAAGAGAGAGATAATCAAAGTTGGTATCTCTTTATTTAGAGAGCGCAAAAAAGACAGCTCCCTCTAAGCAGCTTCCTTGTTGCGAAGCTTTTCATTTACGTAAGTCCTGCGTTATTAAGATAGCTCGCGGCTGAAGTCCTTAATGTTTTTCAAATTATCGCACTGTAAGTTATACATCTTCGAGATGTATTTTTTTTATCAATAAAAGCATCTTGCACTCACTCTTTTGTATTTTTAACTCCTTTTGATCTCAACTCCCTCCTTCTTGCTTTTTACTCGCAGATTAGTTATATTCTAACTGAATTTATATGCCTTAACTGTTATTTTCTCACTTCTTTGCACTCTCAAGTTCACTCTATTTTACGGGAATGCCCATAAGATGAAGTCTTTTATTTCAATGAAAAAAATTATCCTCACTATTACCTTTATTCTTACTCTCGCTTTTTCAACCGATGCCCTTGCCGCAAAGGCCAGCATAGGCGACCTTAATGTTACAACTGCGCCTGAGGCCTTAAGCCTCTCCTTCTCAGTAGAGAACGCCTTTCCCGGAGGCATAGAAGACGCCATTAAGAGCGGAGTACCTACGTCATTCAATTTTCTCGTTGAGTTTACAAGGAGAAGAGGCCTCTGGTTTGATAAAGACATGGGAAGCTGGAACTTCAAGCACACCGTTAAATACGATACCTTGAAGCAGGAGTATGAGGTAACCCTTGAAGAAAAGGGTCTTAAGAAGATAGTTACAAAGGATTACGAGGAGATGAAGAGACTTATGAGCTCGCCTGACTCTGTAGTTCTCCTTCCCTCCTGGGGGCTTCCAAGGGGATACTCTTATGAGATCCGCGTAATGGCGGAGCTTCGCACCATCAGACTGCCCTTCCGTCTGGATTACATGCTGTTTTTCCTGAGGTTATGGGATATTGATACGGACTGGTATTCATATAAATTCACCTATTGAATTATGCCATGAATAGTACCAAGAGAACGGTTGCCGAGCAGAAGAGACGGCGTAGAGAGCTTTTTATTATTATCGCTGCGCTGCCTGTTATTGTCTTGCTTACTTACTTTGAGTCCCATATCTCCATACTCAGCGGTAATGTTCCCATACCTGCCAATATACTCATCTTAGGTCTTATAAACCTCAACATAATACTTCTTATCGTAGTCATTTTTTTAGTACTACGAAATACGGTTAAGATATTTTTTGAGAGAAAAAGCAAGGTCATGGGCTCCAAGCTTATGACAAGGCTTATTACGGCCTTTGTCTCACTCTCTATCATACCAACGTTAATATTGTTCTTTGTTGTTATTGCCTTTATAAACCGCAGCATTGACGGGTGGTTTAATATAAAGATTGAGGACTCCCTGCAGCAGTCCCTTGAGCTTGGGCAGAACTACTACCGGGACATGAAGGAGAAGATGCTCTCGGGAGCGCGTATTATAGCCCTCTCCGCCGCTAAAAGCTCTATTGCCACAGACTCATCACGCATTCGTTTTTTTATCTATCAGCGTATGGAGGAAAATGATTACTCCACTATTGAGGTCTTTAACGCAATGGGGAAGCGTGTCATGTACTTTGTCTCTGACTCTGTTGTTGAGGGCACTGTGCCCGAGGTGGACACTGAGCGTGTAAGGGCCACCTTCGCGGGAGAGCCTCTGAGCTTTGTAAATAGCCTTGATCTTGGCGATGTTGTACGCGGCTCCTATCCCGTACTCGCCCCCGGTAATCCAAAGCGTGTCCTTGGCGCCGTAGTCGTAAGTTACCACGTTCCTCTTAGCCTCATGGGCAAGATGAAGGAGATTTCAACGGCCTTTGAGGGGTACAAGCAGATGAAACTGCTTAAAAACCCCGTTAAAACGAGTTACTTTGTAATACTCCTTATAATAATGCTCTTAATCGTCTTTTTCTCCATCTGGATAGGCCGATACCTTGCAAGGGGCATTACCGTGCCCATCCATGAGCTTGCAAACGGTACGAATGAGGTCGCGGGAGGCAACCTGGACTTTCGTATTAACGTAGAGTCTGATGACGAGATAGGCCTTCTTGTACGTTCATTTAACCGTATGACAGAGGACTTGAAGGCCGGTAAATCGCGTATTGAGGAGGCTAACCTTGATCTGAGAAAGACCAATGCAGAGCTTGAGCAGAGGCGTCGCTACATGGGCATTGTCCTTGATAACATCACGGCTGGAATTATCTCCATTGACCGTCATGGTAAGATAACCTCTATTAACAGAGTCGCCGCTGAGATTCTCGGTACTGATGAGGGCTTTGCGTTGGCTAAAAATTATAAGGAAGTGCTTCGAGAAGAGGATAGAGAGGTCTTCAAGGAGCTTATAAGGCACATGAACGTAATTGGCGTGCAGTCTATGGAGCGTCAGCTCAGCATTAAGGTAGGTGATAAGACTATAATGGTTCTTGTAAACCTCAACGCGCTGCGTGATGACAGGGGTAATTACCTCGGCATGGTTACAGTGCTTGACGACCTTACGCATCTACTGAAGACGCAGCGTATGCAGGCGTGGAAAGAGGTCGCCAAGAGGATTGCCCATGAGATAAAGAACCCTCTTACGCCCATAAAACTCTCGGCGCAGAGGTTAAGAAAAAAATATCTTTTGAGTTTTTCTGATAATGAGATATTTGACGACTGCACGCGCACTATTATTAATCAGGTAGACGAGCTAAAGACCCTTGTTGACGAGTTCTCTAATTTTGCCCGTATGCCCTCTGTAAACCCCGCCCCAAACGATCTTAACGAGGTGGTGCGAGAGACTGTCGCCCTATACAAGACAGCGGATAATAAGATTGCCTATGAGGTCATTACTGATGATACTATGCCTGTAGTGAGTATTGACAGAGATCAGATTAAGCGTGTTCTTATAAATCTCGTAGATAACGCATCTGCCGCTATAACAGGTCATGGTTTCATTACCGTTAAGACAAGTTACAACCCTCTTCTTCATCTTGTACGGGTAGAGATAATAGACAGCGGCACCGGCATACACGCAGAGGCGAGAGAGAGGCTCTTTGAGCCTTATTTCTCTACAAAACGCTCTGGTACAGGTCTCGGCCTTGCCATTGTAAGTAATATAATATCAGACCATAACGGTTACATAAGGGTAAGAGATAATCCCACGGGAGGGACAATTTTCGTGATAGAGCTTCCTGTAGGGCCGGTGAGTATATGAGCACGATGAATAAGATAATGATAGTTGATGATGAGCGAGACATTAGGGATTCCCTCGGCGGTGTGCTAAGTGACGAGGGCTACTCCGTCGTAAGCGCGGGTAGCGCCGAGGAGGCGCTGCGTGTCATAGTGGAGGTGAGCCCGGCGGTGCTGCTTCTTGATATATGGCTGCCGGGTATGGATGGCATCACGGCGCTTAAGCAGATAAAAGAGGTCTTGAGCGATGTTGAGGTAATCATGATATCAGGCCATGCCAGCATTGATACTGCCGTGCAGGCCACAAAACTCGGGGCTTACGATTTTATCGAGAAACCTCTCTCACTTGATAAGGTGCTTATTACCGTTGAACACGCACTCGCACACAGGCGCTTATCAGGCGAGGTGCGTGAGCTTAAACAAAAGGCCCTTAAAAAGTATGAGATTATCGGCGAGACAGCGGTAATAAAGGCGCTCAAGAGTGACATTAAGAAGGCCGCACCCTCTAACTCGTGGGTACTGATAACTGGAGAGAACGGAACGGGTAAGGAGTTTGTGGCCCGTAACATTCATCAGCTCTCAACGCGTTCTGATAAGGCCTTTGTAGAGGTAAATTGCGCCGCCATACCTGATGAGTTAATTGAGAGCGAGCTCTTCGGCCACGAAAAAGGCGCCTTTACAAGTGCCGTCTCAAAGAAAAAAGGTAAGTTTGATATGGCCGACGAGGGTACTATCTTCCTTGATGAGATAGGGGATATGAGCCTTAAGACTCAGGCCAAGATACTGCGCATCCTTCAGGAGCAGTCCTTTGAGCGTGTCGGCGGTACAGAGCTTATTAAGGTAGACGTACGTGTTATCGCCGCTACAAATAAGGACCTAAAGGAGGAGATAAAGCAGGGCGGTTTTAGGGAAGACCTCTACTACAGGCTTAATGTCATTCCTTTTGTCGTACCGCCGCTCCGTGAGCGGGCAAAGGATATTCCACTTCTTGCAAAGCATTTTTTAAGTGAATTTTCACGAGACTCAGGCCATGATATGATAAAGGCCGACGCAAAAGTACTGAGACTGCTCTCTGAGTACGGCTGGCCCGGTAACATTCGTGAGCTTAAAAACCTTCTTGAGAGACTCGTTATAATGACCTCCGGCCCTATTATTACCACCAAGGATATTCCCTCTTACATAAGCGGCGAGAAGGCAGATGATATTGACGGTGACATCTTTAACCGAAGCCTGCTTCGTGACGCGAGGGCCTCATTCGAGAAGGAATTCATCTTAAGAAAACTCAAGGAAAACAGCGGTAATATCGCCAGAACCGCCGAGGCTATAGGCATTGAGCGCAGTCATCTCTACAGAAAAATCAAGAGTTACGGTATTGAGCACGAGGATTTTTAAGTTTTTTCTTCCTACATTCTTCTACATATTTCACCTTTCTAAACACATATTATTTAATTATCTTCATATTTATGTAAACAAATGCTTGACAAAGTATTTATTTTGGTATATAAAAAGAGTAATTTAAATAAACAATGTACTTTCTGTCAATGGGCATGACACTCCGTCTCAGGCTTCGTGATTATACTTCAGAGGTTCTATCATGAGTATGACTGCACCGGACTTTAATGAGAGGAATGATAAGAAGGGGGCTCGTAAGGGTATCTCATGGAATATCCCTATGGCCGGCAAGGGATATACAGCCGGGCAAGAGGGGGGCTCTATTAATGAAAAACGCGCCTTTAAGAATATAAAAAAGTGCGGTCATCTCTCAGAGAGGCGAGGCAGTAGTACTCTATCTTCAACTGTAGAGAAAACCCAAAAAATTTCCGGTATCATAGGCGCCTCTCCTGCGATACGTTCTATCTTTAATATCATACAAAAAGTCGCAAGAACCTCTTCAAGCGTGCTTATAAACGGTGAGTCAGGTACAGGTAAGGAGCTTGTTGCTCGGGCCGTACATAACAGCTCCGCCTCTGGCGCAAGTTCTCCCTTTATCGCCATAAACTGCGGGGCGCTGCCTGCAGGTCTTATGGAGAGCGAGCTTTTTGGTCATGAGAGGGGGGCTTTTACTGGGGCGTCTGCAAAGAAGGTTGGCAAGGCCGAGCTTGCAGAGGGAGGTACGCTCTTTCTCGATGAAATAGCCGCTATGCCTCTGAATCTACAAGTAAAACTCCTCCGTTTTATTCAGGAGAGGACATTTACGCGCGTAGGCGGTAATATCCCTGTAAAGGTGAACCTCCGTATCATAGCCGCCGCTAATACAGATCTGCGAGAGGCTGTGAGAAGGGGCGAATTCAGAGAAGACCTCTTTTATCGTTTGAACGTAATTCCTCTTCTCCTTCCGCCCTTGAGGGACAGGGGAGGGGATATTCTACTTCTTGCCAAGTTCTTTCTCCATAAGTATAGTGAAAAATACTCAAGGCCTTGCACCACTCTCTCTTTTGAGGCCTTGAATGCCCTTGAGGTTTATGATTGGCCAGGTAATGTGCGCGAGCTTGAGAATATTATGGAGCGCCTCGTAGTCCTTGCCCCTGATGAGGGCCTTATATCAAAATCCGCTCTGCCGGGGGAGATTATATCGGCCGTTAATAAAAGGCCTTTAACTCCTGAAAATTTTGTAATGCCCTCAGCCTCGGATTTTAAGGGAGCTGTAAGGGCATTTGAACGCTCATACATAACGAATTTACTTTACGAGACAGGGTGGAACCGAGTGGAGACTGCCCGCCTTATGAGAGTACACAGAAATACCCTCCTTCAGAAGATGAAGACCCTTCATATTAGTAGAGCTGATGAAGACAAGGCAGAGTTTTGCAGCCCTTTAGCTTCGAGTGAGACAAGAAGGGCCTCATAATCAGTAACCAGCCGAGTTATTTATACTCATCCCCTGCACCTCCATTAAATTGAAATTGAAAAACCCCCTCATTTATGTTATTAAAAACCTATATCAATAATGGGTTGGTGGAAAAGGGCCTTTTATTTTTTCTCCATCTCTACACAATAATTAGATATTAAAAAACGGGGGTTTTAATGTCAGGTCATTCCAAGTGGTCTACTATTAAGCATAAAAAGGCCAAGACAGACGCGAAAAGGGGTAAAATATTCTCAAAACTCGTAAAGGAGCTAATAGTAGCCGCTAAGATTGGCGGGAGCGACGCCTCTGGAAATCCACGCCTTCGAACGGCTATAGACAAGGCAAAATCCGTTAATCTTCCCGCTGATAATATCGAGCGCGCCATTAAGAAAGGCGCCGGTGAGCTTGAGGGAACGACTTACGAAGAGGGTACTTACGAGGGTTACGGCTCCGGCGGGGTAGCCGTAATAGTCGAGTATATGACTGATAACAAGAACCGTACGGCCTCTGATGTGCGTCACGCCTTTACGAAACACGCCGGCAGTCTCGGTCAGAACGGCTCTGTCTCATGGATATTTGAGAGCAAGGGTTTTTTTGTATTTCCCCTTGATTCCATCGCCGAGGACGTACTCATGGAGGCCGCTATTGAGGCAGGCGCAGACGACGTAGTAGTTAACGCCGAGGATAACATTTACGAGGTCTACACAGCTCCGGGGGAGTTTAATAACGTTAAGACGGCCTTTGACGAGGCGGGGCTAAAGTACGATCAGGGCGAGCTTACAATGATACCGAAGAACGAGGTTAAGGTCGAGGGGCGCACGGCCGAGAAGGTGATGAAGCTTCTTGACGACCTTGAGAATCTCGATGATGTGCAGAACGTATACGCCAACTTCGATATCTCCGCCGAGGAGATGGAGCGTATTGCCTGATTTTTTTGTCAGGTCTTTTTTTTACTGTTCTTTCAGTGCAAAGAGGTGCCTTGTGAGAATCCTGGGAATTGACCCCGGCAGCCGGGTAACGGGTTACGGTCTTATCGAAGACAATGGCCGAGGCGCCTTCACCTCGCTCTGCCACGGTGAGATTTGCCTCTCGGCGGGTCTGCCGCTTCCGCAGAGGCTTCTGGCCTTATCAGAGGGCCTTGAAGAGGTTGTTGAAGAATACGCCCCTGATGTCATGTCCATTGAGTCTATATTTTTTGCTAAGAACGCTAAGAGTTCCATTGTACTTGGCCAGGCCCGTGCCGTGCCTCTGCTCCTTGCCGCCTCTAAGGCGATTGAGGTCTTCGAGTACGCGCCGCGTATGGTGAAACTTGCCGTAACAGGCTACGGAGCGGCGAGTAAGGCTCAGGTGCAGACAATGATACTCTCGCTCCTAAAAATTACCGATACCCCTGGCGCAGATGCCTCCGACGCACTCGCTATTGCGTTATGCCATTCTTTGCGTAATTCCAGAGGCCTGCAGGTGAAGGGCGGGCGCAAGTCCTCAAAATCATGGCGCTCCATCTCCATCGCAGAGCCCTCTAAGGGATAGACACCACTTTATGATAGCCCATCTTAGCGGAACTATAATACGAAAGGACAGCGAGGCCGTTGTCCTTGATGTTGGAGGTGTTGGATACAGCCTTTTTATACCCCTCTCTACCTACGCGGCGCTGCCTGAGCCCGGAGCGCTGGTAAATCTGCATGTCCATACAACTCTTCGTGACGACTCTATAAAACTATATGGTTTTCTTACCTCAGGTGAGAAAGACCTCTTCCGTTTATTTATTACCGTATCGGGCATAGGGCCAAAACTTGCCCGTAATATTTTATCAGGGCTCTCTGTAGATGACCTCGTTAGGGCCATATCTACTGAGGATAAGGCAAAGCTCTCTACAGTTCCGGGGGTTGGCAGAAAGGCCACGGAGCGTATAATTATCGATCTTAAAGATAAGGTCGGAGTGCTTGGCCTTACAAGTGAGACAAAACAAACCGCAGGCGGAGCAGTCCCCGACGAGGTAGTCTCGGCTCTACTTAACCTCGGGTACAAGGCCGCTCCCGCAGGTGAGGCCGTAGAGCGGGCCATTGAGAACCTCGGCGGAGGTGATACTGTCTTTGAGACATTATTAAAAGAATCTCTTCGAGAGATATCCGCAAAGAAGTGACTCTTGTCTAAATCAATATACGAATGGTTGTCTGTATATAAGGCTTTTTTTCACTGGAGATAAAATTGAACGATGATGCCGTACTTCCAATAAAGACGGCTGAGGACGAGGGTTTTGAGGTCACTCTTCGGCCCCGTCAGCTCGCGGACTTTGTTGGTCAGGAAAAACTAAAGAACAACCTCTCTGTCTTTATCGAGGCCGCGCGAAAAAGAGGCGAGGCCCTTGACCATGTACTCTTTTACGGCCCGCCGGGCCTCGGTAAGACTACCCTTGCCAATATCATGGCAAATGAGCTTGGAAGCCAGATAACCGTTACCTCAGGGCCTGCAATCGAGCGCACAGGCGACCTTGCCGCCATGCTCACTAACCTTGAGACGCGCGACTGCCTCTTTGTCGATGAGATACACCGCCTTCCAACAGTAGTGGAAGAGATGCTCTACCCCGCTATGGAGGATTATTATATTGATATTATTATCGGCGAGGGCCCTGGAGCGAGGTCGGTGCGCCTTGATGTAACGCCCTTTACCCTTATTGGCGCTACGACGCGTGCTGGGCTCTTGTCATCGCCGCTGCGCGACAGGTTCGGCGTTGTGATGCGCCTTGATTTTTATACTCCTGAGGAGATATGCACAATAGTCAGACGCTCTGCGGGAATTCTAAATATTGAGGTTACGGCAGATGGCGCGGCGGAGATTGCCCGCCGATCACGGGGTACGCCTCGCATAGCTAACAGGCTCCTTAAACGTGTGCGGGACTTTGCCGAGGTTCGTGCCGACGGTCTAGTTACGGCTACGGTAGCGGGTGAGGCCCTCTCTATGCTTGAGATTGACAAGCGTGGTTTTGATAAGATGGATAGACGTATTCTCCTTACTATTATCGATAAGTTTGGCGGCGGCCCCGTTGGCATCGATACCCTAAGCACGGCTCTCTCAGAAGAGCGTGACGCCATCGAGGATCTGTACGAGCCTTATCTCATTCAGGAGGGTTTTATTAACCGCACTCCACGGGGCAGAGTCGCCACGGCCACGGCATACGAGCACCTCGGCAGGATTTTCACGGAAGATAATCAGAAAAAACTTTTTTAATGTTTGGGTGCCTGTAGGGTGGGCTGTGCCCACCAAATCTTTCTTGCATGATGGGTGAAGCGCAACTCAATCCATCAAATGTTTTGATTATTTGCAGGGTGGGCTTTACCCACCAAAAAAACAGATTATTCTCCTTTTTTTTATATGGGTAGTAAGTGAAGTAATGTATTTTTTCGGTATTTGAAAAACATGAATTCGGTTAAATTTTCTTAGAACACAGGTACGCAATAAAAAACGGTGGGCAGTGCCCACCCTACAAAGCTGAATTTGTTGTGTTCATGTGTTAATGCAAGAGTCTCTCGATGAATCAAAAACAAAAATTATTTGCATTGTTGGTGAAATTTTGCAATGTGAATGGAAGCAGAACATTTACTCTATTGGAGCTAAATAATGCTTATCATAATTATCAAATCATTGGTATTGGAGGAAAGACCCCTCGATCAACTGTCAGGAGGCTTTTGCAGGAGTTAAGGGATGATGGGTTAATTTCATTTTTGGATTTAAGGGGTGCCTATACTTTACGCGGAGTTGACCTTCTTGACAAAGAAGTTGAAAATAAAAAAATTGCACAAATTGCTTTAGAAATAAAGAAACCTGAAAAAAAAGAATATTTTATTGAAACATATGCACGAAATCGTGGTTGGGTAAAAGAGGCTAAAGAAAAATTAGGTTTACATTGTTTGTATCCTCAGTGCCATAACTCATTTATTAAAAATGATGGAACTCGTTATATTGAAGTTCATCATATAATTCCATTGCATGCAGGCGGCGTGGATGGCATTTGGAACTTATCTGTTGTTTGTGCTCATCATCATAAAATGGCACATTTTGCCAAGATAAAAACTCGTAAACATATTGAACAAACTTTATTGAGGGAAACAGAATGCAGAATTTAGAAAATTATGCAGGAGCAATAGCATTAAGAATTTCAGATGAGTGGCATGGACAGTCAGATTTTCCAGAAGATGCTATTTTACTCAGGAAAGTTTTACAAAAAGTACTAGTTGATAACCCTGAAGAATGTAAAAAATTAATCGGGACTGGAATTATAGAAGAAGATTATTTTGAAGATTTATCATAGTTTTGTAGGGTGGGCACTGCCCACCAAAAAAACATTTTAAAAAAATGAACCCATCAAAAAAAACAATTAAGAAAATACTCGTTCACATGTGCTGCGGGCCATGCTCCATCTATCCCTTAAAAGAGGTTATGAGAGAGAGAGCCGAGGTATGGGGTTTTTTTTATAACCCTAATATCCATCCGCGCGACGAATTTAATAAACGCCTAAATGCCGTAAAGAAACTTTCCAATCTTATGGGCTTAAATGTGATTTATGACGAAGAATACAAACCTCGCGAATTTATAAAGGGCGTTAAATCCTCCGGCTCTGGCTCACGTGCTTTTGGCGAGCGATGCGTCTACTGCTATGAGAGCCGTCTTGAGGCCGTGGCAAAGAAGGCCTCCGAACAAGGCTTTGACGCCTTCACATCGTCACTCCTCTACAGCAAGTATCAGGACCATGATGGGATAAAAAAGGCGGGAAGGGAGTTTGCCAAAAAGTACGACGTAGAGTTCTTTTATGAGGACTTTCGCGGCGGCTGGATAGAGGGCATTGAGAAATCACGGGAGATGGAGCTGTACCGCCAAAAATACTGCGGCTGTATATACAGCAAGATCGAGCGCGAAGAAGAGAAGAGGGCCAAAAAAGAGGCAAAGCGGCTGAAACGAGAAAAGCTCCTTCTCAGCAGTTAGTTATAAACAATATTCGATATTAATTATCGCTAATACACTGCGTTCTTTTTTCTCTTACGGAATCCAATGAAAAACCTTATCATAGAGCCTATAAATGCGCCTGCCGTCTTTGAGCGCCCCGTTGAGATAGTGGAGCGAAAGGGCAGGGGGCACCCTGATTTCATCTGCGACGCCCTTATGGAGTCTGTCTCCACGGCCTTGTCTCAGAAATATATTGAACTCGCCGGCCGTGTCCTTCATTTTAATATTGATAAGGCCCTTCTTGTAGCGGGAGAGGTGGAAAAACACTTTGGCGGCGGCTCTGTAATTACACCTATGGAGCTTATTATCGGAGACAGGGCGACTTTTAAGTATAATGGGATAGGTTTTCCAGTTGCCCTTACTGCTCGCGAGGCTGCGTTAAGGTGGTTTAAAGATAACCTGCCTGCCATTAATATTGAGAAAGATATAAAAATTACAATAGCTCTAAAGGCCGGCTCCCCTGAGCTTACGGGGATTTTTAACGAGGACAAGGCTCTTAACCCCGCGGCGAACGATACTTCCGTGGCAGTTGGGCTTGCTCCTCTTACACCAACGGAGCGGGCTGTTCTTGATCTTGAGTCTCATATTAACTCACCTTCTTTCAAGGCCTCTTTTCCTGAACTCGGCAGTGATGTGAAGGTAATGGGGTGTAGAAGAGGCACAGTCCTTCATCTTACCCTGGCATGCCCTTTATTTGCCGAGATGATAGAAGATGAGAGGCATTATTTTTGTAGAAAAGAGGCTATTTATAAGGCAATGGGGGACTTTACCGTTAAGATGCCTTTTTCTGAGGTAAGCACTGATTATAATTGCCTTGATAAGGCCGGCATCGGTGAGGCCGGCACCTACCTTACATTCCTTGGAACATCTGCTGAAGACGGCGATTCAGGAGAGGTGGGGCGAGGTAACTCCATTCGCGGAGTAATCGCAGCAAATAGAGCAGGTACGGCAGAGGCGGCGGCGGGAAAAAACCCCGTAAGCCATGTTGGAAAGATATACTCTATACTCGCGCAGCTTCTTGCCGATGAAATTTTTAAGAGCGAACTCTCAGTAAAAGAAGTCCGTCTATGGCTCCTTAGCCAAATAGGAGCGCCCGTAGAGGCCCCTAAGCAGATTTACGTCGAGGTAATTCCTGCAAAGAAGGGTTTTCACAGAGTCGAGGCCTCTAAGAGGATTACTGATATCGTTGAGTCCGGCCTTGCAGATATTAATTCACTTAGGGAAGGGCTTATAAAGGGTGAGTATCCTATGTGCTGATTTACGGCGGAGGGAGTTTGACTGTGAGAGTTATAAGCGAGATCTCGGCAGGCGGTGTATTTGTGCGGCAAGGAGCAGATGGCCTTGAGGTAGTGCTTATTTCCGTAAGAGGCGGTAAACGCTGGGCTCTGCCAAAGGGCAGGCAGGACGGGGGAGAGACCTTAGCTGAGACGGCCCTTCGAGAAGCCGCAGAGGAGACTGGTCTTAGGGGCCGTATCATCGCGCCTCTTGGCAGTATGGATTTTGATTTTGTATTTATAGACGGCCCTGACTCTGAAAAACGCCATAAAATTGTCCATTTTTTTCTTATGGAAAATACAGGCGGCGATATTAAGGCCTATGACAGGGTCGAGATATCCGATTGCAGGTGGTTTCCCATACAAGAAGCAGCAGAGCTTCTTCGTTTTGAAGATGAGAGGGATATTGTCTATAGGGCAGAGTCTCTTTTTTTACGCCACGAAGGTGATAAAATTGACAAAAAAACTAGAGAATAAAATCCCACACTTGCCTTTCAGCGCAGATTTAGTTATCCTGTTTTACTCAAAAAAAAAGGACTTTTAAATTATTATGAAAATTACAGCGGAATTAATCGCAGAGCATGGCATCAGCCCCGATGAGTACGAGCGTATTGTAAGCGAGCTTGGAAGAGAGCCCAATTATGTAGAGCTTGGTCTCTTCTCTGTCATGTGGTCCGAGCACTGCTCTTACAAGTCCTCACGTGTGCATCTGAAGGGCTTTCCCACAACAGGGCCGCAGGTAATAGAAGGCCCGGGAGAGAACGCCGGTGTCGTGGATATCGGCGAGGGGCTTGCCGCCGTATTTAAGATGGAGAGTCACAATCATCCCTCTTTTATCGAGCCATATCAGGGCGCTGCAACGGGTGTTGGCGGTATTATGCGTGATATATTCACTATGGGCGCTCGGCCTGTAGCGAACCTTAACTCTCTATTTTTCGGCTCATTCGCCAATAAACGCACCTCATACCTTGTTAATGGTGTTGTCTCCGGCATAGCAGGTTACGGCAACTGCATGGGCGTGCCTACTGTTGGCGGCGCCTTATATCTAAATGACTCCTTTGCTGGAAACTGCCTTGTAAACGTTATGACGGCGGGTATTTGCAGGACAGACAGGATTTTTAAGGGCACTGCCTCGGGCATAGGGAATCCCGTAGTTTACGTTGGCTCAAAGACAGGCAGAGACGGCATACACGGCGCTACTATGGCCTCAGACGTCTTTGGAGACGGCGGCGAGGAGCGCCGCCCAACTGTGCAGGTTGGAGACCCCTTTACGGAGAAACTCCTCCTTGAGGCCTGCCTCGAGCTATTCAAGACAGATTATATCGTAGGGATTCAGGACATGGGCGCCGCTGGGCTTACCTCCTCAAGCGTTGAGATGGCATCTCGCGGAGGCGCCGGTATTGAGATAGACATGGACAGAGTGCCTCGCCGCGAAGAGGGCATGACGAGCTACGAGCTGCTCCTCTCAGAATCGCAGGAGCGTATGCTTATTGTCGCGAAGAAAGGCTTTGAGGATAAGGTAAAGGCGATTTTTACGAAATGGGACCTTGACTGCGAGGTTGTAGGCGAGGTTATAGAGGAAAAAACCGTGCGTATTCTGGAACAGGGCGAGGTTGCCGCCGATATACCCGTTACTATCCTTACAGACAGTGCGCCGCAGTACGATAGGCCCGCGAAAAGACCGCTCTGGCAGGAAGAGCTGCAGTCCATTGATATGAATTCCATAACAGCCCCTGATGATTATAATGAGGTCTTCTTAAGTCTGCTCAGCTCAGCTAATATCTCAAGCCGCGAGGCCATATACTCGCAGTTTGATTATATGGTGCGCACCGATACTGTTGTGGCGCCGGGCTCAGACGCCGCTGTTGTAAGGATAAAGGGGACAGACCGCGCCATTGCCCTTTCTGTGGACTGCAACCCTCTGCATTGTTATTTAGACCCAAAAAAGGGCGCATCTGCGGCAGTAGCTGAGGCAGCGAGAAACCTTGTGGCCTCAGGCGCAAGCCCCCTTGCGTTAACGGATTGCCTGAATTTTGGCAACCCCGAGCGCCCTGAGATAATGTGGCAGTTCCAAGAGGCAATAGCAGGCATAAAAGAGGCCTGTATATCTCTTAATGTTCCTGTAATCGGCGGTAATGTAAGCTTTTATAATGAGACGAGCGGTAAGGGTATATATCCAACTCCCGCTATTGGTATGCTCGGTCTTATTGAGGATAGTAAACATATTACAAGGCAGTGGTTTCACGAGCCTGGCCATGTGATTGCCCTTCTTGGCAAGACACGTGGCGGTCTTGGAGGTACGGAGTACCTGCGTCTTATTCACGGTCTGGAGCTGGGCATGGGGCCTCACCTTAATCTGGAGGAGGAAAAATCACTTCAGAAGACTTGTCTGGAGGGTATAAAGACTGGTATAATAATATCTGCTCATGATTGCTCCGAGGGCGGTCTCGCAGTAACTCTTGGTGAATGCTCTCTTAACCCCGGCGGTTCAGTGGGAGTTGATGTTGATTTAGGTCTAAACTCCGCTCTTCGCCCTGATGAGGTTCTATTTTCCGAGAGTCACGGCAGGATAGTTGTCTCCCTTACGGAAGAGAATTTTAGTTCTTTAGAGACTATCTGCCTCACTAACGGCGTACCGTTACAGAGAATCGGGCATACAGTAAGAGAGGACTTTTCTATTAAGGGGCTTATTAAGACACCCCTTAGTGCATTGGAGAATGCCTACAGGGACTCGCTAAAGGGGCTAATGGAAGGCACGGCAGTTTAGAAACAGCTCCTCTTTATGAGAAGATTAATACTAACCGGAGTAATAAATAAGATCGGGGCCTGGCCTCTGTGCCTCAGTCACATAAAGCACTTAACTACGGGGGCTATAAAGAAATATAATGGATTCCTTTAAAGAAGATCGCTTTCATGACGAGTGTGGTGTATTTGGCATCTACGGCCATACTGAGGCGGCAAACCTTACCTATCTTGGCCTCTATGGACTTCAGCATCGTGGTCAGGAGAGCGCCGGTATCGCCTCGAGCGACGGTAGTCGTATATACTCACATAAGGGCATGGGCCTTGTCGCCGATGTCTTTAATAACGAGGATATAAAAAGTCTCTCAGGTTCATCTGCCATAGGTCATGTGCGATACTCTACGGCAGGGGAGAGCCACATAAAAAACGCTCAGCCCTTTGTTGTTGAGTATGCCCGCGGAGGCATCGCTGTTGCCCATAACGGCAATATCGTCAACGCCATGGTTATAAGGGCCGAGTTCGAGGCCCACGGCTCTATCTTTCAGTCAGGTATGGACACTGAGACTATTGTCCACCTTATGTCTTCGTGCACAGAGCGTAACTTAATCGACAGGATAACCTTTGCCCTCAGTAAACTTAAGGGGGCCTTCTCTCTTGTCTTTCTAACGGATAAGGGCACGCTTGTAGCGGCACGCGACCCATCAGGCTTCAGGCCGCTATGCCTCGGTAAGCTTCGCGATTCCCTTGTGGTTGCCTCGGAGACATGCGCCCTTGACCTTATTGAGGCTACTTATATAAGAGATATTGAGCCCGGTGAGATAATAATCATGGATAAAAAAGGGCTTCAGTCATATAAGCCCTTTACACCTGTACAGCCAAGGCAATGTGTCTTTGAGCTTATATACTTTGCCAGGCCTGATTCCCATATATTTGGCAAGAGCGTCTATGCCGTTAGAAAAAACTTTGGCCGTATTCTCGCAGAGGAAAATCCCGTTGATGCTGATATTGTTATACCTGTGCCCGACTCAGGCGTACCCGCTGCCATAGGTTATGCCGAGGCCTCGGGGATTCCCTTTGAAAAAGGCATTGTTAGGAGCCACTACATGGGGCGAACCTTCATCGAGCCTCAAGACTCCATACGCCACTTCGGTGTAAAACTCAAGCTTAATGCCGTAAGAGACGTTATAAAGGGTAAAAGAGTGGTAGTCGTTGACGACTCTATTGTCCGCGGCACTACGAGCAGAAAAATAGTAAAGATGATAAGAGACGCTAACGCCAAAGAGGTGCATCTGCGCATCAGCTCGCCGCCGAGTATCTCGCCGTGCTACTATGGTATTGATACACCAACGACTGAGGAGCTTATAGCCTCGAATCACAAGGTAGAGGAGATAAACAGCTATATCACCTCTGATACGTTAAATTATCTATCCATAGAGGGCATGTACAGGGCCGTTGGACAAGATAAGGGCTTCTGCGATGCCTGTTTTACAGGTAAGTATCCCGTTAAGGTCGAAGATGAGATTAAGGCGCCTCAATTAGTATTATTTAAGTAGATATATTAAAGTATATACTTTAATCATAAACTTTTTTTCTCGGAGGTATTCAATGAAGAGGTTGTTGTTTCTGCTTTTTGCCATTGTTATCTTATCATCTCTTTTATCTGCAAGAGGAAGTGCCGTATACGCGAAGGAAAGTTCGGCCGTTGATAAAACTCCGGCAGTGGAGAAGCAGCCTGTTAAGGGTCAGAAGCTCATCGATAAACATACCCCTCTTAGTGATCACCCGTTAACAAGGGAAGAGAGGGAAAAACTTAAAAAGGAAGAGAAGAAAAAAGTCATCGCCGAGAGAAGAAAGGATCTGCCCCCGATAAAGATGGTCTATGTGAAGGGCGGATGTTTTGATATGGGAGATTTTACCGGTAAAGGCGATGACGATGAGGTGCCTGTTCATGAAGTATGTCTCTCTGATTATTATATCGGCGAGGTGGAGGTAACTAACGACCTATGGGAGCATGTAATGGGCTTTCCATTTGATGAAAAACTTGACCCCAAGATGCCGCTTCGTAATATAACAATGGGGTGGGTTAATAATTTTATAAAAAATCTGAACATACTCACTGACGGCTTTTACCGCCTTCCTACTGAGGCGGAGTGGGAGTACGCCGCGCGAGAGAGAGGAAAAAATATCAGGTGGTCAGGTACTAATAATGATGAAAACATCGGAGATTACGCCTGGTTTCTCTATAATTCCGATAGTAAGATCCATCATGTTGGAACAAAAAAGCCTAATGCCCTCGGCATATACGATATGACGGGAAATGTATGGGAGTGGGTAGAGGATAATTTCGATTTTGACTATTACAAAAACAGTGAAAAAGAGGACCCCTATGGGCCTGATTTTTCCGTATGGCGCTCCATCAGGGGAGGTTCTGTCTTTGAAGAGCCCTATAAACTTCGTAATACATATCGCTATGGTCAGGAGCCTAATCTGCGCAGTTATGTAACGGGTTTCAGACTTGCGGAATAAGTTCTTTCCGAATCTTCGCTAATATGTCTTTTTTGTTGGACTTTTTCCCATAGGACGCATCGCTTAGCCCCTTGATACCGATAACGGCAGGGGCTTTTTATATGTAAGACCATGCAATACTATTGAACCTTCTGCTTACCTGTCGCCGTTACATAGGGCAAAAATTCTCCTTTTAGTAGGTTTTGTCATGCTATCCCAGGGTAAATGGCCCTCCTTTAATAGCTTTTTAGAGCTATCTTACTAAAAACTCCTTGCAAGTCTCTGTAAAGGTGTGTTAATAATACTTGATTAAATACACACGCGTCGTCTCGACCATCTGCGGTGTCCGTTAAGTGCGGGCCCAACATCAGTACCGGCGCGGAGGATATTAACCGCAAAGAGGAGGAATAACATGGCTTACCTTACAATGAAACAGCTTCTTGAGAGCGGTGTCCATTTTGGACACCAGACAAGGAGATGGAACCCCAAGATGAAGTCTTATATTTTTGGGGCGAGAAACGGCATCTACATTATCGACTTGCAGCAGACCGTAAGGCTCTTTAGACACTCATACGATTTTGTTCGTGACGCAACCTCAAAGGGCGCAAGAGTTCTCTTTGTGGGCACAAAAAAACAGGCCCATAAGTCGATAGAAGAAGAGGCGCGCCGCTGTGGCATGTTTTATGTGAACAACAGGTGGATAGGCGGCTTTCTTACAAATTTTGCTACAGTAAAGAAGAGCATCGCCCGTCTGAATAAGCTTGATAAGATCGAGGAAGGCGAGGATTTTGTAGGTACAAAGAAAGAACGCCTTATGCTCGAAAGAGAGAAACTTAGGCTTGAAAAATACCTGGGCGGTGTGCGTGAGATGAAGGCTCCGCCAACAGTTATGTTTGTTGTGGACTCCAAAAAAGAGACCATCGCCATTAAAGAAGCGCAAAAACTGGGCATAACCGTTGTGGCTATCGTTGATTCTAACTGCGACCCCGATGAGGTGGATATGGTTATCCCAGGCAACGATGACGCCATACGCGCAATTAAACTCTTTTCCTCATCTATTGCCGATGCCTGCATAGAGGGTAAGGCCATACATGAGGCCGCTCTTCAGAGCCAGGCCGAGGAAGCGGCGCAGGCAGCTAAACCTAAAGAGGCAGCCGCTGATTCTTCAGCCTCTCTGGAAAAAGCCCCGCAGAAGAGTGTTGCCGTGCAGGGCGAGGCCGCTGTAGCGCCTGTAAAAGAGGCTGCAACAGCGCCCCGGAAAGCCGCTACTCCTGCTGCAGCAGATACAAAGCCCTCTGCCGAGTAGTATGGTATGGGCTTAATACAAAAAAGAATCTATTTATACTGGGAGAGGGTAATAGATGGAAATTTCCGCAAAGACAGTAAAAGAACTTAGAGAAAAAACGGGCGCAGGTTTCATGGACTGCAAGAAGGCCCTTAAGGAAACCGGTGGTGATATTGATAAAGCACTTGTCTTTTTAAGGGAAAAAGGCCTTAGCGCCGCATCTAAAAAAGCAGACAGAGTTACCTCCGAGGGTATAGTCTACTCATATATCCACCCCGGCGGTAAGCTTGGCGTCCTTCTTGAGGTAAACTGCGAGACGGATTTTGTCGCAAAAAATGACGACTTTGTCGCCCTTGTAAAGGACATTGCCATGCACATTGCCGCTATGGGGCCTGCATATCTTAACCGTACAGAGATAGACCCGGCCGTTATTGAGGCAGAGCGTTCCATATACGTTAATCAGGCAAAAGACTCAGGTAAACCTGAACACGTTATTGATAAGATAGTAACGGGCAAGCTCGATAAGTTTGTAAGAAGCATCTGTCTCATAGACCAGCCCTTTGTGAAAGACCCAGATAAGACCATAGAAAAGCTCATTGTTGAGAGCATCGCGCGTATTGGTGAGAATATCTCCATAAGGCGCTTTGTAAGGTTCAAGGTTGGCGAGGGTATGGAGAAAAAAGAGGACGATTTTCTTGAAGAGGTAGCTGCGCTTCAGGGCTAAGGGCCTCTATGGGAGATTCTTTCTCCCTTCTTCAAAAAGTCTTATTCCGACTCTGCTCTGCAGCTGTTTTGTCTTTACGGGGGCAGAGAACCTTCTTATTTATTCCTGGAGCCTATGTCTGACAATCTCAAATACAAGAAAATTCTCCTTAAGCTCTCCGGTGAGGTTCTCATGGGAGGGTTGGAGTATGGAATTGATAAGGACACCGTAGTAGCTATCGCCTCGGAGATAGCTGAGCTTCATAACCTCGGAGCAGATGTCTCTGTTGTTATCGGCGGCGGCAACATCTTTAGAGGCGTCTCATCAAGCGCCAAGGGCATGGAGCGTGCCACTGCCGATTATGTGGGAATGCTCGCTACTGTCATTAATGCCCTTATGCTTCAAGACGCCATTGAGCGCACCGGTGTGCTTACACGTGTAATAACCGCAATTGAGATGAAAGAACTCGCCGAGCCTTACATAAGAAGACGGGCCATAAGACACCTTGAGAAGAGAAGGGTGGTAATATTTGGCGCCGGCACGGGCAACCCTTACTTTACTACAGATACTGCCGCGGCCCTTCGCGCCATGGAGATGAATGCCGATGTGCTCCTGAAGGGGACTAAGGTAGACGGCGTATACGACATGGATCCTGAGTTAGATGACAAGGCCGTTAAGTACGAGACGCTTACATACCTTGATGTCCTTAAACTTGGTCTCAGGGTGATGGACTCAACGGCGGTATCGCTCTGCATGGACAATCATATGCCCATTGTTATCTTTAATATTAAGGACTCAGGCAATCTCAGGCGTATAGCCAGCGGCGAGAATATAGGCACCGTCGTAAGCTCCTGAGCTGCTTAGTCTCATTTTAGACTCTTACCTGATAAAAATATATACTATGAATATACTCCTTCAGGGGGTATAAGGGGGAGGACGTGGACAGGCACAGCACAAGGGAAATAAAGGAACGGATGGAGAAGGCCCTTTCGGCCCTTGGCCATGAATTTACCGCTTTAAGGACAGGACGGGCTTCTGTAGCAATATTTGATAATATAAGAGTGGATTATTACGGCACGGCAACGCCCCTTAGCCAGGTGGCAACTCTTAACACACCGGAGCCGAGGCTTATCACAATCTCGCCCTGGGACATAACTCAGATAGGGGCTATAGAGAAAGCCATTCTTGCGTCATCAGCTCTTGGCCTTACCCCCTCCAATGACGGCCGCATGATACGCATCAATGTCCCTCAGCTTACAGAAGAGAGAAGAAAAGAAATCGTCAAGGTGGCCCATAAGTTCGCCGAGGAGTGCAAGGTCTCAATTAGAAACATACGTAGAGACTCTAACCTCAATGTTAAGAAACTTGAAAAAAATAAGGAAATCTCCCAGGACGATGAGAAAAGAGCCTACGAGGAGATACAGTCTTTAACGGACGCATATATTAAGAAAGTTGAAGAGGCCCTTGCCAGAAAAGAGGCCGAAATAATGGAAGTCTGAGCCTTTTAGGGCTATGTAGTAAAAACATATACACAACCTCCTTTTTTAAAAAAAGGCGCGCTGTAATGATTGATCTCCAGGAAGTGGATTTACCCCGTCATATAGCCATTATCATGGATGGCAACGGCCGCTGGGCTCGTAAACGTCTCCTTAACAGGATTAACGGCCATAAAAAAGGCATAGAGGTCGTAAGAGATATTGTTACTTACTGCCGTGAGCTTGGTGTGCAGTATCTTACTCTCTATACCTTCTCACGAGAGAACTGGCAGCGCCCTGCTGAAGAGGTGGGCTTTCTTATGCGCCTTCTTGAGAGACATCTACGGAGTGAAGAAGAGCTCTTTATTAAGAACAGGATTTGTTTTAAGGCCATTGGCAACATAGCAGACCTGCCTGAAGCCGTAAGGGATGTTATAAAAGATCTTGAGGAAAAGACGGCCTCATTTAATGGCATGCACCTTCAGCTGGCTCTTAGCTACAGCGGACGCGAAGAGATAGTTCGGGCGGCAAAAAAACTGGCCGACAAGGTGAAGAGCGGTGATGTCGAAGAGGGTGATATTACTGAAGAACTCTTTAGCGAGGGGTTATATACGGCGGGTTTACCTGACCCTGATCTCCTTATAAGGACAAGCGGTGAGAGTAGAATAAGTAATTTTCTTCTCTGGCAGCTTGCATATACGGAAATTCATATCTCAGATGTGTTATGGCCGGATTTTACAAGGTCCCATCTTGAGCATGCCCTCGGTGATTATCATAAGCGCGAGCGGCGTTTTGGACTTGTTAAAGAGAAAATTGGCGCCCTCCTTTAATTCTAATCATAAGCAGAAACAAATAATATCAACTTATTTTGATATAAAAGACGTGAATCCTCGGCAGGAGAGTCTATGCTGAAACGGGTAGCCACAGCCTTAGTATTAATCCCCGTTGTAGTCGCAATTGTACTCTTTGCGCCGCCTCTTGTAATACTTGCAGTGGTGGCCGCCCTTACCTTTATATCCCTTATTGAGTACAACAGGCTTACTGCCAAGATCTACGGCGGACGCGGCTCTGCAGTAGTGATTTCTCTTGGCGGTGTAATCGTAACCCTCTGCATTTATCTTACAGGAAGCGCTCTTGCGCCGGTTGTCTTAATAGCGGCCCTCTTAATCTCTCTCTTTTCCGCTATACCCGGGGCCTCGGATTTAAGGGCTGCCGTAGAAGAAGCGGTCTTTAAGATTGGCGGAATTATCTACATAAGTCTTCCGTTATCTTATTTTCTTCTCCTTGCCGAGGCGCCTAAGGGCAGGTTATGGCTGCTTTTTTTTCTTATCGTCATCTGGTGTAACGACTCTCTTGCTTATGTCTTTGGCCGCGCCCTTGGCCGCCGTAAGCTCTGCCCCGCTATAAGCCCGGGTAAGACTATTGAGGGTGCAGCAGGGGGCATTGCATCTGGCCTCGTGGCGGCATGTGTCTTTAACGCCATTAGCCCACTTACGGGTTTTGGAGCCGTTGTCCTTATTGCCCTCGTTACGGGATGCCTTTCCATAGTCGGAGACCTCTTTGAGTCTGTAATAAAGAGAGGAGCAGGTGAGAAGGATTCAGGCACTATAGTGCCCGGTCACGGAGGCCTTCTTGACAGGATTGACAGCATCTTCTTTTCCCTTCCAGCGCTTTATGTTCTGGCAATCTACCTCAAAATATAGGATAATTAAATATTATGTCTTTAACGTCTTCTCAAGATAAAGGCTCTGTTATATGAGTGGGATTAAGTCTCTTACCGTACTTGGCTCAACAGGCTCCATAGGGCGAAGCACACTTGATGTAGTTCGCGCCAACCCTCAGCGGTTCAGAGTCGCGGCGCTCTCGGCAGGGCGCAATAGAGGCCTCCTTAAAGATCAGATAGAGGAGTTTTCTCCCTCTTATGTCTCCACTCTTACTGAAGAAGACGCCGCGTGGGTAGAGAGCTGCTTTAAGGGCGGGGTTCACGTTGGCTTCGGAGCTGATGGGGCCATGACTGCCGCCTCTCTTAACGAGACGGATATGGTTGTATCGGCAATCACCGGAGCTGCTGGTCTCATGCCTACTATGGCCGCTATTGAGGCAGGTAAAGACGTTGCCCTTGCCAATAAAGAGACTATGGTAGTAGCGGGCTCTATTGTTATGGCGGCGGCAGTTAAGGCAGGCGTATCCATACTACCCGTTGACAGCGAGCATAGCGCCTTATTTCAATCCCTCAGAGGTCACAGATCAATAGATGTGAGGCGTGTTATACTTACGGCCTCAGGTGGGCCTTTTTTTAACGCCCCTGATGTAGACCTTGAGACAGTTACACCGGAGCAGGCCCTTAATCACCCAAGATGGTCTATGGGCAGAAAGGTTACCATTGATTCCGCTACACTTATAAACAAGGGGCTTGAGGTCATAGAGGCAAGCTGGCTCTTTAATCTTCCCCCAGAGTCTATCTCCGTCTCTATTCACCCTCAGAGCATTGTTCACTCCATGGTAGAGTATGTTGACGGCTCTGTTATCTCGCAGATGGGCACGGCTGATATGAAGGGCCCTATAGCATACGCCCTTGGTTATCCCGAGAGGATTAGCGATTCCATAGCGCCGTTAAGTCTTGATGGACTCTCTCTTGAGTTCTTTGCCCCTGATAATGAGCGTTTTCCATGTTTAGGTCTTGCCTACGGTGCGCTCCGAGTGGGCGGTACGGCCCCGGCTGTGCTTAATGCCGCAGACGAGGTGGCGGTGGAGAGCTTTTTAAGTGGCTCTATTAGGTTTACGGATATTTATAAGATAATAAACAGCGTCCTTGAGGGCTGCGTCGTGCATAAGGCGACGCGTATAGAGGACGTATTAGAAGCCGATAACGAGGCAAGGGTAAAGGCCCTTGAGGTTATCAGAACTTTGAGGTAATAAAAAATATGATTACAGTAGTCTCTTTTGTCATTGTACTTGGCGTTCTTATCTTCATTCATGAGCTTGGTCACTTTACCGTAGCAAAATTAAGCAACATCAAGGTTGAAAAATTCTCTCTTGGTTTTGGCCCAAAGCTAATAGGTTTCACAAAGGGCGAGACTGAGTATATGCTTAGCCTGCTGCCTCTTGGCGGATATGTGAAGATGATAGGCGAGGCCCCCGGTGAAGAGGTTCTGCCTGAGAACAAGGGCCGCTCTTTTGCCGACAAGAGTCCTCTAAACAGGGCGATATTAATAGCCGCAGGCCCTGTAATGAACCTCGTCCTTGCCCTTGTGCTCTTTCCACTTATCTATATCGTCGGCATTGAGGTGCCCGCCTACCTTGAGAAACCCGCAAGCGTTGGTTTTGTATATAAAGACAGCCCCGCAGAGAAGGCAGGTATTCAAAAAGGCGATACTATTCTTGCCATAGACGGAGAGAATACCGCCACGTGGGAGGATTTTATCACTACCACTACGATGAACCCCTCAAAGGCCCTTCAACTCTCTATCCGCCGCGGAGCTAAGACTATAAAGGCGACGCTTAACGCCGGTGCATCGGCAACTACCGGTGCTGGTACTGTCGGAGTTCTGCCGCAGATGCCGGCGGTAATCAGTATTGTTAATAAAGATTACCCCGCTTATAAGGCAGGGCTTCGCCCCGGTGATGAGATACTTGCCGTGAACGGCGTCACTATAAATCACTGGATAGAGCTCGAATCACATGTAAGCAAGGATAAGGCGAGTAAAAAATTTACTATCAAGAGGGGTGAGAAGACCTTTGACGTTGTTATAACGCCGCGAGCCTCTACAGATGGGAAAAAGTTCCTCATAGGCGTATCAAGAGAGGAGGAGAGGGCGCTTAAACAATACGGTGTTGGTGAGTCTGTAGTAAAGGGGCTCTCTACATCTGTTGAAATGACGGAGAAGCTCTTTCTTGTAATAAAGGGACTTGTTGTTGGTCAGTACTCACTAAAGACCCTCGGCGGCCCTATTATGATAGCGCAGGTGGCAGGCCGTGCAGCCCATGAGGGCCTCTCTGATATACTCTCACTTGTGGCTTTCCTAAGCCTTCAGCTCGGTATAATAAATCTCTTTCCCATACCCGTGCTTGACGGCGGTCATATTATGTTTCTTGCCGTTGAGTCTGTTAAGGGCAAACCCCTTAGCGACAAGTTTATGGGCGTGGCGCAGCAGATAGGTATTGCCCTTATAATAACCCTCATGGTTCTTGTTACATATAATGACATTTTTCGTATCTTGAGCTGAGCCTTTTACGCGGCTGCGGCAGTGTAATTACAGAAGGAAGATAAAAGACTTGATACTCGCTATTGATACATCCTCTGTATCAGGCAGCATAGCCCTTGTTGAGGGTGGTCGCCTTGTAAGCGAACGAACTGTAGGTGATGCCGGCCCACATGCAAAGTGGCTTCTCGGTAACATTGCCGACCTCTGTCAAAAGAGCGATATAGGCCTTGATAAGATCGACGTCTTCGCCGTCTCCGTAGGGCCAGGTTCTTTTACGGGGCTGCGTATTGGGCTGACTACTGTAAAAGGCCTTGCATGGTCAGTTAATAAGCCTGTTGCAGGTGTATCCACATTAAAAGCCCTCGCCCTTAACGCTCCTTTTGCCGGTATGCCAGTATGTACCATACTTGACGCCCGTAAATCCGAGGTTTACTCGGCCTTATTTTCTTTTAGCGGCGGTTCCTGTGAGACACTTCTTCGCCCTGCTGCCATAACACCGCAGAACCTTCTTCAGCGTCTCGAAGAACTCGTCCCCGCACCAACGCCTGTTCTCTTTCTCGGCAGCGGCCTTGCCGTATACAGGGAGTTTATAGAGGGTAGCAGAGTAGGCGTTGTAGTTGCAAGAGAGCCGCTCTGGCATGTAAGGGCCTCAAATATCGCCTTCTTGGCACAAAACAAGGACTGTGAGGCAGTTTCAGCTATTAATCTTACACCTTTTTATCTCCGTAAATCAGAGGCCGAGCTGAGATTGAAGCAGAGCGTGCGGGCTTCTTTACCAACTAAGGCCTGTTGACAACTCTTTTCTTGTAAGTTATGATAAGTACACTATATTAATGATCTCTTTAAAATAAAAAATCCCTCCAACCAAGGGGTTTATATCTTTATTGTTTTTTTTCATTCAAAGGAGGAGCCATGCTGGAGCAGACGGAACTCGTAAAGAGACTTTTGGAGGAGAATGAGGCCTTTAAAAAAGCTTTTTTGGAGCATAAGGAATACAAGCAGAGGGTCTGGGAGCTGGAAAAAAAGGGTATCTTAAATGATAATGAGGTTCTTGAGGAAAAAAAGCTTAAGAAACTGAAACTCGCCTTAAAAGATGAGATGGAGCAGATGCTCTTGGCCGTAGAGGTATAGGGCTGATTTTAGAGATATGTCTTGAATGCTTAGCTCAGGTATAAGGTCTCACTATCGTACGTAGAGTTTCTTGGTACGAGCCTTGAGTTGATGTAGAAGTTTTTTTTGAATTTAGCGGTAATAAATCCCTTTATGGGGATTTATCAAGTTTATGGCCCTTCTCGGGTGGGGCACAAGGACGGTATTATTAAATGAGTCAGAGAAGCGACAGGATTAAAAAAGGCCTTGAGAGGGTGCCTCATCGTGCCCTTATGTACGCAACGGGTGTGCCCAAGAAAGAGATGAAAAAACCCTTCATAGGTCTTGCCTCAAGTTTTACCGACCTTATTCCCGGCCATGTGGGCATGCGTGATATGGAGCGTTTTGTTGAAAAAGGCATTCACACAGGCGGCGGTTATCCCTTTATCTTCGGTCTGCCCGGTGTATGTGACGGCATTGCCATGGGGCACAAGGGTATGCATTACTCACTGCCTCTACGCGACCTCATCGCCGACCTTGTAGAGAGCGTTGCCGAGGGGCACGCCCTTGACGGACTTATACTGCTTACGAACTGCGATAAGATAAGCCCCGGGATGCTAATGGCCGCCGCGAGGCTGAATATTCCATCAATTGTCGTCTCTGCCGGGCCCATGATGACAGGCAGGTACAGGGGGAAAAAACTCTCCCTTATACGCAATACCTTTGAGGCCATGGGACGTTTTAAGAACGGTGAGATAAGCTCTGATGAGTTAAATGCCTGCGAGATGGGCGCTTGTCCCGGTTCGGGGAGCTGTCAAGGTCTTTATACGGCAAATACTATGAATTGCCTTACTGAGGCCATGGGTATGAGCCTGCCCTGGTGCGGTACGGCGCTCTCAGGCTCTGCCGAGAAGAGAAGAATCGCCTTTGAGAGCGGTGTTAAGATAGTGGAGCTTGTGCAAAAGCAGATTACGCCGCGTAAAATTCTTACAAAGGCGGCCTTTGAGAACGCTATACGAGTAGACCTTGCTCTTGGCGGCTCAAGCAACACCGTGCTGCATCTCCTTGCCATAGCGCACGAGGCGGGAGTGGAGCTGCCCCTTGAGCTATTTGATGAGATAAGCAAGACTACGCCTCATATAGCGTCGCTTGAGCCTGTTGGCGAGTATTACATGGAAGATCTGCACTGGGCAGGCGGTATCACGGCCGTGCTCTCAAGGCTAAAGGACTCCATTAAGGATAATCCCACGGTCTCAGGTAAGCGCATTAAGTCCATTATCTCTGCCTGTGATTATATTGATGATAATGTCTTAAGGCCTCTTAAGAGACCTCACCATAAAGAGGGCGGTATCGCTATCTTAAAGGGCAACCTCGCGCCTCTTGGAGCCGTTGTAAAGCAATCAGGGGTTAGCAGCGCAATGATGAGGTTCTCGGGACGGGCTCGTGTCTTTGATTCCGAGGAGCGTGCCATGAAGGCCATACTGAAAAAAGACATAAAAAAGGGCGATTGTATCGTCATCAGATACGAGGGGCCAAAGGGCGGCCCCGGTATGAGAGAGATGCTCTCGCCAACGGCTACGCTTATGGGTATGGGGCTCGGTGATTCCGTGGCCCTTCTTACAGATGGAAGGTTCTCCGGCGGCACGCGCGGCCCCTGTGTTGGTCACATCTCCCCTGAGGCCATGGAGGGCGGCCCAATAGCCCTTGTAAAAGAGGGCGATCTGATTGAGATGGATATACATAAGAGAACTCTGCAGCTTCGTGTTACTGAAGAGGAGCTTGAAAACAGACGAAAGGCATGGAAGGCGCCTGCGCCAAAGATTAAGTCCGGTTGGTTAAGCAGATACGCCCGTAATGTCACTTCCGCCAATACCGGGGCAGTTCAGATATAGAGCCCTAACTATGGGGGGGGGAGCTATTAAGCTTATGGTGAAAAAAACCTTATAATGGCAGTGTGATGATGATAAAGTTAAGTCTCTTCTGACTGAATTTTGTCTTGTTTCTTAGGTGGTTTACTCAATGATTAGGGGCTCTTTACCTTTGTTTAATATGCTGTGGCGGCCGCCTGTCATAAATTAGATAATAACTAAGTTAATATGTAATCAGGTGTATAAATGACAAAGAATATGATGAAAACCGGGGCCGAGATATTTATCGAGAGCCTCCTTGCTGAAGACGTATCGACTATATTCGGTTTTCCCGGCGGCGCCGTGCTTCCCGTATATGATGTCCTTTATGACGCGCCCCTTGAGCATATTCTCGTTCGTCATGAGCAGGGCGCAGTGCATATGGCCGATGGTTATGCCAGGGTCTCGGGCAAACCAGGTGTTGTTCTCGTAACATCAGGGCCTGGCGCGACTAATACTGTGACAGGTATTGCCACTGCTTATATGGATTCCATACCAATGGTCGTATTCAGCGGTCAGGTTCCAACGGCACTTATAGGCAACGACGCCTTTCAGGAGGCAGATATAGTCGGCATAACACGGCCCTGTACAAAGCACAACTATCTTGTGAAGGATGTAGCCGATCTTGCCGGTATCATTAAGGAAGCCTTTTATATCGCCACAACAGGCAGGCCCGGTCCTGTCCTTGTTGATATACCAAAAGATATCTTTAATGCAAGGCATCATTACGTCCAACCCGGCGAGGTGCATATACCGAGTTATCAGCCTACATACAAGGGACACCCCGGGCAGGTTAAGAAGGCACTTGATTTTATCTTAAAGTCAAAGCGTCCCGTAGTGTACGCCGGAGGCGGCGTGCTGTTATCAGACGCAGCAAAAGAATTGACGAAGTTCTCGGAAAAGCTCGGCATCCCTACGACGACTACGCTCATGGGGCTTGGCGGTTTTCCCGGAACGCATCCCCTCTTCTTAGGGATGCTCGGCATGCACGGAACCTATGCCGCCAATATGGCCGTTACGGATACGGATTGCCTTATAGCCATTGGTTCGCGTTTTGACGACCGCGTTACAGGCAAGATAGCGGAGTTCGCCCCTTACGCAGGTGTTGTGCATATTGATATTGACCCTACTTCCATCAGCAAGAACGTAAAGGTGGATATACCAATAGTCGGCGATGTTAAGAAAGTCTTAAAAGAGATGATTACGGCCCTTCCAAAGGCCGCTGAGCTCAAGAAGTTCAATGCCAATATCAGCGACTGGACTGCTGATATAAAAAAATGGTCTTCTGAACACAGCCTTACTTATGACAGGAGCGGCAAGGGGAATATAAAACCTCAGTACGTTATAGAGAAACTCTATGAGGCCACAAAGGGTGATGCCATAATAACCACAGAGGTAGGGCAGAATCAGATGTGGGCGGCGCAGTTTTATAAGTTTGACAAACCGCGCACATTTTTAACATCAGGCGGGCTCGGCACTATGGGGTATGGTTTTCCCGCGGCAATCGGCGCGCAGATAGCCTTTCCGAAAAAGACTGTTATTGACATAGCAGGCGACGGCTCTATACAGATGAACATTCAGGAGATAGCCACGGCAGTTCAGTACAGGCTTCCCGTAATAGTCGCTATCCTTAACAACATGGTTCTTGGTATGGTAAGACAGTGGCAGGAGCTTTTTTATGATAAGAGATACTCCCATACCTGCATGTCCGTAGCACCGGATTATGTCAAGCTTGCCGAGGCGTACGGCGCCGCAGGCTTTAAAGTTACGGAGCAGGCCGATGTTGAGAAGGTCATAAAGAGCGCCTTGAAGATAAAGGACAGGCCCATAATCATAGATTTTCGTGTAGAGCCCTTTGAGGGCGTCTATCCTATGGTGCCTGCCGGTCAGCCCCTTAACAAGATGCTCCTTGTATAATCTCCCAAAAACTCTTATATTTAACGTGGAGGATTAACTATATTGCGTCATACTATTTCCGTCTTTGTGACAAACGAGTTCGGTGTTCTATCGAGGATAGCTGGGCTTTTTTCAGGCAGGGGCTTTAATATCGAGTCCCTTACCGTAGCACAGACTATGGACCCGAAGATTTCCCGCATGACCATTATAACAAGGGGTAATGACAAGATTATCGAGCAGATAACCAAACAGCTCAATAAGCTTATCAGTGTTATAAAGGTTCATGATTTTACGAAGGAAAAACACATAGGGCGCGAGCTTGCCATGATAAAGGTCTCCTCCAAGGCAGAGAACAGAGCGGAGATACTTAGCATTGTGGAGATTTTCAGAGGTAGAATCCTTGATATCAGCCCGCGTAGCTACACCATTGAAATCACCGGCGACTGTGAGAAGATAGAGGCTATTACGGAGATACTGCGGCCCTTTGGAATTAAGGAAATCGCCCGCACCGGCAGCCTCGTAATCGGCAGGAGCGTCAAGTAGTTTTTTTTAACCATGGATTTATCAACCCTTTTGGGTAACTTGAGTTCATGAATTTTAACGCCGCACTGCGGTACTTATAAAATAAGAGGAGGTTTTTTTAAATGAAGGTTTTTTACGACAAGGACGCTGAACTTGGATTAATTAGAGGTAAGAATGTAGCCATAATAGGTTTTGGCAGTCAGGGCCATGCCCACGCTCAGAACCTTACAGATAGCGGCGTTAACGTAGTAGTAGGTCTTAGAAAAGACGGTGGTTCATGGGGTAAAGCAGTCGCTGCGGGACTCACCGTAAAAGAAGTTCCCGAGGCCGTCAAAGACGCTGATGTTATTATGATACTGATTCCCGATGAGACGCAGGGTGATGTCTACAAGGCGGAGATTGCCCCTAATCTTAAAAAAGGCGCCTACCTCGCCTTTGCCCATGGTTTTAATATTCATTTTGGCCAGATTGTTCCGCCCGCAGATATAAACGTCTTCATGGTGGCGCCAAAAGGCCCCGGGCATCTCGTAAGGCATGAGTATACAAAAGGCGGCGGTGTGCCTACTCTTGTGGCAGTTCATCAAGACGCCGCAGGCGATACCCTTGACGTAGCCCTTGCCTATGCCTCGGCTAACGGCGGCGGCCGCGCAGGAATAATTCAGACTACATTTAAGTGCGAGACAGAGACTGACCTCTTTGGCGAGCAGGCCGTCTTATGCGGCGGCATCAGCGCCCTTATAACAGCAGGCTTTGAGACCCTTACAGAGGCGGGTTTCCCGCCGGAGATGGCCTATTTTGAGTGCCTTCACGAGACAAAACTCATAGTAGACCTTATTTACGAGGGCGGCATCTCCAACATGAGGTACTCCATCAGCAATACGGCTAAATACGGAGATTTGACGCGCGGGCCCCGTCTTATTACAGATGAGACAAAGAAAGAGATGAAGAAGATACTTGATGAAATCCAATCAGGAGCCTTTGCCCGCGAGTGGATGCTTGAGAACAAGGTGAATAAACCCGTCTTTAACGCCCTTAGCAAGAGAGGCGAGGTTCATCCAATAGAGGAAGTTGGCGGAAAACTCCGCGCCATGATGCCCTGGCTGAACAAGGGTAAGATAGTCGACAGGGACAAGAATTAGTTCTTTCCCTCATGGACGATACTGCCGGACATAAAAAACGAGCCCCATACGATAACGGAGGAGGGATAATACCCCTTGCTGTAGAGGGTTATCCCTTTATCCTTATTGCCCTTGTTATTACTATTGCCGTCTACTGGGCCTCAGATTCCCTGGTGGCAGGGGCCTTCTTCTTCGCTGTTTTCGTCTTTGTTGTGGCTTTTTTTAGAGATCCGAAGAGGAACATTCCAGGTGACCCGGACTCTATTGTAAGCCCTGCTGATGGCCGTGTCATAATAGTTAAGAAGGTCTTTGACAGCCGTTTTAGCGGCACGGAGACTGTAAAGATAAGTATCTTTATGAACCTATTTAACGTTCATGTTAACAGGGTGCCGGCATCGGCTAAGGTTATTAAGGTCCTATATAACCCGGGAAAGTTCTTCTCCGCCAACCTTGATAAGGCAAGCCTTGAGAACGAGCAGAACGCTGTTGTAGCGCAGAACTCCGAGGGAAAGGTATTTGTATTTAATCAGATAGCCGGACTGGTTGCGCGGCGCATTGTCTGTCGATTAAAGGCCGGTATGGATATACAAAAGGGCACGAGGTTCGGCCTTATAAGGTTCGGCTCAAGGCTTGATGTATATCTGCCTGCTGACTCAAGAGTTACTGTTAAGATAGGCGATAAGGTAAGCGCCGGGTCTTCAATACTGGGGTACTGGTCATGAGAGATAGAGAGCTGGAAAAACCAAAGAGAGGCAGGGGACTAAAGAAAAAGAACCTTAAAAAAGGTATCTTTCTTCTTCCAAACCTTCTTACAAGTATGAGCCTTCTTGGCGGTTTTTACGCTATTATGGCCTGTATTGACGGTAAATACGACCATGCCGCCATAGCTATATTAATATCCGCTGTTATTGACGCCCTTGATGGAAGGATAGCGAGGCTTACGCATACAACGAGCAAGTTTGGCGCGGAGTACGATTCTCTTGCCGACCTTG
>CAZEBZ010000002.1:0-79650 GCA_964510775.1 uncultured Thermodesulfobacteriota bacterium
GATATAAACTTAAATATAAAAAAATGGAGGTATATATTATGTTGAGAGAGAGAGTCGAAGAAGCCCTAAGCGGCATACGCCCCGCATTACAGGCCGATGGCGGAGACGTAGAGCTTGTAGACCTTGACGAAGAGAACGGCATAGTTACCGTGCAGCTGCAAGGTGCCTGCTCAGGTTGTCCCAGCGCGCAGATAACCCTTGCCATGGGCGTTGAGAGGGCAATCAAAGAAAAAGTCCCAGAGATAAAAGAAGTCCGCTCATCATAAATAGCATCAACAAAAGAGGGCTGAGGAAAAGAGGAAGAGCAGCTATAACTCTTCCGCGGCCCTCTCGTAAGATAAAAGACTAAGGCAAGGGGCGCTGAATCGGCCTCTGAGGAGTATTTATGTGAGAGGGCCGTAAGGCTCATTTCCATAAGATGATAACTCTTAGACTTAAATCAATAAGGAAGGATTGATATGGCTTATCATATTACAGAAGAATGCGTTTCCTGCGGAACATGTCTGCCTGAATGCCCTGAAGGGGCTATCTCCGAGGGCGAGCCTTACGTCATTGACGCGGCGCTCTGCACTGAGTGCGGCGCCTGCGCCGAGGTCTGCCCCGTAGACGCATGTCAGCCTGCATAACCGGCTAAAATAAAAACGCAATAAAGGGAATAGCCAATGAGCAAGATTACCGTAGCGTTCATAAGGGCCGCAATGATTTACTTTGTCCTCGCCATGCTTCTCGGTATACGCATGAGCAGGACAGGGGCCTCATATCCCTCCATGCCCATGCACGTACACTTCAACCTCCTGGGCTGGATGTCTATGATGATATACGGCGTGGCATACCACATACTGCCAAGATTCAGCGGTCAGCCCCTCTGGAGCGAGAAACTCTCCAAATGGCACTTCTGGCTCGCTAATATCGGTCTCATAGGCATGGTCTTTGGCTGGTTCTTAATAGGCAGCGCAGGCGGAGGCGGCGCTCTTCTCTATATATCCTCACTTATAGAGGGCGTATCCATCATATTCTTTGCCGTAAATATGATAAAGACAGTAAAGGCTGCTCCGCCCGTGCCACCAAGGCCCCCGGCAAGACCAAGACCGCCTAAGAAACCTCCCGTAAAGGCTGAGCCTGCCGCCGCTGCGCCTGCGGCGAAGTCGCCAAAAGCAGAGGTTAGTGAGGCTAAGAAGGCTCCTTCTGCAGCGGCAGTTAAGGAAGACAAAAAAGCGGCTCCAACAAGAAAAAAGGCCGTTAAGACCGTAAAAAAAGAAGAAGAAAGAGAGAAAAAAGAAGAGACTCCCAAAGAGGGCTCGACCTTAAAGACTTTACCGGATACCCCGAAAAAGCCCGAGACTGTAGGGATAGAGGATAAAAAAAGAGCGGCAAAAGAAGAGGCTCCTGAGGCTGCGCAGACTGAGGGCGCATCAACAAAAGAGAGCAGACCATCGCCAGTCCCCGCTCCCGCCAAGACTCCAAAAGATGAAGGCAAATAGAATCACAGAGGCCTCGCGGTACGGTAAAGATTCATGGCAAAGATAACAAAAGACATGCGCATCGGCGAGGTTATGAAAAAATATCCCCAGACGCGCAAGGTCTTTATCAAACACTTTGGTGCAGGGTGCTTTACCTGCCCCGGAGCTGATAATGAAGACATCTACTTCGGCTCCACCATACATAACGTAGATATGGCGGTTGTTCTTGATGAACTTAATGACGTAGTAGAAAAATCAAAAACTCAAGAGGGTACAAAGCAATGAGCGATGAGATAAAAGTTCAGCGCGACCTTACGGTAAACGACTGCATAAGACTGCATCCATCTACAATAGGCGTCTTTACGAGGTTTAATATAGATTCCTGCTGCGGCGGCGCCGTAAGCATTGAAGAAGCGGCCCTTCGTGACGGCGCGGATATTGAGGCCCTCATGAGAGAACTTAACGAGGCGGTTTAGAGGTAAATACATTGAATGATACAAAAAAGATTACAGAAGAGATGGTTCTTGGGGCCCTTGGCTCTGTAATGGACCCTGAGCTTAACCGCGACCTCGTCTCTGCCAATATGATTCGAGACGTTGTGATTAACGAGACTACAGTAAGCTTTAAACTCGTCCTCACCACCTCGGCCTGCCCGCTAAAAAAAGAGCTTGAAGATGGTGCGCGCGATGCAGTAATGGCTATAGAGGGCGTTGAGGCCGTAAATATCGACCTTACCTCTGAGGTGCCGCAGGCAAAAAAAATACCTGACAAGACAACTATCCCCGGAATTAAGAACACAATCGCCGTAGCCAGCGGTAAAGGCGGCGTAGGTAAATCCACAGTAGCCGTGAACCTCGCCCTCTCTCTTGCCGCTACAGGCGCAAAGGTGGGCCTCCTTGACGCCGACGTATACGGGCCGAGCATCCCTCTAATGATGGGAGTACACGAGGCGCCCGAGGCTACGGAAGACGAGAAACTCATACCAATAGAGAACCACGGCGTAAAACTCATCTCCGTAGGTTTCATGCTCGATGAGGAGACGCCCCTTATATGGCGCGGGCCCCTTGTCATGCAACTCATAAAGCAGTTTCTTACAGGCGTGGTCTGGGGCGACCTTGATTATCTCGTAATAGATCTGCCCCCCGGTACAGGCGACGTACAGCTAACCCTGGTGCAGACCATACCTCTTACAGGGGCCCTTATTGTTACCACGCCCCAGGACATCGCCCTCCTTGACGCGCGGCGGGCAATTAATATGTTCAGCGAGGTAAAAGTCCCAGTACTTGGCATAATCGAGAACATGAGCCTCTTTGTATGCCCCCACTGCGGTGAGAGTACAGAGATATTCAGCCAAGGCGGCGGAGAAAAGACAAGCGAGAGGTACGCCGTGCCGCTGCTCGGTAAGCTGCCCCTTGACATCAAGACAAGAGAGGGCGGAGACAGCGGAAACCCCATAGTCGTTGCAGAGCCCCAGTGCGCGCAGACACAGGCTTTTCATGATATCGCATCTGCCGCTGCGGCAAGAATAAGCATCCTTGACCTAACATAGAAAAAAGGGTCGAATAAGGCGAATAAGAGACCGGCCCTTATGAAAGGGCCGGTCTTTTTAATTTCACCTATCCACCGCGGGAATAGGTAATGCATAAGGTAAGGTTTCCAAGAGACAACATCGTCGCCCTACTCCTCATAGCCGTCCTCATCGGTGTGGTTACAGGTTTTCTCGCCGTTGGTTTCCGCTATCTTCTAATAGGCGCGGTGGCACTCTTCTGGGGCAATTCCTCAAGTATTATCGAGGCCGCCTCTGCCATGCCCTGGTACCTCATACTCCTCATACCCATTGGCGGAGGCCTTCTTGTGGGGCCCATAATCGCCTTCTTAGCCCCGGAGACACGAGGCCCCGGTGTCCCTGAGGTAATCGAGACAGTCATCGTCCATGAGGGCATCATGAGGCACCGCACCACGCTCTTTAAGATGCTCACCACCGTTATCTCCATCGGCACGGGAGCATCTGTAGGAAGAGAGGGGCCCATCGTGCATATCGGGGCCTCTGTGGGGTCATCGCTCTCGCAGATAATCGGGCTGCCCGCGGAGTGGAAACGCGTATTTCTCGCCTGCGGAGCGGCCGCGGGAATAGCCGCCACATTTAACGCCCCAATGGCAGGCATGCTCTTTGCCGCAGAGATTATACTCGTTGACTTTCAAGTAGGATACCTTAGCCACATAGCCATCTCCTCCATAACGGCTACAGTAATCTCCTATCACTTTCTTGGTGTGCTGCCGGCCTTTCAAGTGCCCAAATACACCCTTGTGAGCTACTGGGAGATACCCCTCTATATCATACTCGGTATACTGGCAGGAGTAGTCTCCATCGCCTTTATCCGCATTACATCACAGGTGGAAGATGCTTTCAGCCGCCTTAAGATTCCTCTCTACATCCGCCCCGCTATAGGGGGCTTTGCCGTGGGGCTAATAGCACTCTGGCTCCCACATGTACTTGGCGTTGGGTACGAGTCCGTAAACCTTGTCTTTACGGCAAAGGCCGCCTTTGGGCTCATGCTTCTCATCATCATCTTCAAGCTTCTGGCCACATGTGTTTCTGTTGGCTCAGGGTTATCAGGGGGCATCTTCGCGCCCTCACTTGTCCTTGGAAGCATGCTCGGCGGGGCCTTTGGAATATTCTCTCACACAGTCTTCCCGGATACGGTAGCCCCCTTTGCAGCCTACGCCCTCGTGGGAATGGGCGCTGTTGTGGCAGGAAGCACGCTTGCGCCCATAACGGCCATATTCACCATATTCGAGCTCACATACGATTTTCAGATAATACTGCCCCTCATGACAAGCTGTATCGCGAGCCTTGTAATCGTACAGACCCTGCAGGGGCACTCCATATATGAGGCTAAACTTATAAAAAAGGGGATAAAACTCGTACGCGGCAGAGATATAAATGTACTGCGCGCCATGCGTGTCGGCGAGTATATGGAAAAAGAATTTGCAAGCCTGCAGGAATCAACGCCCCTGGGGGATATTATCCTCAAAGTCGAGAAGATAGATTACCCCCATTTCCTCGTCTTCAATGAAGATAAAGAACTCGTAGGCATGCTCTCCATAAGCGATCTTCGGCCCATTATGGCCGAGATGAAAGACCTCTGCGAGCTTGTAGTGGCAGGTGAGATAATGACGCGCGAGATAGAGACCATCGGCCCCTTTGATAACTTTGAGAGGGCCTTTAATATCTTTGAGGGTAAGCAGATCTCAACACTGCCCGTAGTAGGGCGCAATAACCCCAAAAAAGTCCTCGGCATACTAAAGAAGAGCTCACTGCTTATGGCCTACAACGAGAAAATCCTCAAGCACGATACCCTCGCAGGCATAAAGAGCTAAGAGGTAGAGGGGAGGACTCACCAGCAGATTAGAGTAAGGGATTATACTTAAAGCAAGGGCACAAGAGGCCTTTACTTGCGAAAAAAAGGCGGGAGTACAGGAAGGCTCTCAGCGAACAATTGCAGTAAGACATTAGAATAATACCCAAGACTTAAGAAGACCTATCCCGCGAGAAGGCCTCCTCCTTAACATCTCTTGAAATCCGCCCCCTCTTACAGGTCTTTATGGGCGCCGTCGCAGTAAGGCGGGGACTCCGTTTTTTTGCAGTTGCAAAGAGGCACCTTCTGCTTCTCATCTATCTCAAAGACTACGGGGTGAAAATCACCGCTCGTTTTATGTGCGCCGTCGCAGAAGGGCTGCTTCTCGGAGCGGCCGCAGCTGCACCAGTAATATGTACCCTCATCAAGCTCCATAACAACGGGTTTTTTATCAAAAACAACAGGGTCGCTCATTTTTATTGAACCTCCGGAATTTAATAATTAAAGCCTATCTGCAAAGTTCCCTTCTGTCAAGAGTGCAGGTAAGAGGCAAAAGGAAGAAACACGATTGACCTCAACCTGTCTCAAGAGAGCCGCGAAGCTCCTCAAGTGTAAGACCGTGCCTTAGGAGATACTCATCAATACCGGCGGCGACATTTTGCGCCGAGGCCGGGTCGATAAAGCTCGCAGTACCTACCTGAACGGCAGCTGCCCCTGCAATGATAAACTCAAGGGCGTCATTTGCCGTAGTGATTCCGCCGATACCGATAAGGGGCACTGTGGCGACCTTTGCCGCCTCCCATAACATCTTTAGCGCCACGGGCCTTATGGCCGGCCCTGATAACCCGCCCGTTACAGTAGCAAGCCTCGGCCGCCGCCTCTCTACATCAACGGCCATGCCCGCGAGGGTATTAATCAGGGATATAGAGTCCGTACCCGCCTCCTCCACCGCCCGTACCATAACCTTAATATCCGTTACATTCGGCGAGAGTTTTGTCATTACGTGAAGCCTCTTTACGGCCTTTCTTACGGCGCCGACTACCCTCGCCGCCTCTGCGGGGTCTGTGCCGAAGACTATGCCGCCTCTTTTCACATTAGGACAAGAGATATTTATCTCAACGGCCTTTACTGTAGGGCAATCCTCAAGTCGGCGCGCAACCTCACAGTACTCCTCAAGTGTCTCGCCGAAGATATTGGCTATAACATGGGTGTTTATGTCGGCAAGGAGCGGCGCTTTATCGTTAATAAAGGCCTCTACACCGATATTCTGCAGCCCAATGGCGTTAAG
Organism: uncultured Thermodesulfobacteriota bacterium; assembly: GCA_964510775.1. GTDB lineage: Bacteria > Desulfobacterota > GWC2-55-46 > GWC2-55-46 > JADFVP01 > JAJRZX01. Next base: position 6,108 of record CAZEBZ010000002.1, read on the forward strand.
CATACCGCAGGGCGTCTCGGCTATCCTCGGCGGGGGATTACCGCGGCGAGGCCGCAACGAGAGGCCCTTTACGATAATGGCCCCAAGAGAGTGAAGCTCCATAAAGGGTATAAATTCCAGTCCATAGCCGAATGTCCCCGAGGCCGTCATCACAGGGTTTTTAAGACTCAGAGCGCCAAGGGTGACGGAGCTGTCTATTTTTTTATGTTTTTTATCCAATATCCAAAAACCCTTTACTCACACTTAATATATATCATCCCAGTCAATAAGGTCGCTATCAAATACAGGCCCCTCGGAGCATACCATCTTTAATGCTCCGCCATCATCCCCGCCCTTTTCCACACACTCGTGCCCCGCCTTTGTCTTCACGGCGCAGCCAAGACATACGCCTATACCGCAGGCCATACGCTTTTCCAGAGAGACATAAGACCTCACGGCGCGCTCCCTACTCATCGCCGCAACGGCCTTTAACATGGCGGGAGGGCCGCAGGCATATACAACAGAATCTTCTTTGAGTTCTCTATCAAGGAGCGCCGTTACAAAGCCCTTTACGCCTGCAGAGCCGTCTTCCGTAGAAACCTCCACTCTGCATGAGAGATGGGAGAAATCCTCAGTAAGGCGAGTCTCAGCCACGCCTCTTGCGCCGAATAAAAAGAGACCGCCCTGCAGTAAAGAGGCCTGCAGATAAAAAGGCACTATCCCCATACCTCCGCCAACCATAATAATCCGCTCTGCATCAATATCACATGACGCAGGAAAGCCATTACCGAGGGGGCCAAGAAGAGAGATATTATCACCAGGTTTTTTACGGGCAAGAAGGGCCGTACCTCTACCTACAACGTTATAAAGAAACTCAAGACCATCGCCGGAAAAAGTCCCATCCTGCCCGCCGCGGCTTAAGAGGGGGGCTCCGGCGGAGTTAAGAATACGGTATACGCCGAGGGGACGGCTAAGGAGCGGGTCAAGGGCATCAGCCGTCCTCAGCATATAAAAATGCCCCGCTCTTATACCACTAACCTTCATGGCAAGACCAAGCCTTCGGGCTCCTCCCTCTGTCTCCTTATTATAGAGGACCGTAGCCCCCTTAAACGCCTTAATACTCAGAGTTACCCCCTACTGCCTCGCTTAGTTAAAGTACAAGGGTCATCACAAGTGCGTCCTCGTCGCCGTAATAGTTCTTTCGCTCGTAGGATTCCTTGAAACCAAAATTTCTGTATAGTCTTATGGCGGCGGCGTTGGATTTTCTTACCTCAAGAAATACTCCTGCGACATAGGCCTCGTGAAACATATCCATTACCCTCTTAAATAACCACGTGGCCACGCCCCTTCGCCTTAAATCAGCAGAGACAGCAAGGTCGAGGATATGGGCCTCGTCGTATACTATCCAGAATATTATGTATGCTCCAAGCCTTAATTCACCGCCCCTTTCCACGACATGAAGGGCGTATGGATGAGAGATGGGGTTCTCTATCTCCCTGGCGAACTGATCTCTTGTCCAGGGCATGGTAAAGGAAGACCTCTCTATAGCCAGAATCTCATCGAGATCCTCTGGAGTCATAGGCAAAAGCCTGTACTTCAAAGTGGTCGTGGACTCTTCGGTATGCAAGATTTCTGAACCCATGGCGTTAGAGAAGGATTTGGGCCAAAATAAAGGAATGAGAAGTGATAAAAAGCACTAAAAAAAGAAAATTATAGACTTAAGACCAGAAAAAGATGTATATCCCTCAGCAAAGAGGCGGTAGATAATGCGTCACTGCTTTAAAGAAAACAACGAGCAAGAAGCGAGGCGTAAAAAAAACCTGAAGCACTAGATAAATCAGGCAACAGAACCCTCACACCATGAGGCAAAAGTCCGCCCCTCCATACAACCCGCCACGTCCCCTCAATGCTGCAGCCCCCCCTAACACTGCCCTTCTCCGAAGCCCCCTTACCCCCTTACCTCTGCTCCGCCTTAGCGCCACCTACCCCCGCCCCGGCCCTACTTAGTCTTGAAGCCAGCCCCCAGCCAAAGTAGTAACGCCCCCTTATACTTATCCCCGACCCGGCCCCTTACTTCTCGTTTGTAGCAAAGACAATATGCCAGAAGTCGAGCTTTTTCAGCATATACTGCTTAGTAACTTTAAGTCCGGCGTTTCTCACAAACTCATTAAGAGAGAGGTCTGACCTCCAGCCTATCTTCTTGCAGATGGGGTTCATCCACTTCTCGCACATCTCTATAAAAGGGTTCTTGTTCTTAAAGTGGTTAACTACGACGACTACGCCGTCTTTTTTACAGACGCGCTTTACCTCTTCCATGACGCGATAGGGGTTTGGCACTACGCTCACTACGTGTGAGATAAAGACCTTATCAAAACTATTATCGGCAAAACCAACGCTCATGGCGTCCATGCTAAGCACATTTATATAATCAAGACGATTCTCATCTATCTTTTTCTTGGCTTTCTTAAGCATCTCCCTTGAGAGATCTATGCCTACGACCTTGCAGTGCTTTGGGTATACAGAGAAGGAGAGTCCCGTACCTACGCCTACATCGAGGACGCGCTCGCCCGGTTTTATATCCATAGTAGTAATAGCGTTACTGATTCTGGGATAAAAAAACCTCTTAAAGAGCATATCGTATACACTGGAATAGGCCGCGTATACCTTCTTAATGCTCTCTATTTCCATGGACTGACCCCCTCCCCCCAAGAAGGGCTCTTTCATAGATATCTCTTTCTTCAACTCTTCCTCCAGATAATAAACTTCCCGACACCTTTCTTATGCCGGATATTGACAGAACAACTCATAAAAACTATATAGAAACTAACAAGATAACCCGCCCGGCGATATACAGGAGGTCAAGATATAAGATCTCTCCCGTTACGGGTCTCAGCAGGGCACTTGGATATTATCTAATATATATCAGCAGGATAAAGAGCGCAACCTATTTTTTTTGCTTCTGCCTGTAATTTTTAAAGAGAGAGAATATGGGTAAAATCAATGTCCATGACACCTATACACACCATGCCGGTCTAACCCTCCCCCGCTGCTGCCCCGCCTCTCCCCCTTATCATGGCCTTTTTAACCCCAAAGGCCAGAGAGGTCTTTGATACCTCCCTTATCCTGAAACCCGGCCTCGCACCTCCGCCCCAGGTATCCTTATAGGGAGAAAAAGCCAGCGAGAGACCTGTGCCGTCAAGGCCTCTCATCTCTGCCATGCCAAATCCTATGGCCCGTGCCCTTGCGCCGTCCTCACTAAGCCTGAAGCTAAGGTGTCTGCCGCCGACTACTTTTGTACCCACAACAGTAGCGCCCTGAAGACAGAGCAGGGGCTCTCTGTTGGCCATTCCAAAGGGAGCGAGACTCTCTATCTCCATAATAGCCCGAAGGCTCATGTCTCTTAATGAGACAGCGGCGTCAAGCTCTACCTCGGCGACAAGGTCCTCTTCAGTAAGAGTCTCGCGGGCAAAGGCCAAAAAGCCCTCAGTAAATGCCTCTACCATCTCTCTACTTACTGAAAAACCCGCTGCGGCCCTATGGCCGCCGAATCTAATCAGTGACGCGGCGTTGCTCTTAATGCCCTCAAGTATATTAAATGCCTTGATCCCACGGGCGGAACCGCGGCCAATATCACCATCAAGGGCTATCATCACTACAGGAAGGCCAAAGCGCTCAGTAAGCCTTGAGGCAACTATGCCTATGACGCCCTGATGCCAGTTATCAGAGGCAAGCACCATGGCGCGGCGCGGCCCCGTCTCTACCTTCATAAGGGACTCGGCCATAATAAGGGCCTCGTCCATAATATCACTCTCCATGTTTCTGCGCGAGGTATTGGCATCGTCAAGAGCCGCCGCCATAACAGCGGCCTCTTTTGCGTCATCAGTTACAAGCAAAGAGAGGGCCATATCAGCCCTTGCGATGCGTCCCGCGGCATTAATGCGGGGGGCGAGCTTAAAGCCGATATGATAAGACTCTACAGGGCCAGGGGGTATTGCGGAGACCTCTTTCAGTGCTATGAGCCCCGGCCGCTCTGTATCGGTAAGCTCAACAAGGCCGTAGCGGACAAATATCCTGTTCTCGCCTACGAGGGGTACCATATCCGAGACAGTACCTATGGCGACAAGGTCAAGAAAACGCTTGAGGTTTGGCCCCTTACCCGTTATCAGACCGCTCTCGCGCAGCCTTGACCGCAGGGCCATGATAAGGTTAAAGGCGACTCCTACGCCTGCGAGAGACTTAAATGGAAAGGCGCAGCCCTCTTGGCGGGGGTTTATAAAGGCGCGTGCAGGAAGCTTTTGTTCCGTGGGCTCATGATGGTCTGTTACTAAGACATCTATACCAAGAGCAGCGGCGGCGGATATTTCATTATGGTTGGAGGTGCCGCAATCAACTGTAATTACAACCTTGACGCCTTTTTCACCAAGGGCCTTCAAGCCCTTAATATTAAGGCCGTAACCCTCGCCCTGCCGCTCCGGTATGTATGTATAGATTTTATGCCCTATGGACTTGAAAAAGAGGTATACAAGGGCCGCCGAGCTTGTGCCGTCAACGTCATAATCGCCCCATACGGCTATGGCCTCGCCTTTTTGCAAGGCCTCTTGGATACGCCCTACGGCCTTATCCATGTCTTTCAAGAGAAAAGGGTCGTGGAGGTCCTCAAGACCTGGACGCAAAAAAGAAGAGGCCTTCTCGCTGTCAGCAAGACCTCTATTAATGAGTATGCGAGCCGTAAGGGGCAGGATATTAAGGTCTCTTACCAGTTTATCCTGAAGGGACTTATCAAGTGGAGTTACCTTCCAGCGTTTTTTCATATAACCTGATAGTCCCCCTGCAATAAAGAGAATATTTTAAGATAATAGCAGCGTTAGCCGGAAAAGAAATTAAGGGGCAACTTTAAAATACATATTAAAATATCTTATATAGAAAGACCTTTTCGGTCAAGTGATGATTAGAGGTAATAAGCAAGAATATATAAGAGGGATAATAGAAAGCAGCGGGGGGGGGGGAGGGGTAAGAAGAAAAACTCATCAGGGAGAGGCAAACTGTGAGCAATGAGACATTATAACTTCGCGGCAAATCCGCCTATCAGCTCTCTAACCTCTGCCACATCAAGACGCTCGGCAAGAAGGGGCACAATAATGGGGCGCTCGGCCTCACCATTAACCTCCTCAAGTATTACGTTCACAAAGGCAACAACTGCCGCCGGGTCGAACTGTGTGCCCGTATGCTTCTTAATCTCAGAGATTGCGGCATTAAAGCTGAGACGCGGCCTGTATGGCCTGTCAGTGGTCATGGCGTCAAAGGCATCCATGAGGGCCATCACCTTCGCACCAGCCGGTATCTCGCCGTGTGCAAGCCTGTCGGGGTAGCCCGTACCGTCGATCTTTTCGTGATGGTTGCGTGTCATCATGGCGATACCCTTCCAGGGGAAATGTATCTTCGAGAGTATCTCATACCCCACTACGGGGTGAGAGTTAAGCTCTCGCACTTCCATGCTTGTCAGCGGGCTGGCCTTGTTGATTATAGTCTTGTCTACGGTAATCTTACCAATGTCATGGAGCAGGCCGGCGACTTTTATACCCTCTACCCGGGTCTTTGTCCAGCCCATCTTCTCTGCCACCACTGCGCTGTAGGCAGAGACCCTGTGAGAGTGCCCCTTTGTATATGCGTCCTTTGCGTCAATAGCCGTGGCAAAGGCATGGATAGTGTCGCGGTAAACCATGGAGAGATTATCATAAAGGCCCTTGTTCTCATTATACTTGTGCATAAGGCGTGTAAAGAGGGCGTTTGTATGGAGGCTGTAGGAGATATGCTGCGCCATAACAGAGAAGAGCTGTCTGTCGTAAAGTGTATAATCCTGCCCCGAGACCTTCTCGCTTATGGCTATAACGCCGAAGAGTTCTCCCTTTATCACAAGGGGAGAGGCTACTCTAACATTAAAACGGAGAAGCTCTTCTCTGAGGGTACCAAAGACAGCACCGCTGGCCTCATCATTCAGGTCAAAGGCCTGAAGGTTCACGCAAAGGGCCTTTATCGTATCCCTGCCGAGTATAAGGGTCTTGCCGCCAAGACCAGGTATGCCCTTTGCCGCTACAGAGGCAAAACACTTTTTTTCCCTGTCATAAGAGAGAATAACCCCCCTGGACGTAGAGAATGAGCCCATGACCATCATAAGGGAAGACCTCATAATCTTCACAAAATCCTTGGGTGAAGCTATCTCTTCGCCGAGCTCGGCAAGGGTATTAAGATGAAAGACAAGTTTTTCAAGACTTACATCAGGCACTACCATGACTACTCCTGTAATTCTTAACTCTCAATCAACTTTTTCAGAGGAAGATAAGATTAAACAGCCGCTACGGGAACCTTTACACCGCAGGCCTTAAGGGCGTCATCTTCAGTATCATATATGGGCACGCTATCAGTAAGTCTCACAATCTTTAGAACATCATAGACAACACCGCGTACCCCTGACAAGAGAACTTTGGAGCCAACACCCTGTACCTTCTCTATAATACTTGTAAGTATAGAGATACCAATGGAATTTATAATATCCGTACTGGAAAAATCAAGGATAATGGCACAGCCTCTCTCCTTAAGAAAGGACTCGCATATCTCCTCAAGTTTCTCACCCTCGAGGTCGTTAATATAATCCCTTGCGTAGACTACAATAACGTCGCCGTAATCAGTGAAGGTTTTAACTTCTTTATCCATCACCGTCCTCTCCTTTTTCATTGAGATATTTTACAAGCACAAGGCGCGTTCCTCCATCAAGGCTCTCAAAGCGCACCTCATCCATAAGTCCTTTCATAAGAGCGAGCCCCCAGCCCCGTTTCTGAGGCAGAGCCTCGGCGCCGCCTGCGGCCGGAGTGGCCGAGAGGGCTCCGTCAAAATCATATCCGGGGTTGGATACATATATAGTAAGGGCCTCAGGAGAGGTGACAAACCTCAGATGCACCTTCGAGGGAGGCGAACCGCTGTGCTCAAAGGCGTTTATGCAGGCCTCCACCACGCTCGTCTTTATCCGCCCGATAGAGTCCTCGTCAAAACCCATCTCAGCGCTGATTTCAGTAGCCGCGCGCACGCCAACGAGCTCGGCATTACGGCTCGGAGGAAGCACCATCTCAAACTCCCTTACAGCGGGCTCAGGGCCGCTGGCACGGCCGCTCTGCACGGGGCACACGAGCTTTTTAATCGCAGCGAGGGCAACGGCGTCTGATGTGAAAGCAGGGCCGTCTTTTGCAAGCCTCTCAAGGGCTTCGCTGCTAAAGCCTTTTTTTCCAACGAGCCATCTTATTACCCGCGCAGGGCAGAACTCTCGCTGCAGAATACGGCTCCGCCGAAGAAAATTCTCTACATCACCTGTATTTACAAGGGTATCAGAGTCCTTAAGGCCAACGAGCCAGAGTACCTCGCCGCTGGCATCAAACCTGCCCGGAGCAAAACCATGGGCGATTACAATAGGCAGTCCGCTCTCGTATTTTTCAAATGCGCTCGCTGCAAAACACCCCGTGACGCTTGGAAGCCTCAGACGCGTCTCATCATCTGCATCCTCGGCGGCCTTATCACATGCGCCAATACGAAAGAGGGTCTGTGGCGCATCTTGACCTTCAAAAGCCCTCAAGACACTCATTATCTCATCTCTAAACCTTCCCTTTACGGCGCTGCCCTGTGCAGAGTAACCCGTCTTAAGGACATCCCTTATCATCCACGTCCTTGTCTCTTCGGCGCTCTTTCCAAGCAGAGCCGTAGAACACATGTACTCAATATAGTCACCGGCTACAGGGTCAGTGGTACCGCGGATAGAGCCAAGATTAAGTGTAAGGAGGTTAAGAGAGGAGAGAAGCAACACTGTCTTCTCCATATCGACGGCGCTTATGCCAAGCCTCTCCGAGAGGTCATCAAGACCTATGGGCCCCCGCTGCATCATAAGGGCACGTAGAGCCCGAAGGCCGCTTCGCCCGCATTGCGAGAACTCGCCGCCAAAGGCCGCGCCAAGAGTTCCCGTAGTAATCTCATTGACATAGAGGGCGGCAAAGCCTTTTATACTCTTAAGGGCCTCTACGGGGCCGCATGACATGGCCCGCACAATCTCTCTAATATAAAATGGGTTTCCGCCGAGCCTTCGCGCCGCCATTGAGACTACCTCTGACTCAAAGCCAAGGCTGTAACCTCGCAGCAGCTCTTCTATCATAGCCCGGGCGTCGTAGCCAGGCAGACCCTTTACCTCTATGGTCTCGGAGTAGACCTCACCGGCGAGCCCATTGCTCATAGCGCCTTCGCCCGAGGCAGCGGCAAAGGCCAGGGGCTTCAGTGCCGCACTTAACTCTCCCGCTACAGAGCCCCCCCTTTCGTAGAGGTTTATAGACTCGGCAGAGTCTATATCGTCAAGGAGCAAAAAGGCGGCGGTGCCTGTCTCGCGAGATATAACCTCAACAATGCGAAGAGCGTTCCTAAGGAGCGCCGTCGGTTCATCTCCCCCTCGCAGGTCAAGGTGCGCGGTAATAAGGTCCGCAGTCTCGATAAAGCCCTCATCGGCAAGGAGGCTCCTGATTTTTTCAAGTCTCAACTGGCCCCGCGACACTTCGGGGTCACGCCTCTTAAAGGCACGAAACTGCTTTATAACGGCGGCGATAAAGCCGCCGCAAAACTCCTCAAGGCTCAATGAGGCACTTAATTGATAATATACGGGTACAACAAGACCCTGCTCCCAGAAGAGCTTCCTGTGCGTCCTTCTAAGTATCTCTGTCTTGCCTATCCACCTCGCCCCCTTAAGGATAATCGCGCAGGGCGGATGAGAGAGATCTACGGCTGCGCCGTAGATCTTATCCATAAGGGTCTCTCTACCAAAGAACTGCCCCTCGGGAAGTACTGAAAAAATGCTCTTATTTCTCATATAAAACTACCCTGTTCTTGCCTCTGCGTTTCGCCTGATACATGGCAGCATCGGCTCGGTAGATAAGGTCGTCAGTATTACGAGCGTCTCCTGGAAACTCGGCGATACCTATGGATATAGTAGGTGACGGACAAGACATCTCTTGGGGAAACTCCAGAAGCTCCACATCAGACCTGATCCTCTCGGCAATGACCTCAGAATCAAGCTTCGAGGTATGGGAGAGTATGACGGCAAACTCCTCACCGCCGTAGCGCACAACAACGTCCACTGTCCTTACGGCGTCTTTTATGGCCAGGGAAATACGTTTAAGCACATAATCGCCTGCAAGGTGGCCCCAGTTGTCGTTAAAGGCCTTAAAATCGTCAACATCTATTATGAAGACGGTAAAGCTGTCTCGCTGCCGCCTTACACGCTCGGCCTCCTCAAAGAGCCTGTTCTTGAAGAACCTTCTGTTAAAGAGTCCCGTAAGAGGGTCTGTCATGGAGACTGTCTTGAGCTTCTCGCTCATACTGTAGTAGGCCCCCCTCTCAAGGGCTATTGTGGCGTAGTTTGAGATGGAGAGAAGGACAAAGAGGTCTTGAGATGTAAAGAGACCCTCTCCGCTCTTATCGGCAAGGTTTATAACCCCTATGACACGGTCATAGAGTTTCAATGGAGCGGAGATAAAAGAAGGCGTCTTGTAAGCCCGTTGGCTTTTTCTCCAAGGCAGCTCCTTATCGATATCCTCAATCACCATGGGCTCGCCCTTTTGCGCAGTGCGCCCCGTTATACCCTGCCCCATTTTTATGCGCACACTTGTGGCGATGCTCTTTTCCAGCCCCCTTGATGACTTTATACGAAAGGCCTTGCTGGCGTTATCAAATATCATCAATGAAGCGCGCTCAGCACCTATAAGCTCACTGGATTTGGAGAGTATTATCTCGTAGAGTGAGTCCTTATCTATTACCGTAGAGATACTCTTGTATATATCAAGAAGACCCTTGAACTCCCCGTTGTAAGAGAAACCTGCCGCAGAGGGAGTCTCATCACTTCGCGGTAGAGACGTATTGTGAAGGGATTCGAGAAAAGGCACGGCCAATCTCTTAAAGGTATCGGGAAGGCTGAAAAGTGAGTCTGTCGCGAGACTCTTTACACGCCCCTTAAGGCGCTGCCGCGTCTCTCTGTCAAGGCCGTTGAGACCCTTGACAAAGGCCTCGTCTTCACGGCCCCTCATATAGGTTCTGCCTCCCATAAGCACATAAGAGCGGCCCTTTAAGAAGACGGGCATGGCAAAGGCGAACATATTGCCGTGACACTTGAATATATGGGTATTACCGTCATGAAGAGCCCGCAGAGCGGCCTTGTTGTAATCAGAGCTGCAAAGAGCGCGAAGCTCCTCCTTGGAGCTCATCTGATGAGCCACCTCGTCATTAAAGCTCGGAGGCACGATAAAGGCCCCCTTCTCATCATTAAGGGATACTGAGACGCCAAGAAGCCTTGAGAGACCGTCCTGAAATTCGCTCCACCTCGAGGCATTAAAACCCTCAAGATGCACAGGCGACCCGTCCTTGCTGCTGCCAGCCTCGTTTCCTATATTGGAGACTCTTTCCATATTCAAAAAAACCTCAATACCATAACAGTATTGAGGCATCCTTTACCCCGGCCAAGAGACCCTTCATGAGCCCCTTGATTCACAGATGCGTAACAAAAAGCCAACCCCTTCCTGCCAGGAACTACAATCATTTTTCACGAAGATTTTACCATAGAAATTGGTTTTTTACAATAAGTTTATTCTGCCTCTGGTTCGCCGCCGCGTTAAGCCTGCTTCTCAGATAGCGGTATGGATATGATTATGAGAGATAAGAACCGAGGGGAGAGCGAAGGGACAAAACACACCTCAGAAAGGCAGGCCGCATACCCGCCAAGGGATAAAGATATAACCGCCCCTAAACATATAAGAGAGCTTAAGGGCGAGATTAGAAGAAGAGCGTTACGGCAGGAATCAGGTCTTTTCCAGGGCCTCGGTGCCTGCCTGCCCCTTAGCTGGACGCTCCTTCCATAAAAGAAGCACAGGGCTTGCTATGAACATTGATGAATAGGTTCCAACCATTACGCCGAGAAAGAGGGCGAGGGCAAAGTCATGAATAACCTCGCCGCCAAAGAGAATCAGGGCCGCAAGGACTATAAGCGTAGTAAGAGAGGTAACAACGGTTCTGCTTAAGACCTCATTGATACTCCTGTTCACAAGGGAATAAAAGTCTTCATGCTTCTTTTTGTGAAGGTTCTCACGTATTCGGTCAAAGACAACAACACTGTCAGAGAGAGAATATCCGGCGAGGGTGAGCAGCGCCGTCACAATAAGGAGGTTCATCTCCTTGTGCATGATAAAGAGCAGACCAAGCACTACGAGGACATCGTGGAATGTGGCGATAACAGCGGCCACGCCGAAACGGAACTCAAACCTCCATGCAACATAAAAGAGTATTCCAAGCAGGGCTATGCCAATGGCCTTAATTGCATCTGTTTGAAGTTTCTGACCAACTGTTGGCCCAACCTCTGAGGTGGAGTCAATAGTAAAGGGATTCTCGGCCATATCGGCGCGAAAGACGTCTGCTATGGCCCTTGATGTAGCCGCGAGATCTCCATCAGAGGATTTAAGGCGTACAAGTAATTGAGTGGGGTCTGAGAGCTCCTGCAGGTTGGCGTCCTCAAAACCTCCCCCCGAGAGCAGCCCTCTCACCTTCTCAAGGGCAACGGGGCCCTCGAACCTGAACTGAATAGAGACACCTCCGGAAAAATCTATACCCAGCCTCGCCATGCCCGTTGGGATAGCTATGGCCGCCACAATCCCCACAAGGGCAAAGATAGCCGATACAACGAAGGTAACCTTTCTAACACCGAGAAAATCTATCTTTGTATTTCCAAGCATATCTTCCTTTTCATGCCGTTTAAAATCCGTTGAAGACGATTATATACTTAATTTTTTAAGCCTCATCTTCTCACTCTGAATATCAAAGGCCACCTTTGTACCAATAAGGGAGGTAAAGAGATTTGTAAGTATACCGAGACTTAGCGTCACGGCAAAGCCCTTTATCGGCCCCGAACCAAACTGAAAGAGGACAAAGGCAGTAATCAGCGTCGTTACATGAGAGTCAACGATAGTCCACCAGGCCCTGTCATACCCTGAATTAATGGCCGAGCGCGGCGTATGCCCACCCTTGAGCTCCTCTTTTATCCTCTCGAAAATCAGGACGTTAGAGTCAACACCCATACCTATTGTAAGTATCATGCCCGCTATGCCGGGCAGCGTCAGCGTGGCGTGAATCCATGCCATGGCGCCAAGGAGCATTATCATATTAAGGAATATGGCAAAGTCCGCGACAAGCCCCGATGCCCTGTAGTAGACAATCATAAAGAGCAGCACAAGGGCTCCGCCAAGCACGGCGGCGCGAAGGCCGGCTCTGATAGAGTCCGCTCCAAGGGTTGGCCCGACTGTAACGTTCTGAATTATCTTAACCGGCGCAGGCAGCGCTCCTGCACGAAGGACTATGGCAAGATCAACGGCCTCCTCGCGAGTAAAACCGCCGCTTATCTGCGCCCTGCCGCCTGCTATCGCCTCTCTTATAACAGGGGCCGAGTGTACGTTGCCGTCAAGGACAATGGCAAAGCGTCTGTCCACGTTCTCCGTAGTTACGCGCTCGAATATCTTAGCGCCAGTCGCGTCAAAGGTAAGTGAGACGTAGGGCTCGTTGAACTGCTGGTCAAAGGCCACACGGGCATCAGAGAGTGAGCTTCCCGAGAGGATAACATCTTTCTTGATAAGATAGGGCATCCTTACGGCGGGCTCTCCGTTAACGGATTTTCTAATCTGATAGAGTATCTCAGAACCTGGCGGTACGCCCTCTGCGGCGGCCTTCTGCGGGCTCATAGACTCGTCAACAAGACGGAACTCCAGCACAGCCGTCTTTCCTATGAGATTTATGGCACGCTCTGTGTCCTTAAGGCCCGGCAGCTGTATGACTATCTCGCTCTTACCCTGCTTGTGTATAAGGGGTTCAGCTACGCCGAACTTGTCAATCCTGTTTCTTATAGTCTCAAGTGCCTGCGAGTGCGCCCAGTCTTTTATCCGCTTAACCTCTGCTTCATCAAGGGAGTAGGAGAGCTCTTTGCCCGCCGTGCCTGACTCAGTAAAGACCTGCGCCTCGTCTTTTACGAGCTCTACAATCTGACGGCGCGTATTCTCATCAAAAAAACCAATGCTCATGCCGGAAATCCCCTTACGCTTTACATAGCGATAGGGTATGTTCTTTGTACGCAGCTCTCCCTCAATGGAATTTACAAGCCTCTGCGTATAACTCTCAACGGCCTTGTCCTTGTCTACATCAAGAACAAGATGCATCCCCCCCTGCAGATCAAGTCCCAGTGTTATTTTCGGGATATTATCACTCCAGAAAGCCGGCAATAGACCCGATAGCGGCGTTGAGGGCAAAAATAGCGCTATAGCTACTATGGAAAATAAACCGAGTAAGATAAGTCGTACCAGTATACTCTTCATACAATAAGACCTGTCCTTAAAAGCCCCTTATCGGGCTGCTTTTCATAATCAAAATATGAGAAAAATATCCCCTTACTCTCCCTTGACCCTTCTCTTGGTGATGGCGCCTTTCTCTACCTTGACCCTCACGTTATCGGCTATCTCAATGGTGATAACATCCTCGGAGACGCCGTATACCCTGCCGTGGAGCCCGCCTGTAGTAACAACAAAATCGCCCTTGGCCGTCTTGGAGAGCATCTCCTTATGGGCCTTGGCCCTCTTCTGCTGAGGCCGTATCATGAGAAAATAAAATATGGCAAAGAGTACTATAATAGGGGCGAAACTCATCATACCCCCGATTCCTCCCGCAGGCGCTGCGTCAGCGGCAAAGGCCACGGCAACCGGTGCTATAGTCAACAATGTACATCCTCCTCGTGATTCGTTTAAAATCTATTCCCCTGACATAGGGCCGCTTAAAAAATCATCCTTAAAGGCAGCGAATGTGCCGGCCTTTATACTCTCTCTCATGCTCTCCATTAAAGATGCATAGTAATAGAGATTGTGTATAGAGTTAAGCCTCGCTCCGAGCATCTCGCGCGACATAAATAGATGGCGGAGATAACTCCTTGAGTAATTGGAGCAGGTGTAACAGCCGCACTGAGAGTCCAGCGGAGCGGTGTCGCGTTCATAGCGACTATTTTTTATAACTAATTTTCCGCCCTTTGTAAAGAGCATACCGTTTCTCGCGTTTCGAGTAGGCATAACGCAGTCAAACATATCCACGCCAACGGCTACGGAACGTACAAGATCTGCTGGCGTACCAACGCCCATAAGGTATCTGGCGCTGCCTCGAGGCAGAACCTCTGTAACAACGCTCGTCATCTCTGTCATAACACCCTTTGACTCGCCAACACTTAAACCGCCGATAGCGTAACCGTCAAAGCCGATACCTACAATATCCTCTGCGCTCTGCACACGCAAGTCTTTATACATACCGCCCTGCACTATGCCAAAGAGCAGGCCGTCACTCTTTTTTCTCGCAGCCTTGCTCATAGCCGCCCACCTGCGCGTTAGCTCCGTACTCTTTTCCGTGGCCTCACGCGTAGCACCTACTGGCAGACACTCATCAAGAACCATGCTGATATCCGAGCCAAGGGCCTCCTGAATCTCCACGACAGACTCAGGCGTAAGGCGGCACTGCTCGCCGTCAAGGTGAGAGCGGAAGGTAACGCCCTCATCATCAACACGGCTTAACCCCTTGAGGCTAAATACCTGAAAACCACCGCTATCAGTAAGAATCGGGCCAGACCAGTTCATAAAACTATGCAGCCCCCCTGCACCCCTTATCACCGGAGCACCGGGACGAAGAAAAAGATGATAGGTATTAGCAAGTATAATACTCGCCCCTGTATCCTTTATCTCCTCAGGACACAAGCCCTTTACGGCGGCCTTTGTGCCAACGGGCATGAATACCGGCGTTGCAAAGTCGCCGTGAGGCGTACTCACTCGGCCAAGCCTCGCCCCAGAAGGATCCTGGGATACAAGCTCAAAGGGTTTTTTTATGCTCGCGCTCAACATCAGTAAATAAACATGGCATCGCCGTAACTGTAAAAACGATACCCCTCTGCCACGGCCTCGCCGTAAGCCTTCATAATAGACTCATAACCGGCAAATGCCGCCGTGAGCATTAATAAAGTAGAGCAGGGAAGGTGAAAGTTGGTAATAAGCCCCTCTACAAGACGAAACTCAAAACCCGGACGGATAAAGAGCCCTGTCTTACCCTCAAGGCAAGGATTATCAAGACCGCCGAGCACGCTGCTCTCAAGGGCGCGCACCGAAGTAGTCCCAACACCTATCACCCTTCTGCCATCTTCTCTTGCTTTTTTAACCGCTGCAAAGACAGAACGCTCTATGCGGTAAAATTCCTCACCGAGCTTGATCCTCTCCACGTCATTCTCTCTAACGGGCAGAAATGTCGCAGGCCCCGTATGAAGCGTAAGGTACAGCACCTCTACGCCCTTACCCTCAAGAGCGGTAAGCATATCTCCAGTAAAGTGAAGCCCAGCAGTAGGGGCGGCCACAGCGCCGGCATTAGCGGCAAAGACTGTCTGATACCTCTCCCTGTCTACCTCCTCAGGCTCTCTACCCATATAAGGGGGTATAGGCACAAGGCCAGCCTCAAAGAGGGTCTTCTCATTAAGACCGTTAAACTCGGCAGCGATAAAACCGCCTCCCTGCACCTCTCTAACAACGGCGCTTATGCCGGCTCCAAAAGAGACCTTTCTTCCAACCCCGAGCCCCTTGGCGGGTCTTACAAGACAGCGCCAGAGGCTCCTGTCTGTCTCACTCTCTTCTCCTGCCTCACCGAGCCCCGGCCCCAAAAGCCTCTCAACAAGGAGAAACTCCACGCGTCCGCCTGTGGACTTCACTCCCTTTAACCTCGCCGGCATTACCTCCGTATCATTAAGGACAAGCACGTCGCCGGCCCTTAAGAGACTCGGCAAGTCACTGAAAAGGCCGTGCCTTACCTGCCCGCTGCCGCGACCCAGCCGCAGCAGCCGTGAGGCGTCCCTTGTCGCAAGAGGATACCTTGCCACAAGGGCCTCAGGCAGTGTGTAATCAAAATCCTTTAGTTCCATATTCGATATATTATTAGCACAAGAATCAAGTATTGTATAACACAAGACCACTTACTTTCTTTTAGAAACTTACTTTCTTTTAGAAAAAAGAAAGTAAGACAAAGAAAACCAATATTAAATTTTACACATAAGCACTTAAAAACCAGCCTGCGCCACGCTTAAAAAAGTAAGACAAAGAAAACCAACGAGTATCAACGGGCCGCTAATTTAAATCTATACAATGCACCAGAAATAGAAAAAAAGTAAAACAAAGATAACCAATGTTACAATTCGCACATAAGCACTTAAAAACCAGCCTGCGTCACGCTTAAAAAAGTAAGACAAAGAAAACCAACGAGTGTCAACGGGCCGCTAATTTAAAGCACTACACTAATACCCCAGACATAGAAAAAAGAAAGTAGGATAAAAAACCCAAAAATATTAACTATCGCTAATTTAAACCTGCAACGATACCCCAGGTACCGATTCTCACTTAAAAAGACTTCTTTAGCCTCGCCCCGGGGTAATAATGGCGAAGGATCTCTCTGTAGGAAGCCCCTGCCTCGGCCATTCCCCGCGCGCCCCACTGCGACATTCCCACGCCGTGGCCAGAGCCGCGGCCCTTAAAGATAAAGAGCCCGCCATCACGCCTTATGGTAAAGACCGCGCTTCGAAGTATTGAGTACCCTATGATGCGTCTAAGCTCCTCGCCTCTAATAGTCAGGCTCCTGCCGCTCTTATCAGTAAACCTCACGCCTCGCACCCTGCCGCCTGATGTGAGGTCCTCCGCAACAACCCTTCGGAGAGCCCCAATCCTAAGGCCCTCACCGCGCAGGACCCTCGTAAAGATAGGCGCAGGCAGGGCAAAATCCCATCTGTAGCGCGGGTCCGCGTCACCGTCGTGAGGGCTTGGGACGGACCTCAGGTATGGATACTCATTCGCCCCGCCGCCTCTCCATATATCACTTGCCGCGTCAGTACGCCCGCCTCCGTTGGAGTGATAGACAGTAAGGGCAGGAGCGCCGTTATAAAAAAGAACCTCGCCGCGGCACTCTCTTACGGCCTCTAAAGAGGCGGCATCCTCAGAGGCGGCGCCGCGGTAGACCTGCCCCGCTACTGTACCCTCTATATCAAAAGGGCCCGGCGCGGCACGCTCCATGCGGTACAGGACATAAGTCCTCGCCGCAACGGCCTGGGCCTTAACGGCCTCACGGGGCCAGGCAGATGAGATCTCGTAATTAATTATACCCGCTACGTAATCTTCTATAGCAAGCCTGTTTACAACAAGAAGCCCCATTGAGGACGCGGCATCGGCATAAAGCACAAGTACGCCCCTGTATGGCCTCTTGTTAAGGTATATAAACTCGCCGGGTCTGGCGGTAAGGGTCAGAGGAAGAGACCTCTCACTATTATTTAAGAAGACCCTGTCTCTTCCGGCGAGCCTGCGTATAACGAGTTCACCGCCGTCAAGGCTCGCCCGACCGCCTCTTACCGCGCCCCTTACAGTAAGAACATCGGCCCCTCGAAGTACAAGGACACGAATGTCTTTGCCTGCCTCTGCGCCGCGAGGCGCGAGCGTAAGGGCAAAGAAAGACATAAGCAAGATAAGAAAAATTTTTTTCCTATTCATGGACAAAATAGACAGATAAGACGCGCCAGCCGCAGTAGAGACTCCATCAGTCAGGACGGCAGTGATTAACACCTGCAGAGCTCTCGAAGATAGTCCTTTAGCTCCTCTATCTCTTTATCAGACAATGTCTTACCAAAGGCAGGCATGAGCGTAGACTTGCTTGTAGCAGCGCCGCCGCTGTGTATGACGTCTATTATCTCTTCGTCAGTGAGCTTTTTCATCTCATAGGCGCTGCTGTGGTCGCGAGGTTCAACGGGCTGACTCTCAGTAGCATTGGGGCCGTCACCACGCCCCTCAAGGCCGTGGCACTGGGCGCAGTAAAAGGCGTAATTGTCCGGCGCCGAGGCGCCGATTGCGGAGGATGTCAACAAGACAGATAACATCATCGGCATAAAAAAAATAATAGAGGAAAAAACTTTTTTTCTCACCACTTACACTCCGCGGTTTTTTCTATTACTTAAGGGCCGATACATAAGATGCAAGGGCCTTCATCTGCGCCTCTGTTGCCAAACCCTCATATACAGGCATCCTGCTTACAGGGGTAAATGCCCGCTGATTCCTAAGATAGGCGTATACCCACTGCGGGTTCAATCTATCACGTGTGCCCTCAAGAGAGGGCCCCGATAGCCCGCCGGCGAGAGAGCCGCGCACATTAACGAGATGACAGCCGTAACAGGCGAACTTCTTAATAAAGGAAATCCTTCCCCTTACATTTACACCGGGACGTATACCCGCCTCAGGGACAAGCCCCTCGGCCTTAAGGCTCATGAGATAAGAGGCTACGGATTTTGCCATACCTGCCTCAAGGCGGGGGTGGTCGGCGCTATTCTTTTTTTCAAGAGAATTATAGGCCAGCGGCCTTATGGGCAGAGGATTAGCGAGCCAGCGCTCCAAAAAACCCTCTCTGAACTTGCTTCCCGCGTACCATAAATCAGGGCCTTTCTTAGCGAGTACGGCAGCGCGACTAAGCTTACCAGAAGGCCTCTCTACGCTGTGACAGCTGCCGCAGCCCTTTGCGGTAAAGGCCTTGCCCCCCATAGACTCTGAAGAACGCGCCGCAGAGGGAGATAAAAAAACGGACAATATGATTATGAGAAAGAAAGAAACAGCAGTGGTTTTCATATCTTGATCAGTATAGTATTTTGTAAATTAACAGAACATTATAAGAGGGTAATCACAACAATCAAATACGGCGTTTCACAGGGCATAACATATGCCTTCCCCCACATCACACCCCCATCAGCCCCCTATCTGCCCCCTCCTCACCCATGCCTCAGAGTATCTCGAACCTGTCTTGCTGAAACCTCTCCACAGCTACTATTGTTACTTTTTTTCCAAATTTATCCTCAAGATCCCCTAAGATGGCCGGTGTATCTTGCAGGCGCTCGGCGATAAGGGGGCTGCAGTAGAGCGTAGGCGTCTTTTTATCACAAAAATCTCTCATAAGAGACCTGTAAATATCCATCATTACCGTATGCTCGGACTTTATAAAACCAACGCCCTCACAGGTGGGGCATGTCTTGCAGAGGGACTGTATAAGATTATTACGAAGACGCTTTCGCGTCATCTCCACAATCCCAAGGTCTGAGATGCGAAGTATATTCGTACGGGCGCGGTCGGCTTTAAGGGCCTCGCGAAGGGCATTATATACCTTGTCTCTATCAGGGGCCTTTGCCATGTCAATAAAATCAATGACGATAATACCGCCGATATTGCGAAGCCTCAAGTTTCTTACAACAACATCTACGGCCTCAAGGTTGGTCTTGACTATCGTATGCTCGGAGTCCTTCCTGCCTACGTACTTACCGGTATTTACGTCTATGGCCGTGAGGGCCTCCATCTGGTCTATTATAAGAAAACCGCCAGAGCGGAGCCATATCTTATTCTCAAGTGCGCCGTCAATCTCAATCTCAATGCCGTAACGCTCGAAAACACCCTCAGACCCCTCATAACGCTCCAGCTTTTTCACCAGAGCAGGCATAACCTCTCTTGTAAAGTTTCTTACCTTCTCAAACTCATCTTCTCTATCAAGAACAAGCCTCTTAACACTTGATGAGAACTTATCTCTCGCCGTCCTGAGGCTAAGGTCAAGCTCCTCGTGTAGAAGAGAGGGCGTTGGAGCCGTATCTTTTTTTTCGTCAATAGACCTCCAGAGCCTTACAAGATAGTCCATATCAGACTTCAGATCCGCCTCGGAGGCGCCCTCGCAGACCGTCCTTATGATAAAACCATAACCATCAGGACGCATGCCCTGCACTATCTTCTTAAGGCGGCGCCGCTCTCTGTCGCTGGAAATTCGCCTTGATACGGCCACCCTGTCATAGGAGGGCATAAATACGAGATACCTGCCGGCAAGTGAGATATAGGAGGAAACCCTCGCCCCTTTGCTGCCCATTGGCTCTTTCGTAACCTGAACGACTATGTCCTGGCCGTCTTTTAATATATCCTGTATCCTGAGGGTCTTGTACCTGCCCTTTGCGCCGCCACGACCACCGCCGCGGCCGCCTCTCCCCCCGCCTGCCCTGCCCTTGCCCTTAGCCCTGTCATCACCGCTATTATCAGGGAGGCTGTCCTCGGCCTGATCATCAACGTCGTCAAGGGTCTCCTGAATATCAGAGACATGAAGAAAGGCGGTGCGCGCAAGGCCCACGTTAATAAAGGCGGACTGCATACCGGGCAGAACCCTTGCGACCCTGCCCTTGTAGACATTGCCAGTCACCTTACGGCCCTCGGGACGCTCTACATAAAGCTCGGCGAGGGAGCCGTTCTCAGTAATAGCCACCCTCGTCTCAAAGGGGTTGGAATTTACGAATATTTCTATCTTTTTTTCTCTCATTTTCACCTTATGGCAGAGTATTACCTGCAATACAGAGGCAATGGTCTACTACGGAGCAAAGGCCGCAGTAGAGTGCCGCTAATAATAAAAAAGCGCGCAAACGCCTTATCTATCGAGAGGATCTTGTCTTGAGGATGGGTATTAGAGAGGCTTCCGGCAAGGGGATATGGAAGACATGGAGAAGCACATCACAAGGCCTTATAGCCGGCCCGTCGCCGCGCGCAAGGACAAGCCTCACCTGCAGGCCCTTTATACGCTCTAACTCAGCGACTTGTTCCTTAATGTCTACTTCTCTTAATTTCTCGCCTTTTTTAATTATCGCCGGAAATGTACCACTTGAATCAAAATCTTTTATATACCCATCGATCCTATCGGAATCAATATAAAAACCACGGAGGGACTCTTCAAAATTTAAGAGATACTCATTTTTTTCTATCATATCAGAGCCAGACCCAAGTTTCAAGGCCTCTCTCTCATTACAGGCCTCGAAGAACTTGAGGCCAAGGGGAGAGTTTCTGTTCAGCACGGCGATAATATCAGAGGTGGGAATAGGCGCGCCGAGAAGGGTTATCTCCATGAATTCAACAAGACTCTCCGTGCCAAGAGGCAGGGGCGGAGAAAAGCTCAGCTTTGGCATGGGATGAAAGCCTGATGAGTACTTCACCTTAAATTCCGCGCGCCTTATAAGGCGTTTTATGACATTGGCCAGCTCAAGGTGGCCTAAAAACCTCAGATCGCCCTGCTTTGAGAACCTAAGCCTCACCTTGTATGACGGCAGATTCTCACGCACCCTCACAGAAGCCGCCTCGGGCACGGGAGTATCTGTAATGATGTTTTTTACGGCCTTATGGTCGCATACTCCGCAGACCGTACAGGCCGAGTCGCGGCAATCAGGCGTCTGCTCGGCAAGTATGGCTTTTTCGTACTGTGCCCGCAAAAACCCCTTGTCCACGCCCATTGATAGATGCTCCCAGGGCAGTATCTCAGAGAATTCACGCCTTCTCGATGTATAAAAGTCCGCGCTAATACACTCTTCATCGAGGGCCTGCTCCCAGAGGGTATAGTTGAACTTCTCACCCCAGCCGTCAAACCTGCAGCCCTTCTCATAAGCCCGCAGAATTACCGGTGCGAGCCTGCGGTCGCCTCGGGCAAAGATACCCTCCAGTTTACTCATAAGAGGGTCGTGCCACTTAAAATCAATGCTCTGCCCGCGAAGCCGCTTTCGCAAGATTCCCTGCAGACGCCGCAGCTCATCAGGTGCGGCTTGGGGCTCCCACTGAAATGGAGTAAAGGGTTTTGGGATAAAAGAAGAGACAGAGACACTTATGCGCGGGCCTCCCCTCCCGCCCCTTGCCGCGGCCTTTGCCGCCCTCTTAACACGGCCTGCAAGCTCGGCTATCTCCAGCACGTCTTCTTCTGTCTCCGTAGGCAGGCCTATCATAAAATAGAGCTTAACAGACTTCCAACCAAGGGCGAATATCTCACTAACGGCGCGAAGCAGGTCTTCTTCTGTAATGCCCTTATTAATCACATAACGAAGCCTCTCAGAGCCTGCCTCAGGTGCAAGGGTAAAACCTGTCTTTCTGACTTTTTTTATCTCCGCGGCAAGAGCCGTACCAAGGGTTCCCACACGGAGCGAGGGCAGCGACAGCGCGATTCTATCATGGACAAAATCCTTCATAAGCCCCTGCATAAGGGGCTCAATGGCGCTGTAATCACCTGCGCTGAGGCTAAGAAGAGAGACATCATCATAACCCGTATTCGCCAGGGCCTCTCTTATAATCTCCATAACCACGGCAGGAGAGCGCTCCCTTATGGGCCTGTAAATCATACCCGCCTGACAGAACCTGCACCCCCGTGTACAGCCGCGGTTTATCTCCACTGTCACACGGTCGTGAATAGTCTCCGTAAAGGGCACAATGGGCCTTACAGGCCTGCTGCTATCCATGTCCATGACTATCCTTCTCTCAAGAGGGGCGAACTCGGGGTGATGCGGAGTTATCTCTCTTACCCTCTTGTCCTCATTATAGGAGACCTCAAAGAATGCGGGCACATAGACGCCCTTTACCCCCGCGAGGGCCTTAAGTATATCGCCACGCTTATCACCTCTTTTTCGGCCCTCCAAAACCACAAGGGCCATCTCAAGGGCCGCCTCCTCGCCGTCTCCAAGTAAGAAGGCATCAAAAAAGGCCGCTACAGGCTCGGGGTTGCACGTAAGGGGGCCGCCTCCAAAGACAAAAGGGGTAGACTCGTCCCTATCAGCGGCTAAAAAGGGCACGCCGCCAAGCTCAAGCATCATAAGGACATTTGTATAAGAGAGCTCGTACTGAAGAGAGAAGCCGATGATATGAGAGGCAGATAGGGGCAGCCCCGACTCAAGCGTGGTAAGGGGAATACTCTTCTCACGCAGCAGGGCCTCCATATCCGTCCAGGGGGCAAAGACACGCTCGCAGGCAATATCGTCGCAGCTGTTAAGCCCCTGATAGAGTATCTGCATACCAAGATGGCTCATACCAACCTCGTAGCTGTCAGGAAATGCCAATGCGTACCTCAGCGCCACTGTATTGAGGTCTTTCTTAACTGAGTTGACCTCGCCGCCTATATACCTTGAGGGCCGCCTCACAAGGGGCAGGAATTTTTTAATATCAATATTTTCCATCTGCTCTTAACAATCTCCTTCTTTATACTCTCTTAATGGGAAGAAGGCGCACATACGCCGCACCTTGTGCATCCGGGGAGGCAGGGCCCTGTAAAGAGCCCCTTCTTTGCCCTCTCGTACTCAGACCATAAATACTCTTTCTTAACACCAAAATCTATAATATCCCAGGGAAGGATCTCTTCTTTAGCCCTCTCTCTGTATACAGAGGCCTCCATCAAGGCGCGCCTCTTCTTTATGCTCCTCTTAAGGCCCGTCTCTGCAGCCTCAAGAACAAGCGCGCCCGCCCGACTATCGGCGCGAGCAACGTAGGCCTGAAAAAAGGCCGCGCCAAGAGGCATGGAGTTAAGGCGCACTCCCTTTAAGGGGCGAAGCCCCGCTCTTATAATACCAAGCCTTCTTTTTAATATTTCCTCAGTCTCAAGGGTTGACCACTGAAAAGGGGTAAAGGGTTTTGGTATAAAGGGGTTAAGGCTAATGGTAATCTCCGCGCCGCTGAATAACTTATGTATCTTCGCGATAAGCTCCACTATGGCTGCGGCGTCTTCATCAGTCTCTGTTGGCAGGCCAAAGAGAAAGTATAACTTCATCCGCCCAAAACCCGCCTCCCTGACCAACTCTACTGCGCCAAGGATATCGGCCTCAGAAAGGCCCTTATTTATTACGAGCCTCATTCTCTCAGAGCCCGCCTCTGGAGCAAGGGTAACTGTCCTGTACCCCGCCCTCTTTAGCATAGATAGCTTTTCCTTATCAAGGACATCAAGGCGCATGGAGCTAAGCGTCACCTTTGCCCCTGCCTTCAGGCCTTCCTCAACAACAGCCGTGAGGCATGAGTAATCTGATACGGCCGTACCAACGAGTCCTACCTTGCCGGCAGCCTTGGCACCCTCCCGCACGGCAGAAAAGACCTGCTTTGGCTGACGCTCTCTCTCTGGCAGACAGACAAAACCAGCTGCGCAGAACCTGCATCCCCGCCCGCAGCCCCGCTCTATCTCTATTAACGAGGCCTCCTTAAAGGCGGCAAGAGGCGTGCGTATAAAATTCTGCGGAATAAAAAAACCCTTAAGTGATTTATTTTTCTTCGCCCTCACCCTCGACTTTACACCCTCACCGGGCTTTACGGCTTTTAAGACATCATCACTATACTCAACCTCATATAAAGAAGGAACAAAGGTAAAATCAAGCCTCTCTAATGCCTTTAAGAGGGTTGGTTTTGTTGCCTTTGTCTCAAGGAGGTCTCTGTAAACCTCCATAAACTCCTCTACCGCCCCCTCGCCCTCTCCGGCGATAAAGATATCCATAAAGTCCGAGATAGGCCAGGGGTTTAAGGACGGAGCTATACCGCCTGCGAGAATAAGGGGCTGCGGCGCCTGCCGCTTCGAAGCTAATGGCGATAAGTCTGCGAGTCTCAGGATAAGCGGGATATTAAGGTAATCCTCCTCAAAAGAAATGGAGAAGGCTACGATATCAAAATCCTTAAGAGGCCTCTGTGATTCAAGGGTAAAGAGCGGCGTACCAGGGCCTTCAAAGCTGGCGATATCAACCTTATCAGGCAGAAAGACACGCTCGGCGAGCACCCAGTCCATGGAGTTAAGGAGCTTGTAAACTGACTGAAAACCAAGATTACTCATAGCAGGCGAGTAATGATTGGGGTAGACAAGGGCTACACTTATACGCCCGCCCCGGTCTTTTCGCACCGCGCCTCTTTCAAGGGCGAGAATCTTTCTCGCCTTGTCCTTTAGTTTCCAGCTTATGGCCCTCTACTCCCTTTGTCTTTACAGTACATGCTCCGCTAAGGCGCAGACTTACATAGAATATTATATATATTATCACATAGGCTAATAAAAAGGTGTCCTTCAAAGCAGAGACCCCCTGCGGGGGTCTCTCAGGAAGAATCAATGGACAGGTTTGTCGCCTGCAAGAAAGGATCGTACGACGGCGGGCCGCCTTTTTTTTTACTAAGATAAGGCGGTGGTATAGTGACAAACAAACACATCATCCCGAAGGGGGTCTCTGCCTTGAAGACAACAGAAGGGCATGCAAAGCAATAATAGAATGCCCTCCTGTCAAGCCATAAAAAAACTCTTATTCTCCTTATATAATAAGGGCTACTGCGATAATCCCGCGCCTAATCCGCCTGCCTGCGAAGAAAGGTGGGAGTATCGTATATATCCTCATCATCTGTCTTATGCCCCGCGTACTGGCCAAGCCTCTTTATCTCGCCTGAATTAAAGTTCAGAGACTTTACCTTGTCCTGACGTATTACCGTAGGCACATCAAGGTTCTCTACAAGTACGCGCGCCGCGGGAATATGGTCAACAGGAGCGGCCTCCTCGGCGGCCTCGCCAAAACCAGTAGCAATTACAGTAACACGTACCTCTTCACCCATGGTCTCATCAATAACAGCGCCGAAGATAATATGGGCGTCATCATGTGCCTCTTCATGAATAAGGCTCGATGCCTCGTTCACATCATGTATACTCATATCCGATGACCCTGTAATGTTAAGCAGCACACCTCTTGCGCCGTTAATGGAAATATCCTCAAGAAGGGGTGATGAGATGGCCTTTCTCGCCGCGTCCATGGCACGCTGCTCACCGCTTGCCGTGCCGCTTCCCATAAGGGCCTGGCCCATCTCGCTCATAATTGTCTTCACATCGGCAAAGTCAACGTTTACAAGCCCAGGCACGGTGATGACATCAGAGATGCCCTTTACGGCCTGAAGCAAAACCTCATCGGCCTTCGCGAATGCGTCGGCAAGTGTAGTGTTCTTGCATGATACGGAGAGCAGCCTCTGGTTAGGTATGGTTATCACCGTATCCACCATCTCCGTAAGCTTTGCAAGACCTTCCTCGGCCTGCCTCATCTTTTTTGAGCCCTCAAAGGAAAAGGGTTTTGTAACGACAGCCACTGTGAGCGCCCCTGTCTCACGAGCTATCTCCGCTATTACGGGGCTCGCGCCTGTGCCAGTGCCGCCGCCCATGCCGGCGGTAATAAAGACCATGTCCGCACCCGATAGGCTCTCGAGAATAGCGTCACGGCTCTCAATAGCGGCGCTCCTGCCCACATCGGGGCTCGCGCCTGCGCCAAGACCCTTTGTAAGGGTAGTGCCAATCTGCAGATTCACACCTGCGCGCGACCTGCCAAGGGCCTGTACATCTGTATTGGCCGCGAGGAACTCAACGCCCTGCAGACCAAAGTCGATCATTGTATTTACGGCGTTGCCGCCGCAGCCTCCGACACCAATGACCTTAAGCCTCGCGCCGGCATTAAAGCCGTCGTCAAATCGAATATCCATCTGCCCATCCTTTGTAAAATTCATCACCCTCCTCCTCGTTGTCTGAAATATATCCCTCTAATACCCCTCGATTCATAAAATATTCGCCCTTAAAAAAATTCCTTCACCCAGCCTTTCATCCGTGATGTAAGTTTATTAAAGACATTATCGCCGCGCTGCGGAAAATGCGGACTGCTAACCTTTCTTGTGCCAAACTGCACAAGCCCCACACCTGTGGAGTACATGGGGTTCTGCACAATATCGGAGAGCCCCTTCACGCCCCTTGGAAGCCCCTTTCGCACGGGCAGATTAAATACCTGCTCGGCAAGCTCCACGGCGCCCTCCATAGCCGAGGTGCCGCCTGTTATGACAATGCCAGATGAGATAAGTGCGTCATAGCCGGATTTTACTATCTCTCTGTTTACAAGCTCAAAGAGCTCCTCCATACGGGGCTCCAGAATTTCACAGAGCATAAACCTCGATACGCACTTTGATTTGCCTCCACCTACAGTAGGTATTTCAATGGTCTCGTCCTTGCCTACCATAGCCGTCATGGCGCAGCCGTACTCTTTTTTAATCCTCTCCGCCACACTCGCCGGCGTGCGAAGCCCAACGGAGATGTCCCCCGTCGCCTGATTGCCTCCAAGAGAGATAACTGTGGTATATTTTATCGTCCCGTTATGATACAGAGCCACATCAGTAGTACCGCCGCCTATGTCTACGAGGACAACGCCTATCTCCTTCTCATCAGGGATTAACACGGCCTCGCTGCTCGCTAACTGCTGCAGCACAATGTCGTCTACATCAAGGCCTGCCTTATTCGCGCATTTAATAATATTCTGAGCCGATGTCACGGCGGCAGTAACAATATGAACCTTGACCTCAAGCCTTATGCCTATCATGCCAAGGGGATCTTCTATGCCGGACTGATCGTCGACTATATACTCCTGGGGAATAACGTGTATGACCTCTCTATCAGGGGGTATCACGACGGCCTGTGCGGCCTCAATAGCGCGTTCAATATCGGCGCGTGTAATCTCGCGGCTCTTCACGGCTATTACGCCGTGGCTGTTAAAGGCGCGAATATGGCCTCCGGCGATGCCGCAGAAGACCTTGTTTATCTCGCAGCCGGCCATTAATTCCGTCTCCTTAATGGTCTGCCGTATAGACTCCACCGTGCTCTCTATATTTACGACAACACCCTTTCGAAGCCCCTTCGAGGGCTGCACGCCGATGCCTATTATCTCAAGCCCCTCGGCGGTCTTCTCTCCGGCTATGGCGCATATCTTTGTAGTACCAATATCAAGGCCAACTATGATATTCTCTTTTTTTGCCATTTAAACTCTCTTCGCCCCCTTTACCACGTCATAGTTGTATCTCAGCACGGCCTCTCCGCCCTTTCGCACATCCACGGCCACGGCGCCTCTTAAGACTCTCTTTTTCATGGCGCGCACCCGCTCAAAGAGTCTCAGACCCGCCTCAAAGTTCGAGTCCCCAAGCTCCACCAACAAGCCGTTATCAAGAGTATGGAGAGTAAAACCATAGAGCGAGTCGCAGTGTATCTCCGAGACATTATCAAGGTTAAAACCATCTCTACCCTCAAGCACCTTAAAGAGCCTCATAAAGGCCTCCATAAGCAGACCTTTGTTCTTGATCATGCCCTCGTCAAGTCCTGTTACAAGGGGCAGATCCAGCCTCTCGCCCGCCTCAAGTCTCTTAAATATCGTACCCTCGCTATCCATTACAAAGAGGCCTTTGCTCTGCACAATGGCAACGGGCCGCCTCTCTTTAATCACTATCTTTACCGTACCGGGCAGCCTCCTCTTTACAGCCGCCTTCACCACCCAGGGGTTCTCTCCTATCATCGCCGCCGCCTCGGAGGCAGAGAAGGAGTAGATATTCTGCCCTTCGCTTATGCCTGCAAGCCTTATTATCTCACGGGGCTGGCTTCGTAGCGCTCCCTTTACGGAGATATGAGTTACGGCCAACTCAGGCGTTGTAATGGCCTTCTCATATAGCCACCAAGAGCCGTAAACAATAAAGGCCACAAGGGATAGGGCTACGCCGGCCTTCACCGCCACGGCTACTCGGCGCGCGGCCCTCTTTATAAAGGGCTCTTTACGTCTCCTGTTGCTTCTTTTCTTCTTCTTAACAGCCCTGCTTCCCATCTGCCTCGCTCTTTAGTGAAGCCCCTTCGAGCATCTCAACTATAAGACCCCTGTAAGTAAGGCCAGCCTCAGCCGCCGCCATGGGCAGCAGGCTCCTCTCAGTAAGACCCGGTGAGGTATTAACCTCAAGAACAAAGGGGTTGTTATCTTCATCTATCAATATATCTACTCGAGCCGCTCCGCTGCAGCCAAGCTTATTGTACGTCTCTAATGCTATTGTATTTATCCTCTCACGCAGCCCATCGCCAAGCGCGGCAGGCACATTAAAACTCGCCCCGCCCGGTGTATACTTGGCCTTATAATCATAGAGCCCCTGATCTGTTATTATCTCAACTATTGGCAGCACCCTACCCCCAAGTATAGATACACTTACCTCTCTGCCTCTGATGCGCTCCTCGGCCAAGACGGCTCCGCCGACCTCTCTGGCCTCACTTACGGCAAGAGGCAAAGCCTCTACATCCTCAACAAGACTAAGCCCCAGCGTAGAGCCCCCTCGTGATGGTTTTACTACAAGAGGAAACTTCAATCCCTTCACGCCCTCTGCCGTTACGTCAGCGCTAAAGGCAGGCGTTGGTATAGAGTGATGGATAAGAATTTTTTTCGCGGCTATCTTATCCATGGCAAGGGCGCTCGCCAGCACTCCCGAGCCCGTGTAAGGTATCCCCATGACCTCAAGGCCGCCCTGAACAGAGCCGTCCTCGCCAGCTCCGCCGTGCAGTACGATAAAGGCGGCTCCTACGCCCTCATCCCTTAACCTCGCGAAGAGATCCTCTCCCGCGTCAATGGCTGCGGCGTCATAACCGGCCTCAGTAAGGGCCCTTAAGACCGCCTTGCCGCTTCGTAGAGATATCTCCCGCTCAGGCGAGACTCCACCCATGAGGACACCTACCTTTCCTCCCTCCAGAGAGGATACAACCGTGCTGCCGGCCTTATCTGCCTTAACCATCTTCACCGACTACCCTTATCTCCGGCTCAAGGAGCACGCCCGTTGTGCCGTAAACACCGTCTCGCACAAGGGCCATAAGAGAGAGAACCTCTGAGGCCTTTGCGCCGCCCTTATTGACTATATAATTCGCGTGTATCGCCGAGACCTCTACGGCGCCATCACGCTTACCCTTAAAACCCGCCTCCTCTATAAGGCGTCCCGCCGCATCGCCCTCGGGGTTACGGAATATGGAGCCTGCGTTAGCGGGAGGTATAGAGGCCGTTGTCTTTTTTCTCTTCTCTACAAATTCCTTTATCCTTTTTCGTATATTAACTGGCTCGTCTCTACCGAGCCTCAAGTGCACTCTTGTAACAACAGTATCTCCGCTTATATTAGATGTCCTGTAGCCAAGGGCCATCTCCGCCGCAGGTATAAACTTTCGCGCACCCTTGCGGCTCATCACCTCGACGCCGTCCATAACATAACTCATGTCCCTGCCGTAGGCCCCGGCATTAATCACCGCCGCGCCGCCCATAGAGCCCGGTATAGAGGCGGCGAACTCCATACCCGTTAGCCCCCTCTCGGCGCTCTCGGCTACAAAGGCAGGTGTTCTCACCCCCGCCCCCGCAACTACCGTGGCATTACCCTCATTCCAGGTAATATCTCGCAGACCCTCTCTCATATTAATAACAATACCCCTGTACCCACCGTCCCTTACAAGCAGATTCGTACCCATGCCCATTACGATAAAGGGAAATTTTTTACTTGCGGCGAAGCTCAGTATCTCTCTTAAATCATTCTCATCAAGAGGAAAGGCCATAACATCAGCAGGGCCTCCGATACCAAAGGAGGTATAATCAGCCATTGGGGCATTAAATAAGATCCTGCCCTTAAAACGCTCTACAAATATAAGTGGATACTGTCTCGACACATTACTATCCTTCATTTAAAGCACCTTCAAATGACTCGCGCGGCTTGCTTTTTCCAGCATCTCCAGCAGTCCTGTACCTGCCTTCCATACGTCTCCCGCGCCGAGGGTAATCACAAGGTCGCCTGCGCGAACCTCTCCCTTTAAAAATTCTGGCACATCGGCGACGCTCTTAATATAAGTAATGTCCTTATGTCCATGCTCCTTTATGGCCTCATAGAGAGTCTCGCCGTCTATACCGGCAATGGGCTCTTCTCCTGCGGCGTAGATATCAGTTACAACGAGTTTATCCACATCGTTAAAGGCCGAGAGAAAATCCTTAAATAGATCTGCCGTCCTTGAGAATCTGTGAGGCTGGAATACGACTATAATTCTCTTATTAAAACTCTCCTTGGCGCCTCGAAGCACGGCCTTTATCTCCTCAGGGTGATGACCGTAATCATCTACTAGCGTAACGCCCTCGGAGGCCCCGCGCACATGAAACCTGCGCTCCACACCGGAGAAAGACTGCAGGCCCGTCTTTATACTCTCAAAATTAATATTAAGCTCCAGGGCCACAGCAGCGGCGGCAAGGGCGTTCTGAACATTATAGGCTCCCGGCAGATGCAGAGTTACCCTGCCAAGCTCCTTACCTGCAGCAAATAAATCAAAGGAGGTCTCCAAACCCTCATATCTCAAGTTCGAGCCGCGAACATCGGCCTGAGCCGCGAGGCCGTAGGTAATGACCCTCCTTGTAACGCGGGGCAGAAGGCTCTGAATAACAGGATGATCAAGACAGAGTATGGCCGCTCCGTAAAAAGGCACCTTGTTCATAAAACCAATATATGCGTCATATACATCTTCCATATCGCTGTAGTGGTTCATGTGCTCGCGGTCAATGCTCGTGACAATAGCCATAGTGGGAGAGAGTTTTAAGAAACTCCCATCGCTCTCATCGGCCTCTGCTACGAGAATATCGCCCTTACCGAGGCGCGCGTTGGCGCCGAGGCTGTTGAGCTTACCGCCCGTTACCACTGTTGGATCAACACCGGACTCTGCGAGTATTGAGGCGATAAAAGAAGTGGTAGTAGTCTTACCGTGAGTGCCGGCGATGGCTATGCCGTACTTCAGACGCATGAGTTCGGCGAGCATCTCGGCGCGGGGGATTATTGGTATCTTAGCCGATGCAGCGGCCTTAAGCTCGGCGTTGGACTCATTAATAGCCGATGAGTAGACTACGCACTGCGAGCCGAGGACATTTTCTTCCCTGTGCCCGATATGAATTGTAGCGCCAAGACCCTTGAGCCTCTTTACTGTAGGCGACTCGGCAAGATCCGAGCCCGTAACCTCGTAGCCCATAGTAAGCAGTACCTCGGCGATGCCGTTCATACCGCTGCCGCCGATGCCTACAAAGTGAATCTTTTTTATCCTGCCCCTGTTCATCCTACTGCCTCGATTGATTAAGCCGCGCTGACTTTGTGAGAGAAAAAGCCTTATTAACGCTAAGAAGGTTCATAAAATCATCTACAATAACTGCCGCGGCGTTAACACGTCCAAAACCCAGAGCCTTCTTTCTTGAGCTTGAGAGCTCGCCGGGGTTCTCGTAAAAACGCCGTATATTCTCGGCAAGAGACCTGCCTGTAAGTTTTTCCTGCGGTATCATCACAGCGCCCCCGCCGCGTACCATGCACCTTGCGTTAACCTCCTGATGATTATCAGAGGCAAAGGGGTATGGCACAAGGATAGAGACAAGGCCAAAGGCCGCTATCTCCGCTATGGAGGTGGCCCCGGCTCTGCATACCACAAGGTCTGTCGAGGCATAAGCCTCTGCCATGGAGTCTATAAACCTGTAGAGGCGTACATTGAGTTTTTTCCTCTCATAGGCCTCGTGAACAAAAGAAAAGGCCTTCTCACCGGTCTGATGAATAACATCAAGGTTATCCCATATATCCCGAAGATACTCCGTGGCATCAAGAAATGCCGCGTTTATTGCCATCGCTCCCTGAGAGCCGCCAAATATTAGAATTGTAAATTTACCCCTGCCGCCCTGCCCCGCGCCTCTCTTGCTACTGGCGCGGGAAATAAGCGCCTTCTCAATTATATCCCCTCTCATGGGGTTGCCGGCGAGCAGGACTTTTTGCTTGGGAAAGAACCCGCCGGCCTCTGGGAAGGCCGTATAGACCCTCTTTACTATGCGGCCAAGCATCCTGTTAGTAAGGCCCGCCTGAGCGTTCTGCTCCATTACCGCCGTCTTTATCCCAAGAAGCCGAGCCGCCGCCACAACAGGCGCCGATGAGTAAGCCCCGCTCCCGATAACGCCGTCGGGGCGCATAGCGCGAAGTATTTTTATGGCGCGCACAGTAGCCGCCGCAGCCTTTAGAATGGCAACTCCTTTCTTTAACCCGCGTCCGCCCTTAAGGCCCTCCACATTAAGCGTAGTAAGGCGGTAACCATAGGCAGGGATTATCTTCTCCTCAAGACCGCCTATTGCGCCGATAAACTCCACCTCAACAGAGCCGTCGCGGCGCTTAAATTCCTCGGCGAGCGCTATAGCCGGGAAAAGATGGCCCCCTGTACCTCCGCCTGTGAGGACAAACTTCAATAGACTACCTCTGTAATATTAAAATTCCTCATGATGACGACTCACGATGAAGCATATATATGTTGAGCAGTATGCCTACGGCTATCATATTAATTACAAGAGAGCTGCCGCCGTAACTGATAAAGGGCAGCGTAAGCCCCTTTGGCGGAAGAAGCCCCATGACAACGGCCATGTTTATGGCCGCCTGCATGGCGACCATTATCGTAAGCCCAAGGGCGAGATAGGCCCCGAATAGATCCTTTGCCTTAAGGGTTATCTTTATCCCTGATACAAGAAAAACAACATAAAAGGCTATTACAAGGCCTACGCCAACAAGGCCAAGCTCCTCACCGATAACGGAGAGAATAAAATCAGTATGAGCTTCGGGCAGATAAAAGAGCTTCTGCATACCCTCGCCAAGCCCCACACCTGTTACCCCGCCTGAACCAAAGGCGAGAAATGACTGCACCATCTGAAACCCCGCGCCAAGAGAATCCTTCCATGGATCCATAAATATAAGAAGACGTTTTGCCATATAGGCGTGCCTGTATATTACAAAGATAATAATCGGCACAAAGGGCACGAAGATTCCGAGCAGATGTCTTAATCTTACACCTCCGGCAAAGCACATGATAAGCACCAGGGCCGAGAGCGTAAGGGACGTGCCAAGGTCAGGCTCCATGAGGACAAGGAGGATAAAGACGCCGGGAATAATAATATTTGGCAAAAAACCAAAGCAAAAATCCTTTATCCTCTCGGCCTTACTCGAGAGCGAGTATGCGAGAAAGACGACGATTGCTAACTTCGCGGGCTCTGAGGGCTGAAAGGCAATAGGGCCAAGATGCACCCAGCGCCTCGCGCCTCCTGCCTTAAAACCAAATCCCGGAACATATATTAAGAACATGAGACAAAAGGCTATTATAAGTATTGGGTACACAAGCCTGCGGTAGAGCGTATAGGGAATACGCGAGGCCGCAACGAGGAGAACAAGCCCGATGAAGGCGAATGTAAGGTGCTTTTTCATAAAGAAAAACTCGTCTCCAAAACGGTTCATAGCCACGATATAACTCGTGGAATAGACCATTACCACGCCCATAACAAGAAGAGCGAGAGCCGAGAGAACAAGAAACCTGTCTGTATCACCTAACTTCAATGAGACCATATACCTCTACCTCTGTGCCTTAACTAAGGGCCTTCACAAGGGCGGTAAAGCGTGCGCCCCGCTCCTTAAAATCCCTGAACATATCAAAACTCGAGCACGCAGGTGAGAGCAG
Organism: uncultured Thermodesulfobacteriota bacterium; assembly: GCA_964510775.1. Lineage (GTDB taxonomy): Bacteria > Desulfobacterota > GWC2-55-46 > GWC2-55-46 > JADFVP01 > JAJRZX01. Next base: position 40,365 of record CAZEBZ010000002.1, read on the forward strand.
TACCGTATCACCTGCCGCGGCCTCTTTTGCCGCCGCCTCCACTGCCTCTTCCATAGTAGAGACAGCCTGAACATCGACAATATCTGAAAAAGACTCCCTTAATCTGCCGGCGCCCTCGCCCAAAACAATAAGGAGGCGTACCTTATCTGCCATAATTTCACGAAGCGCAGTATAATCACCGCCCTTATCCCGTCCGCCGGCGATAAGGATAACAGGGGCCGCAGTGCTTCGAAGCGCCATCATAAGGGCCCCTGTATTCGTACCCTTGGAGTCATTAATAAATCGTACACCGCCGCGCTCCCTTACAAGCTCCATCCTGTATCGAAGCCCATGAAAAGACCTTAACCCCTCTTGTACATCACCGCTGCTCACACCGCAGAGGCGAAGAGCTGCGATGGCGGCCATTGCGTTCTCCATGTTATGCAGCCCTGTAAGAGACGTACCCTCGAGGGGATACTCCTCAACAAGACCGTCTTTTCTGTACAATACATCTGTCCCTCTAATACATAGACCGTTATCATCATCAGAAGAGCAGTTAAAGGGTACTCGTATTGCCTCGCCGTGAGAAGAGGCCTCGACGTCGAGGGTCTCGTCGTGAATAAGGGCGTCAGCGGCGTTCACCACTGCAAAGTCCCTCCTCTGCTGATTATCAAAGAGCCTGAACTTCACGGCGGCGTACTCCTCAAAGCCGCTGTACCTGTCAAGGTGGTCATCAGTAATATTAAGGAGTATGGCAACGTGGGGGCGAAAGGTCACGATTGACTCAAGCTGAAAGCTGCTTACCTCAAGGACGCATATTTTAGCCTGCGACTCGTCGAGAAAATAATCAACTGCAGGCGTGCCGATATTACCGCCTACAAAGACGCTTACACCTGCGGCCTCAAGCACAGAGCCGATAAGGGAGGTTACCGTGGATTTTCCATTCGTTCCCGCTATGGCTATTATAGGCACGGTGATAAAACGGCTCGCAAGCTCAAGGCCGCCTATGACCTCTACGCCTCTGGCGCGGGCCTGCTTAAGGAGAGGGTCTGAGGCTGGGAAACCGGGGCTTAAAACAATAAGCTCGGCATCTTCGAAATCACCAGACCTAAGCCCTCCGGCCTTTACCTTTACACCCATTTTTCTAAGGTCTTCAGCGCCTGCAAGGAGGCCTTCGTCTCTGCTGTCAACAACACTTACAGAGGCGCCCCTTCTTGATAAAAACCTCGCAACAGAGCGCCCCGTAAGGCCAAGGCCTACGACAAGCACCTCACGCCCGGCGAGCGCCTCTACGGGACTTGAGCTATCCATACCGTGAGACTGACTCATCACACTCTCTATCTCCCCGCTGCTCTCAATCACTACTCATTACCTTATCTTCAGTGTACTAACGGCGATAAGCGCCAATATTATCGAAATTATCCAGAAACGTACTATTATCTTTGGCTCGGCCCAGCCCTTCAGCTCGTAATGGTGATGAATAGGGGCCATAGCAAAGACACGCTTACCCGTAAGCTTAAAAGAACCCACCTGACACATCACCGAGAGGGCCTCTACGACGAATATGCCTCCAACTATAAGCAGCAGCGCCTCCTGCTTGGTCATAACAGCGATAGTGCCGAGAACCCCGCCAAGAGACAATGAACCCACGTCCCCCATAAAGACCTGAGCAGGGTATGTGTTAAACCATAAAAAACCAAGACTTGCTCCAACCACTGCGCCGGCAAAGACAGTAATCTCCGCCGCGTTTGCTACATGGAGTATGTGAAGATAAGCGGCTATCTTCGCGTGCCCTGTTATGTAGGCAAGGAGCATATAAGTGGCCATAGAGATTATCATAGGGCCGATGGCAAGGCCGTCAAGGCCGTCCGTAAGGTTAACGGCGTTTGATGAGCCCACTATCACGCACATAACAAAGGGTATGTACAAAAATCTCATATCAAAGGCCGCGTCCTTGAAAAATGGTATAGTCACCACTGTATCAAAACCCGTGGCATAGAGAAAAACCCCAACGATAAAGGCAACAACGAGCTGGGCGCCGAGCTTTCTTGAGGCCGTCAATCCTTTCTTGTCCCGCTTCATCACCTTCTTCAGATCATCTACAAAACCTATTGCCCCCATGGAGACAATTACAAAGAGCAGAATCCATATAAAAGAGTTGGAAAAATTACCCCAGAGCATGACGGAAAAGAGGATTACAAGTAGAATTATCGCTCCGCCCATAGTGGGAGTCCCCTCTTTACTGGCATGAGTTGAAGGGCCATCGCTTCGAATCACGTCCTGCACCTTCAGCCTCTTGAGTTTTCTTATGAGGTATGGCCCAAGAACAAAACTCAGAACAAGAGACGTTACGGCGGCGTATATAGTCCTAAACGTAATGTACTGAAATACGTTAAAGATCGTGTGAAACTCTGAAAGAGGAAATAAAAAATGATAAAGCATATACTCCTAACCTAATGCCTCGCAAGAGGCGTCTCTCTGTGATTTCAGCCCCTCGGCGATATACTCAAGCCCCGCCGCTCTTGAGGCCTTTACAAGGACTGCATCTCCCTCTCTTAATATAAAAGCGCGAAGAGCCGCGAGGGCCTCGCACTTATCCTCAAAGGCAAATATCCTCTTCTCTGACATGCCCCCCTCAAGTGCCCCTGCCGCCACATCATTGGCGCGCCCTCCAACGGCTACGATAATCCCAAGACCAAGCTCCGCGCAGAGCCTGCCGACCTCGCGATGGGCCTCCTCGGCGCCGCCGCCTAACTCATGCATCTCACCTATTACGGCAACCCTTCTGCCCGCGCCTGCCACATTCGAGAGGCTGCGAAGAGCAGCTCCCATAGAATCAGGGTTCGCGTTATAAGTATCATCAATAAGAGTAACAAGGCCGGTAACGGTAACCTCCATCCTCCCGCCAAGCCCCTTAAAGGCCTCAAGGCCGCCTATGATATCATCAAGATAAACGCCAAAGGGTAACGCGGCGGCTATAGCGGCAAGGGCGTTTGCTACGTTAAAAGCCCCTGGAACACCGAGCCTTACGTCAAAGACCTGCCCGCGCACGTCAAGGGTTACAAGGGCGCCCTCAATTGCGCCACCCTCTCTCACCTCAACAACCCTTACATCTGCTACCCTCTCTTTGCTAAAAGTAACGACCTCTCTTCCGGAACGTCTCAACTCCTGCAGATCCGAGGCCTTTACGGCAAGAGGGTCGTCTATATTAACTACCTTCACACATGAAAGCCCGGCGAGCTCGTATAAGAGACCCTTCTCGGCGCCAATAGCATCGATACTCTCAAAGTTCTCAAGGTGCGCACTGCCTATATTTGTAATAAGAGCAACATCAGGAGCGGCAATCTCAACAAGCCTCTCCATCTCACCGGGCTCGCTTATACCAAGCTCCACGACGGCGGCGGCTACTGCGCCATTAAGGCCCAGAAGCGTAAGGGGCAGCCCTATCAGGTTATTTTTATTGCCCTCTGTCTTTAATACTGAACGGTCGCGAGAGAGTATCGCGGCTATCATCTCCTTTGTCGTCGTCTTGCCGCAGCTTCCGGCAACGGCAACAAGGGGCGTCTTGAAAGACCCTCTCACAGAGGCCGCTAAGTCTCCAAGAGCCCTTACCGTATCCTCTACCATAAAGACCCTGCCAAGCACGTGGCTAATAGGCATGCCCCCTCTCTGCACCATTACGGCAGAGGCGCCCTTCTTAAAGGCCTCCTCACAGAACCTGGAGCCTTTGTAGTTAGGGCCCTTTATCGCCACATATAACTCACCGGCCCTTATAGTCCTCGTATCAATGGATATACCTGAGGCAGAACCATTACCCGCTGCTCGCGAGCATATACCGCCTGTTGCCTCAAGTATCTTCTCAAAAGTAATCACAGAGCGCCCTCCATTGCCCAGCGAAGCTCAAGGGCATCCTCAAAGTGAGACCTTACCTTGCCTCTTATCTGATAATCCTCATGCCCTTTGCCTGCTACGAGCAGGGTATCTGATGAGCCTGCCAGAGCCACGGCCTCTGTTATAGCCTCTCTTCTATCAGGGCAAACCATATAGACTTTCCCCCCAGAGGGTATCTTATGCTTATTCTCTTCTAACTCTACCTTTGTTATGCCCCTTAAACCATGCTCTATATCACAGATAATCCCCATAGGATCCTCGTCACGGGGGTTATCGGATGTAAGTATAATAACGTCGGCGAGTCTTGCCGCGGCCTCGCCCATTTCGCTGCGCTTTGTCCTGTCTCTGTTGCCGCCGCAGCCAAATACGAGAATAATCCTTCCCTCTGACATTTCTCTAATGGTTGAGAGTACGCGCAGAAGGGCATCGGGCGTATGAGCATAATCCACATATGCCCTGTAGGGCAGCTCGACGCCGGGAAGCGAGATCCTCTCGAACCTGCCCGGCACGCCGCAGAGCGCCTTTATTCCCTCCTCTATCTTAACGCCGTCAATACCGAGGCCAACACATACACCTATCGCGGAGAGGATATTATATACGTTAAACCTGCCCGTCATACTCGTAGAGACTGAGACCTCTGCAGAGGGCGTTACAACAAGGGCCTCTATACCCTCAGGTCTCACGGAGAGCCCGCGCGGGTGTATATCCGCCTCTTTCTCCATTCCTGTTGTAAGAAGACCGGGGAGCGATGCGGCAAGACGGCTGCCCCAGGGATCGTCTATATTTACTACTGATAGACCGCCTGCCTTTAAGAGGGTAAATAATAAAGACTTGGCGCGGTAATATTCCTCAACAGTGGAGTGATAATCCATGTGCTCGTGAGTAAGGTTTGTAAAGACGGCCGCGTCGAACTTGCACCCGGAGACGCGTTTTTGAGCAAGTCCGTGTGAGGACACCTCCATGGCGCAGTGCGTAACTCCGGCGCCGCGCATATCATGCAGCAGCCTCTGCAGTGAGGGCGCCCCGGGAGTAGTATTTGGCGCCGGCACCTCACCGCCCTTGAACCTGTAGTTAACCGTACCGATAACTCCTGTCTCAAAGCCGCAGGCACGAAATATTGCCTCCAGTATATAAGTAACCGTTGTCTTGCCGTTAGTGCCCGTTACACCTACAAGGGTAAGGCCTGCTGAGGGCTCACCGTAGATGCTCGCCGAGACCCTTCCAAGGGCCTCTCTTACGTCAGGGACTATAATCTCCGTAATGGCTACGCCTCTGTCTTCAAGCTTCAGAGGCCTCTCAGTCATAACGCAGCGCGCACCCTTATCAAGGGCCTCACCTATAAAGGCGTGTCCATCTGCGACCTCGCCAGAGACAGCCGCAAAGAGAGAGCCGCCGTGCAGCGCAGACCTCGAATCGCAGGAGATATCGCTAATCTCTATCTCATCAGAACCGATTATCCTGCATCCCTCAAGCATATCGCGCAGCTCACTAACCTTCATCAACATCCCTTCCCTCTCTCCGCCCCTTTACTTAAACCAGACCCTTACTGTCTTCACGCCCTTTAAGGGGCTGCCCGGCCTCGGGCTCTGACGTACGGCAAGACCTCCGCCTATCATCTTAATATCAAAGACGCCATCCCTTGAGACCCTCATGGCCCTTCTCATCGTTAACCCCGTGAAATCAGGGGTCAAACCCTTCTTCGTCCTCATCCTCTCTGACCTTACGGCGCGGCCTTTTTTCGTCCCCCGACGTGCCCTCTTGGCGTTCCTTACCGCTTTGCCGCCTTCAGGGGTAATACCGAGATAGGAAAGACTCTTTGAGGCTATCTCCTTAAATACCGGGGCCGCCACCTCGCCGCCGTAATGGCCCTTTTGAGGCTCATCAAGTGTAACAACGATAATAAGCGCCGGATCCTCGGCGGGGACAAAACCAAAGAAACTCGATACATAGGCATGGCTGCGGTAACCGCCGTGCTCAAAATCGGGTTTTTGCGCCGTACCTGTCTTTCCAGCCACCTCAAAACCTGCGATAGAGGCCTTTGTTCCCGTGCCGTCAGGGCCTGTTACACCTCTCATCATCGCGGTAACAGTCCTCGCCGTCTCGGCTGAAATTACGCGCCTCACGATTACGGGATTATTGGCTTTCACTACCTCGCCGGCGCCGCTCTGTATCTCTTTTACGATATAGGGCTTCATAAGAAACCCTCCATTTGCTACGGCTCCAAGGGCCGTTGCGAGCTGAATGGACGAGACTGCTACGCCCTGACCAAAAGAGAGGGTATGAAGCGTCACGCCTGACCACTTATCGAGCTTAAGAAGCGAGCCACTCGTCTCTCCCGGCAGATCAAGACCAGTCTTGGCGCCCATGCCAAAGGCGCTAAAGTATCTGTACAGAGTCTCTCTACCCATCTTCTCGGCTATCTTTGAGGCGCCGATATTGCTTGAGTACTTTATTATATTCGATACTGAGAGCCAGCCTTTTTTCTCGGCGTCATGCAGCACACGGTCGGCTACTCTGTACTTACCGTTCTCGCAGAAAAATATATCGTCAGGCTTAACAATGCCCTCCTCAAGGGCTCCTGCCACGACAAAGACCTTTGCCACAGAGCCCGGCTCAAAGGCATCAGTAACAGTTCGGTTACGCCATAGACCAGGTGATGTGCGGCGAAAATTATTAAGATCAAAACCAGGTGCCGTGGCCATGGCAAGAACCTCGCCCGTAGCAGGGGATAATACCACCGCCGTTCCTCCCTTGGCCTCGGTCTTATCCATAGCTCTCTGAAGAGCGCGCTCTGTTATATACTGAATACTCTTATCAATGGTAAGCTCAACACTCATGCCCTCCACAGGCACAACATTACCTGTATCGCCAAAGAGCATTAGCCGGCCCCTTGCGTCGCGGCCTCCGCTTATCTTTCGAGCAGTGCCGCGAAGATAAGTATTGTATGAATGCTCTATACCCTCAAGGCCGTTAGAGTCTACGCCCGTAAAACCTATGAGGTTAGAGGCAAGGCCCTTATTCGGATAATAACGCCTGCTCTCCTTGATTAAACCAACACCTCTCATGGCAATTATCTTCTCCCGCTCAGCTGGCCCCAGGTCTATCTGACGCTTCAACCAGACAAAGCCCTTGCCTGAGGAGAGTGTATGACTGATTTGCGAGACCTTGAGGCCCGTAAGAGGGGCAAGCGCCCTTGCCACACTCCTCTTTGATTTTATCTGCGACGGCCTCGCGTAGATAGAATCAACATCAATGCTGATGGCGAGTGCCTTGGAATTCCTGTCGTAGATATCACCGCGCTTTGAGCGCAGTTTTACAGAGCGAACGTGCTGTCTTGAGGCCATAGCCTTTAGCGAGGCGCTCTCTACCACCTGAAGCTGAAAGGCCCGCATAAATATAAGCGAATAGGCCAGGACAAAAAAAGCAAGGACAATAAATACCCTGGGTCTGAAGTAATTTTTTTTCTTCTTTTTCTTTCTCACTTCCCAACCCTTATAATTTGTCCCTCACCGGGGTGCACAAGGCCCAACTCCTCTACTGCTATTGCCTCAATGCGGCGGGGTGCTTTAAGACGCAGATACTCTATCTTCAGCCGCCTGTTCTGCTCCACAAGGGCGTTTCTATCCATATTGGCGCGAGATATCTCATATCCCATGCCCACCACCGTCAGCCTGCACCAGATATAGAGAAAAAGCACGCCTATGAGGGCCAGAGAAGCGAGTATCGCCGAGAAAAGAAACCTCACATCGCGCGGGTCTCTACTCGAGCGAACCCTCTGTCCCGCCAGGTGCTGGCTAAGGCCAAATATTCTGCTAAATGTCTGCGACAATTCCACTACCTCTTTTTACCCTATTTTATAATAACAAGGACGTACTTAAATCTTCTCAACTGCCCGCAGCTTCGCGCTCCTCGCCCGCGGGTTCTCTGCTATCTCATCGGCCTCTGCCGTAACTACTTTTCCTGTAAGGAGACGTAGCGAGGGTTTTTTACCGCATAAACAAAGAGGCAGCCCAGAGGGGCATTCACAGGGATAGGCCCTATCCCTGAAGGCCTTCTTTACTATCCTGTCCTCTAATGAGTGGTACGATATTACTACCATGCGCCCGCCGCTCTTAAGGATATCAATGCCCGCGGCAAGGCCCTCTTCAAGGGACTCCAGCTCATTGTTTACGGCTATCCTCAGGGCCTGAAAGACGCGAGTAGCCGGGTGTATGCGAGTTCCGTGAAAACGCGCCGGTATTGCCGTGCAGATTAACTTCGATAGCTCGCCCGTTGTGGCGATGGGCTTTATGGCACGCGCCTGAACTACAGCGCGGGCAATCTTCCTGGAGAAACGCTCCTCTCCATAAGACCTGAAAATATCAGCAAGCTCCTCTACGCCAAGGGTATTTACAAGGATCGCGGCCGTAACATCACCGCGCCTGTCCATCCTCATATCAAGGGGGGCATCGCCTCTGAAGCTAAAACCTCGCGCCGCCTCATCAAGGTGATGGGAAGATACTCCAAGGTCAAGCAGCATGCCGTCTATCTCCATAATCCCCCTCTCCCTCAGTACATCCCCTACCTCGCTAAAATTAGCCCTTATCAGTACAACTCTCTCTTTATAACTCTGAAGAACCTCACCTGCGCGCTCTATTGCCGCCTCATCGCCGTCTATGCCTATTAGGACACCATCAGGGGCCGAGGCCTTTAGTATGGCCAGCGAGTGACCACCACCGCCGAGGGTACCGTCAACATATACGCCGCCGCGGCATTGAAGATAATAAATAACCTCGCGAGGCATTACAGGCCGATGAGAGTACTCCATAACTAAAGACCGAGACGCTCAAGGGTATTACCGATATCTTCTGTAGAGACTGCGCCCTCGGCCTTGTCCCAGGCCTCTTTAGCCCATATCTCAATCTGACGAAAGGCCCCTATGAGGACTACTTCCTTATCAAAACCAGCGTAATCGCGAAGCGACTGAGGTATAAGGATACGGCCAAGCCTGTCTATTGCACAGTCCGTGGCGCTTGAATAAAAAAAGCGGAGAAAGGCCCGCGTATCCTTCTTAAACTCGGGCAGCTCCGCTATCTTCGACTCCAGCTTATCCCACTCCATAAGTGGATAGGCTACGAGACAACCATCGTATGTGGTAACAACAAGGCGCGAATCATACCTCTCGTTAAGGGTCTCGCGAAGCCTCGAAGGGATGCTTAACCTGCCCTTAACATCAATGGTATGTTCAAACCTGCCTCTGAACATTGTTCAGACCCCGCACTCTAACTCAAAGACCACGCCCTACTATAGGACCATACCACCGTAGGCGGCTCTTATACCACTCTATACCACTTTATACCACTTACGCCTCAACTATATTCTCAGCGTGTTTTTTTGTCAAGTGATATTTGGGGTATTACAGGGGCAATTCGCATTTTAATGGCGCGCTGAAGGCGGCCATCATAATTTTATGCCTGAAAGTGATGGTATAAATGGAATAAGTATGAGTTGAGAGATGATAAGGAAATATATGAGAGAGAAATGACAGCAGGTTTATTTCGAGGCAGAACTCTCTTACTATGCGAAGTAAAGTATCATATAGGAATATCTGTGAAGAGGAAGAAAAAGGGGGGCGGCCATGGTGTATTAGCGCCCTTTAATCTTTTTCACGGCAGGCGTCTTCTTTACGTCCTGAGTATCTTTAATCTTTTTCACCTTCTTCTCAATGGCCTCGGCGCGCTTCTTATAATCAGCGGCCTCGGTATTGGCGGGGTCAACGGCAAGCACCTTCTTCCACTCTCTTATGGCAAGGGCAAGCTCCTCTTTCTGAAAAAGAGTTACGCCCTCTTTGATATGACGGTCTATAAAATTCTTGCGCTCAAGACGGGCGAGATTTAAAAAAAGCTCGGCGTCTTTATAATCAGGCACAATCTTAAGCGCCTCTGTAAAGTGCTTTATGGCTTTATTATATTTACCTGAGATAAAATAAAGCTTACCCTTTACGTAGTGATGTCCCGCTTTTTTCTCAGGGCCAACATCTCTCTTTTTGGCCTTACGTATCTTCTTTCTTATCTCTTCAAGCCCGGGCAATGGCTGGCCGGGATTCTCACTGCTTAAAATTTTGTTAAGAAGGGTATGCTTTTTTCTCGCCCACTTATTTGATGGATTAATACGAAGGGCAGTATCATACTCTTTAAGGGCTTTGTGCAGTATACCCGCCTTCTCATAGGCCTCGGCAAGCTCCACATGCTCTGTTGAGAGTTTAAGGGCAAGTCTGTTAATATCCTTCAGGAGTTTTTGAGCTCGGCTGTACGCAGGGTCTGTCTCTACTATGTCACCGGCCTTGTCCCTTGCCTGAGATATAGCACCGCGCTCATAGAGTATCTCTGCCTGCCTGTAATCAGTACCAAGGACATAATCAGTCCCTGTCCCCGCGCAGCCGGAGAAGAGGACAGAGGCCAAGACCACGAGGCTAAGGTAAAAACCCCTCCTCGCCCATGGTTCTGATAGTCCTCTCAACAACTTGCTCAATCTCAACCCTCCTATTATCCTTCAACTCAACTATACTATAAAGCCCGATTGGCTTGTCAACACCTTTTATTGCCGCAGGCGCTACCTTCTGACAATGGGCGTATTTCTTCACCCGCGCATAAAGCCCCTCGTTTATAAGTATCTCACCTCCGCCTGCTATATCAGATAACCGCGAGGCCATGTTCACTGCCTCGCCGACTGCCGTATACTCCATCCTCTGTCTCGAACCCATGTTGCCTACAATCACAGGGCCGGAATCAAGGCCAAGGCCCATACGCACAGCGGGCTCACCGCGCTCCTGCCTCAGGGCATTTACGCGCCTTAGGACATCCCTTATGGCAACAGTCGTCTTGACCGCCTCCTCCAGATGAGAAGGATTGGCAATAGGAGCGCCAAATACGCACATTACGGCATCGCCGATAAACTTATCCACCGTGCCGCCGCAGGTAAAGACTACCTCCGTAATAAGGCTGAAGTATTTATTCAATATCTCAACTGTCTGCTCCGGACTCATGCTCCGGGCATGACGGGTAAAGCCGCGTATATCAGCGAAAAAAACAGTAAGATCGCGTCGTTCGCCGCCAAGATCAAGGCTCTCGGGCTCTCTTAATATCTCATCGGCCACATCAGGGCTGACATAGAGATTAAAGACCCCTCTCATAACCTCCTTTTTCTTCAGCTCCGCGGCCATATGGTTAAATGAGCGCACAAGCTCGCCCACCTCGTCTCTTCTCCCTTCAGGTATCTTATAATCAAAATTTCCCATAACTATCTCCTTCGTACCTTTGAGGAGCATGAATATGGGCCTTAAAAATCCTGAGGCAAGGGGTATAGAGATAAAAGAGACGAAGATTATAGCCAGCATGGTGATAATAACGAGGCTCATTACCGCGGCCCTTACCCTCTCGACGATAAAGGCCTTTGAGAAAGAGAGTACCGTGTAGCCAACCTTGGTATCCTTAAAAAAAACAGGCATGGCGTAGGTAATGGAGCCCTCTCCCTCAGATATCACCCATGGATAGGCGCCGCGCGCCGCATTGATACGGTTTGCGAGAAAAAATCTCTCGCCCACGCTCCGCATATCCCTAACGGCCTTGACCATGAGGCTCTCGTTCAGTATGTATGCCTTTGAGATTGATGGATTTTTAAGAATATTCTCAATGAGCTGGCTCATTGCGAGGCTGTCGTTCTCAAGGAGGGGGAACTTACTGTTACGGGAAAAACTGCCTGTAATAGTTCCGGCCATGGACTTTATCTGCGATTCCATGGAGTGTTTCTGATTCAGCACCATGAAGACGCCCATGACAGTGGTAATGGCGCAAAACAGGATGGAGAGGATTATGGCGTACTTTAACTTTATGCCCATTTATTCTCTCTTATACCCCTTTTTACACATTATCGACTCAGTTAGAGCCCTATGATGGCGGGATACAACCAACTATGCCTATACAAACCAGGGCGCGTCTTAAATACGCGGCCTCTTGCGGCGAGGCATAAGACCGCCGCAGATAAGAGAAAGACGCCCGAGGGTATCATGTAAGCCGGATCCTGTAATCCCTCTGTAGAGAGAGACGGCGGCCATTCATCTGGGACCTGCGTTGCCGCAGGCCTCAAGCAACCTACCCGTTCCGCCCGCTCTCACAGAGGAGAGACGAAGGGCGGGCCGCCCTTGAAGCGGAACCTATTCGGTCTTGCACCGGGAGGGGGTTGCCAAGCCCTGCCAGTCACCTGGCAGGCTGGTGGGCTCTTACCCCGCCTTTTCACCCTTACCCCTTATGTAAAGGGGCGGTATATTTTCTGTGGCCCTGTCCCTGGGGTCTCCCCCGGTCGCCGTTAGCGACCTCCCTGCTCTGCGGTGTCCGGACTTTCCTCCACCTGCTAATGCAGACAGCGGCCGCCCAATACCCTCGGGCGTCTTTCCAGTAAGGGCTCCTCAAATAAAAAAAAGAGGCCATTACATTAAGTGTTTATAATACGCTGAAATGAGTGAAAAAATCAAGGCTAACGCGAAGAATCCGCAGTGGAGATAAAGGCTATCTCGCCGCGTCCATAGCCTCGTTGGCAAGGCCGTCGGCAACGTTGTTATCAGAGCGAGGAATATGTCTTATGCTAAAGGCCTCGAATTGATTCATAAGCCCCACAACCTCGGCGTAAAGTGGTCTTAGTACAGGGCTCTTTACCTTGTACCTACCGCTGACCTGGCGCACCATAAGCTCTGAATCGGCAAAAATATTTATATGCAGCACGGCGAGCTTGCGGGCCGCCTTAAGGCCCATTATAAGGGCCATATACTCGGCCCTGTTATTCGTGCCCACTCCAAGGGCTTTTTTCAGCCTCTTTACAACAACTCCGCCGGGCTCTATTATTACCGCCCCCGCACCCGAAGGGCCGGGGTTTCCGCGTGAGCCGCCGTCTACATAAAGCTTATAGGCCTTGTCCTTTACAGGGGCCTTTTTTTTCAGCAGCGCAGGCTTTATTGAGGCAGTTGGAGAAGCGGTTCTCTTCGAGGAGATAAGCCCCCGCAGCAGCACTCTGGCCTCAGCCTTTGAGATACTCAGTTCTTTAATGGATTTTTCAAGATCAAGGGTCTCGGCAAGTGAGATAAGAAGCGACTCGCCAGATGGTGTAAGGGTATTCTTTTGAGGCATACTCAGGGGGCCTCAGTAGCGGCAGGGGTTTGCTCTACATAAAGTATTCTATCGCAGTGCGGACACCTGATGATTTCTTCTTCGCCCTTGCAGAGTTGCACATAGATCTGAGTGGGCACATGCATATAACAGCCCTGACAGGCCTCCTTTTTAAGAGGAACAACTGCCAGCCCGCCCCTTCTCTCTCTTATATTCTCATAAAGGCGGTACTTGCCATCATCAAGAGCTGCGCGCAGGGTCTCGCGCTCCGCCTTCCTGGCCTTTAGGGCCTCTTGCCAGGGGGCGCCTTTTGCCTCAAGCTCACCGCGAAGGGACTCTATCTCAGCATTAATCTCCTCGACCTCAAGCACCCTTGCTTCCCTCAGCACCCCTTGCTCAGTCTGGCGTACAGTTAGGTCAGATGACTCTTTCTCGGCCTGACGGATTATCTTTCCAGCAGTACTCGTCTCTTTATTCAGGGCCTTCAGTTCTTTATTACCGCTAACAGAGCGTATACGCTCCTCATTTTTTCTTATTCTATCATTGGCCTGAGTGATGCGAAGGGCCACCTCACTAATAGAGGCCCCAAGGGCCTCTATCTCATTATCTATAAGGACAAGACCGCCGTTAATCTGCTCCAGTCTCGCAGTCAGAGTCTCTATCTTTTTTGTATAAGCACTTGCCTCGTCATCCATGCCCTTTATGACAAGGTCTATCTTCTGCATACCTGCAAGTGTTAGTAAGGAGTTTGACAAGGGTATCTCCAGAGAAAAATTGGTGGGCCCACCAGGACTCGAACCTGGGACCGACCGGTTATGAGCCGGTGGCTCTTCCAACTGAGCTATGGGCCCCGCGCAATGGCTGAAACGTAAAAGATGCTTACCGCAAAGCACAGAGGCCTCTTTGCGGGAAATACTGCCGAGGGGAAAGGATATTTACCGTCAAAAATTCATTTTATTCAAATACACTCCACCTTGTCAAGGTCTTTAACCGGAGAGCGCCCTTAAGCAAGTACAATTTAGGGCTAAAAGACATGTACAAGTGAAAATCACCTGAGAGTAGAGCCGTTATAACGGTGAGGGGGGAAATCACTTCCCGCCACGGGTAAGGACTTCTTTTACAAAGGTTATCTCCTCGTCTTTACTGCATATCTCTCCATCAAGACGCTTTAGGAGCAGGGCGGAAATAGTACGCCCTATCTGCGGCCCCTCGGGCACTCCAAGGCCCAGAAGCTCGGAGCCTGTAAGGGCCGGGGCAGTACCCCTTAAGCGGGTAATATAAGTAGAGAGGCTCTTCTTAACAGCCTCATCTTCTGTACGGGCCATCATGTATAATAACCCCTCAATGGGCAATAAAGAGAGTAAGGTGTACAGCTCACTATTGGAAAAGGGAATTTCTCTGCCAAGAGACTTTAAGGCTCTCCGATAGACCCGCCTTCGCGAGATTATATCCACTGTTTTCTTGTCTACTATGGAGAGCCTTGTTCTAATACCCCTCATCATAACCTCGCTCAGCCCGTCTGTAAGGACAAGAAAGAGAACCACCCACTCTGCGAGCTGCTCACCTGTGTACAAGAGTTTAAACCAGCCCAGCGCCTCTCTTGCCCTCTCAAAAAAGGCCTCATCTCTCGCGTTAAAGGTAATTCCGCTGTGTATAAGGGGAAGAAGACCGAGCCGGCCGAGGGCCTTTATTGCCTTTAATGCCGTCTCCTCATCAAGAATGCTTCGCAGCTCCTCAAGGAGACGAGGCCCCGAGAGATGGCTGAAGACCCCGAGCCTTACGGCCTTCTTAATAAGTTTTTTCGTATGGGGCTCGATAGTAAAACCGAACTTGACGGCAAACCTCACGGCCCTGAAGGCGCGCGTAGGGTCCTCGATAAAACTCAGGTTATGGAGTACGCGTATCTTCTTTTCTTTTATATCACGGCGGCCCCCGAAAAAATCTATAAGGCTCCCAAAGGAGTCGGGGTTTAGCTCCACGGCGAGGGTATTGATTATAAAGTCACGCCTGTATATATCAAGTTTCAGTGAGGACTGCTCTACTGTTGGCAGCGCCCCGGGGCTCTCATAATACTCAAGACGCGCCGTGGCAACATCTACTTTAAATCCGTCAGGAAATATTAAGACCGCTGTCTTGAACCTCTTATGCGAGCGCACTCTGAGGTTGTTTTCTTTAGCGTAAGAGCGAGCAAAGGTTATGGCGTCGCCATGCTCGATAACTATATCCACGTCGAGATTATCTCTGCCAAGGAGAAGGTCGCGGACAAAACCGCCTACTACATAAGCGCGGCAATTAAGGGCCTCGGCAATGCCGCCAAGAGATGCCAGCCTCTCCATAAGCCACTGCGGAAGCCTCTCTCTCATAAGGTTAGCCACTACCTTGACCCTCGGCCCCGTCCCATACTCGCTGCCAATATCCCTCTGCAGGAGCCGCAGTATATCCGTCCTCGTAATAACCCCCCTGACACTGTGCCCCTGTAGCACAGGTATGAGCCGCTGCCCGTGTCTTACGAACATCTCCCTTATCTCCCCAAGAGAGGTATCCGGCCCTACGCACTCCACATCAGTACTCATGAAGTCGGCGATTTCCTCATCGCCGAGGCCGTGATATACTGCCTTGTCAATAGTCTGGCGCGTTATCACACCAGTGAAGAGACCGCCCTCAACTACGGGGATAGCGTTAATATTATACCTGCCGAGTATTGCCGAGGCCTGCCGTAAAGGTGTATCTGACTCAACAGTAATAGGGGGAAAACTCATAATATCCGCTGCACTCTCCGTTGGCGGCACAGCTCGCTTCAACGCGCCGAGAAGAGTTGCTCTTGCCTCTGTAAGGGTAAGGCCCTTTAACGTAACAGAGGCGGCATGGGCATGACCTCCGCCGCCAAGAAGCTTTAATACATGACCCACGTTTACACCTCTGGCCTTACTTCTCGCAACAACATGAACCCTCTCGCCGGAATCCACAAGCATAAAGAGAGACTCCATGCCCTCTATATCTCGAATCTTGTGGGCGAGTATGGAGATGTCTCCGCCGTGTTCTGTAAAGGTACCCTCGGCAATCACGATCTCGCGGCCGCCAAAGGTCACGGTAGTCTCGTTCTTAAGGAGCTCGTTTAAAAAAGATACCTCCTCAGGCGTTAACTCCCTGGTGAGCATATCAGATAAGGCCGAGAGGTCTGCTCCGGCCTCAAGAAGATAGGCCGCCGCATTAAGGTCATTCACTGTAGTAGAGGGGTAAGTAAGGGAACCCGTATCCTCATAGATGCCTGCCATCATTACCGTAGCCTCGGCGGCACTCACCTTCAACCCCTTATCTCGCAATATCTCAGTAATCACCGTAGTAGTAGAGCCGTACTCCTTTACTACCTCAAGAGTACCAGAGAGGTCTCCCTCTGAGGCGGGGTGATGGTCATAGATATGAACCTCAAGGCCCTCTTTGCCTATTATATCGGCAAAGGCCCCAAGCCTTGCGGGGCTGCGCACATCAACGAGTATGAGGCGGGTAACAAGGGCAAGATCTATGTCTTTAACCCTGTAAAATGTCTCTTGAAGACCAGCGGTGGAGAGGGCCTCCTTGAGAGTCTTCTCAAGGGAGCCGGGAAAGACGAGCTTTGCCTGCGGATAGAGCTTATGGGCGCCTATCATAGAGCCCAGAGTATCAAAGTCCGCGTTTATATGGGCGGATATAACTTCCATGAGAGTATCTTAACACAACTGAACCCCCCGTGCCAAAAGGAGCTGCCGCGGAGGGTTCAATAGATACATCTAAACCTATAAAAGTACTAAAAGAGTGTCTTTCTCTTTTTCTTTTTCTTTTTCTGCTTTTTCTTCTTCTCTTCCTCTTCTTTAGCTTTTTTATCGGCCTCGGCCTTGGCCGCGGCCTTCTCTTTCACAACATCAGCGCCTGTAATCCAGTCCGGTATGGCACGCTCTACGGAGTGACAGCGAAAACAATTTTCAAGAGGAAAGGCCACCTTGCCGTGACAAGCGCCGCAGTACTCTCCGTCTATAATCTTCATCATATCCATAGCAGCATTACCGCCCTCTTTCGCCTTAAAGCGCCCCGGGTGACAGGCCGCGCAGTCAAGTACCTCGGTATGAGACTTATGTGGGAAGAGGACATCAGGCGGGACTGCGGAGAATTTACTGCGGGCATAGGCAGGAAGCACTACGTCCTTTTTAAGCGCCTTCAGCTGTCCCTTACCGTCAAGAGAGGATTTTGGAGTAATCTTATTCTCATGGAGGGCCTTGACCCAGTCAACCTTGTTGCCAAAATCACTAGCGGGAAAGCCCCTAAGGGCCTCCTTAATACCGCTATTCTCCACGACCTTCTTACCATAGGAATGGCAGCGATTGCATGTCTTCGTACTAAAAGCCTCTCTTCCGTTATGACAGGCGCCGCATTTTCCCCCGCTCTCAATATCGCTATGCCTTATATCCGTAAAGCCTGCCTTCCAGGCAAATCCAAGATCCTTGTGACAGACATTACATGTATAAAACCTCCTGTGCGCCCAGTGTTTAAAGACAACAGGGGCCACACCATCGGCGGCCTTAATATTCTTCTTCATCACAACAGAGCCGTACCAGGAAGGCGGTAATACTTTATTGTAACCATCCCCTGTTACGGTGCGGGGCCCTGCCGCTGAGGAAGAGATAAATTGCGGCGCCGCTATGACAAATAGAGCAAGAAGAACTATCTCTATGATATGCGTACAAAAACGTTTCAATATAAAAAGACCTCCCTGACAAGAATTTTTAATAGCCCCTGTGACAGGCCGAGCACAGACGCAGATAATCTATCCTCAGCATATTTGGGTACTCTGACTTATTATGAGCATCATGGCATGTGTAGCACACAAGCTTACCACTCTTATCAAGGGGCATACGCCTGCTTATGTTTATCCTCGGTCTCTTACCTATGGGGTGTTTTGCCACAGGGTGATTGCCGAGCTGCTCCTTATGGCAACGCGTGCAGAGAGTAACTGTATCTAACTTTAAGGAAGGCATCTCGCTGCCATGACAGTAAGAGCAACTCTCTTTATTCTCCCACTCATGGGGATTGACGCCGTGACCCGCCGCCAAAGAGACACGCGGCAGGGTAAGCAACGAGAGGAATAAAAAGACTGCAAGAGCGAGACCCGCCATTATCCACCGCAAATGAGTGCGAGTACTACCTCTATTTATCAAGACAGGCGCATAAATGCCCATGACCGTGCCTCCACCCTATCTTTCCATCACAGCGGGCCTTGCTCCGGTGATAATCAAAAAAACTCACAGAGAGCCCACTCTAATTAGTACAATCAGCAACAGTATTACAGCTGTAGATAGCCGTAACTCCCGTAAGTATATCCGTAAAATTATGCTTACAGACCTTGTCCGTCAGAGTATTCACTGTTCTAAAGTATAGCTGCGCTCCGGCAGTCGTAGTCGCCGGCACATAGGACTCTATACAGGCCCCGTTCATCATCCTGTACCCAAGGGGGCTTGAGCCAACAACAGTGCCCGCCGCCGCGTTGCTGCCATGTATACCCTTCATTACATTATTAACACTGTCATAACCGCCGCCGTGACAGGACAGGCAGAGATTGCCAAAGTAATTGCTGTCATTACCCGTACCAACGCCTGAGGTATAAAAAGGTGAGGCCGTACCGAGACCATCCACGGGGTGAGGTACTCTGGAATAGTTGGCATTAGGCCCGACAAAACCCTCATCGCCATAGACATCGCGGCGGTGGCAGTTATAGCAGAAGTTCTTCAGAGAACCCGCTCCGCTCTCATTGCTTCTAAGGACCCACTTATTATTTGAGGCATGAGGCCCCTGTGGGTCTGCTGCCGAGTCCGGGCCATGACAATCCGTACACGTCATAGTCGATTCATGAGTAACATTGGCAAAACCAGTCCTCGTGCCTGTACCGGGAAAATCAAGATAAGTAAATGTATTAGTAAGACCGAGGCCGTTAATTGGCCAATTGGGGTTAGCCAAGACAGGCGGACGGTTCTTGCCCTGAATAAATACAGGGTGAAAGCCCTTGTTGTTTACATTAAAGTCATCTGAAATATCCGATTCTTTCACAATACTGCCGTTCGCGTTGCCAGAGGGAACAAAAGGCGGCATACTGGAGTAGGCGTAATAGGAATGACACTTCATACACAGGTAGCCCTCAAGGTTATTTCCGCCGGGCAGAGTTGATGTGAAGTCAACAACCTGATAGGTAAGGGCCGCTCCGGAGAGAGGCCAGACAGAGGGCATTACCCCCCATGAGCCTAACAAATTAGGGCCTATGACATCTCCGTCAATACCGCCTATAGTGTGATTACCGGCCTTTGCACCGTGAGGATTATGACAATCGGCGCACTCGGCGTGTCTGTTCAGACCAAGGTTAACGGCCGTCTCACGAGCTGGATCGCTTGAGACGGATCTTGAAGGTATATGGGCGCCGCTAACTCCCTTCACATCATGCATTGAGGTCTTAGTAAAAAGGGCATCTATGTTTTTTGCGGCCACGTTGCCATTATGGCAGTTAAGGCATGTCCACTCCTCATCTACTATTGTATGAGTCACAGGATCCGTACCCTTCAAGAGGCTCTTTCCCGCCATGCCTCCATGAGAGCGGTGGCAGGCAAGACAGCTATGCTGCTGCGGTGTATCGTCGGCAAAACCCGCCGCGCCCATATCAAGGTGATAGGGATTCTCACCTGTCTGGTTCCAGAGAGCGATTGAGTCCCTGTGAACTGAGGGATTGGTATCCCAGTATTTTTTAGTATGACAGGCAGCACAGAGCACGCCGTTCTCAGGGCTCGTTACCATTAAGGCAGGGTATATGGTGCCGTGAGGGTCGTGACAGCTTGTGCATTGCAGCATGTTATTCTTATCCAGTTTCACCGCAGCCGGCAGAGCCGATGCGGCCTTAATTTCCACATTGGCAGGTGAAGAGAGTGCGTAATCAAATGAAATGGGATGGTCGTCTCTTAGATCCGTCCCTATATAAGCCGTAGAAACGGCAGTAAGTTTACCAGCCGTCACCCCCGGGCCTGTAACAGGCAGGGTAAATGGGCCCGTTACTGATGTGAAGTTCTTAAGAGAACCAATGGCAATAGTTCCGTCGTGACAGGAGAGGCATAGTTTTGACGAACCCGTGGGCTGGCCCATAGTGGCAACAACAGTATCGCTCTGATATATATTATAAGTAGCTCCCGAGTCAGCCCTGTTCCAGAGGGGCCCCGATGGGCTGGTATTATGAGGGGCATGACAAAATACACATATCCTTGTAGTATTTGCCGTCTTTATCGCAGAGGAAGAGAAAGTGCTGAAGTTGTGTTTTGTCGCGGCAACTGTGGCAAAAACCGGTGTCGCGGCAAAAAACATAACGCCGGACATCAATAAGCCCAGACAAAAAACCACTGCGTGCGCTGTGCCAGTCCCTCGCAGAAAATTAACAAAAAAACTTCTTTTAATAAACTCGGCGTATCTCAAGAAAAACCTCCCCGCAGATTACATGCCGCTCACCACAAATAATCGCTTTTTCGATTATCTGCCATACAAATAAATAACCGGCTCTTTACTACAAAACCCCACTCAACAGACTTGGCGCTGCTCTTGGCCAAAGACTCCGGTAATCATCTCTTTGAGACTCATCCGCCGCGCGTATGAATGGGTTCGCTGCCACCGCCTCCAAGATACTCAAAGACCTCTATCCTTCTATTGTAAGGATCTGCCACAAAAATATTATCAGAGGCGTCTATAAAGACCCCTCCGGGCATCCAGAACATACCGGGGCCTGCGCCGAGCTTTCCGAAGCTAAGGAGAAAGGCACCCTTGCGGGAAAATATCTGCACAGTATCAAAGATGGCATCGGCCACATATATGTTGCCCTCGGAATCTACGGCAATACCCTTTGGCCTGCCAAAATCGCCAGTGCCGTCGCCATGCTGACCAAAGCTGCTTAAATATCGGCCATTCATGTCGAATATCTGAACCCTGTAGTTCATAGAGTCCGTTACATAGAGGTCTCCTCTGGCATCAACAAAGACATCAGTAGGGTAATTAAACTGACCATCTTTGTCTCCACGACCGCCAAACGTCTTAATAAGCCTACCCTGAAGGTCGTAGGCTATTAGTTCATGCTCGCCAGTATCCACGACATAGAGGCGTTTTCTCGCGGCGTCTACGGCTAAACCCGTAGGGCGCGTCCCGCCATCAATGGAACGAATGAGCTTGCCTCGCTGATTAAAGACATAGACCTTGCGTGCGCTGGAATCACTGACATATATATTATCGGCGTTGTCTGTGGCCACGCCCATAGGAGATATAAGAGGGTCTTTGCCTGCCCTATCGATAAATTCATACTTTTTTTTCTTCTTATCGTATATATGAACCCTCTTCAGGACAGTATCGGCAACGATAATCCTGCCGGAGACGTCTACGGCGATACCATAGGGCTTCACCATATCTCTCTTGGCGGCGCCAACAAGGACATCGACGATTTTTTTGAAAAGACCTCTCTTGATTCCAAGATCCTCGGGCCTTGCAAGGGATATATCAAAGGCAATACGCGCAGGCGCCGGAGGTGAGGGCCATATAAGGGGCTTATGCTTAAAGTCTTTTGATTGCTGAGCTGATATGTCCGGAGTACCGCATCCAACTGAGGTAAGGAGCAGGGTAAGCACAAGGAGACACAGACATGACAAAGAGGCCGCTTCGCGTACAGAACGCACCGAAGCATCACGCCGTTGCATGAAAAAATCATAAAAAGCAGAATATATTCTCATAACTTCACCAGAGCCCCGCGCTTATTTTCTGTGGCAGTACTGGCAGATATCCGCCCCCTCAGCCCTGAGACGAGTCTCCTGATCCGCGCCCCACTCCGCCCTGCCGTAAAGAAGACCCCTCTCGTGAGAATTATGGCATGTCCCACAAAATATCTTACCCGTAGCGGGATCAAGAGGAAGGAGCAGCGGAAGCTCCTTCTTTATAAGCCTCATATTCTTGTATATCAACGCCGGGGGTTTAGCAAGATGACTAGGTGCCACAAAACCGCTCATCGCCGGGCCAACGCCCTCTGAGCCGGGGTGCTTTTTTATTAAATGACAACTATAACAATTTTTATTAATATCCTCGGAAAATCTAAGTTTCATATTTACATCAGATTTAAGATTCTGAGTATCAGGCATAACCTTGTGACAGATAAGACACTTTGACCATAAAATCTCACCCTCGTCATTTATCTGCTCATGAGGATTAATAAGAGACTTTCTCGCCGCAGTTACCTTATAAGAGAGCGGTGGAGGAGCGTCCTTATCCGCCGCTTCCGCTTTTGCGGCTTTCTTTGCCGCAAAGGCATCACCGGAATTGAGCATAATAATCAGCCCGAGGACTATTAGGGTCTGCATTATTCCTCTGTATAAAACTTCTCGCATGAAATAACCCAACCTTTAGGGCGTCCGGCCAGATGCCGGAGAGCCGTACAGAGTTTATTCCTTACACAACAAAGATTAAACAACCATTAGAAGCTAGCGCCCAAAGGCATAGACATATCCATCCTTGGAGGCGGCAAAGAGCCTCTCACCGGAGATGGCCGGAGAGCTGTGGACACCTCCGCCCGTAGCATAACTCCAGCTTATCTCGCCAAGAATAATGTCAATAGCATAGATACGACCGTCCTCGGCGCCAACATATATAAAACCATTGGAGGTAACAACAGGCGTGGAGTTAACAGGGGCCGGAAGCTTGTAATCTGCGAGCCGTCTGCCGCGCCTCATACCATAGGCCCTTATATGACCATCCTTAAAGGCAAGGTAAATCTTGCCTCCAGCCACAACAGGAGAAGCATATACCATGGAGCTGGCGATGTTTTTTCTAAAAACAATCTTACCCGTCTCAGCATCAACACCAAAGAGCTTACGCTCTCCAGAGACAAAATAAACCTTGCCGTTCTTTAAGACAGGACTCGTGTATATAGACGAGTGGTTAATCACCGCCCAGTTTCTGCCGCCGCTCTTGCCGTCCTGCGAATAAAGAACACCGTTCTTGCCGGCGAAGAGAACAGCGTCTTTATAGTACAGCGGTGATGCGTATATATCGCTGTACTTCTCGTAATCAAGCGTCCTCATACGCCAGATCCGCTTTCCCGTCTTGGCGTTAAGGGCATAAAAACGCAGGTCTGATGCTCCAAAAAAGACCATGCCGCCGCCTACTACCGGTGAGGTAAGGATACTACCGTCTGCGGTGAAGCTCCACATAAGCCTGCCGTCCGAGGCATCAAGACAATAGAACTTACCGTCCTTTGAACCAAAGAACACATGACCGTCTTTAACGGCGGGCGTAGAGAGTATCTCGCCGCCAGTGGAAAAGCTCCAGAGCTTTGCGCCCGTAGTCTCATCAAGGGCATATAGTTTTTTGTCGTATGAACCGATAAATACCTTGCCGCCCCATACAACGGGAGATGAATAAACAGGCCCATCAGTAGCGAACTTCCATAAAACCTTCAGAGGGGGCCGAGGAGCCATAGGGGCAAAAGAGGAATGATTCCTGTCCTTCATGAACATGGGCCAATCTGCGTGGCCGCTGCCCGGAAGAAAAAGTGCGGAGAGTGAACAAATAATTACAGCGGTAAGTATTTTAATAAATTCAGAGCCGTATTTTCTTCCGTAGACTTGTCTCATATACTATAATCAAACCTTGAATGTTAAGAGCTTTTTCAGCGCAGAATCTGTTTTTGAACTCATACTCTCAAGTCTTTCAATAACCTCGGTCTTTACTGACATTCTTCCCGAAGCGCTCCTGTAGCACACAAGCCCCCTCGCAAGACCATTTATCTCCGCAACCTCTGCCTGAACCGCGGTAAAGCGCTCGTCAAATAGCTCCATAGAATCATTAAAGGCGCCACGAGGCGACTCAAGGTGATGAGGCAGCCCTGCAATCCTAACAGTTAAGTCACCACCCTGTCCGGCATTCTTCATGGCCTCTATATAAAAAGCGAGCCCTCTCTCAAGACTCCTCGTCAGCACATATCCGAAGACAAGACCAGCGATAATTATAAAGGGCACACTAAAGGCCGAGAGTTTCCATATAACAGGCCAGATTATATCCGAGGTAGAACTTGCCTGCAAGTGAATTTTATAGAGCCTCTCATCAAGCCTGCCCTCAATAAGAATATAGGCGGCTAAGAGGTCTAAAAAAAGCCCGCAGCTTACGAGTACGGCGAGACCAATTACAAAACGGCCCTGAAGGGATCTGTTTATAAAAAACCGCCTTCTCCTCAACCACGGATACTTACCCATCTTACACCTCATAAAGTTAACATAAAATCAATTAAAATTCAACTACGTGCCCGCTTACTTTACATGGCAGGCAAGACAGAGATTACTCCCGTAATTATCCATAACGAGCTGCGCGTGCGTACCTGAGTAGGGGCTGTGACAGGTGCCGCAGCCCACCATGCCGCCAAAAAACTTTATCTGCGGCGGTAGCGACGCCATGTCCCTGTAGGCGCCCCTGTATTTTCTCTTTGCCTCGGCGTAGGATACACCTACGGGGTGCGTCAGACCTGTAATATTACTGTGGCGACTCCTGAAAATATCCTGATTTTCCACCATCGCGGAGCTGCCTACTATGGCATCATGACAGCTCAGACACTTTATGCTCATCTCGTCCAGACGGGCGCCGCCCTGAGCCTGAGGGGAATAAGATGCCTTAAGAGGCCTTGGAGCGCCGCCTATATGGGCATTTACACCGGAGAGAGTGTGTATCATATTATCATCAAGGCCGCTGTGGCATAATACGCAAAACCCCTGACCTCCGGCGCTTGTCCTCAGGTGACTGGGGCCAAACCCCTGATGATGTATCTCGTGACAGGTGAGGCATGTAACCATACCTCTCCAATCCAAGGGAAAATAAGAAGGCACCTTCATCGCGGGCGTAATGTCAACGGGATGAGTAAGCCCCTCCTCCTGGCGGTGACACTCCATACATAACCCTGTTATATCCTTTCTTAATGTAGGTTTTTTATCTCCTGCGCCGGGAATTTTAATATGACAATCCAGACATCTCCCTGTAAAATCATGATAAGCGCCTGCCGTCCTACCGGGAACTTTAGCCGAGAATACCAGCGCACCAGCGATTAAAACAAGCAATAAGAGTACCTTCTTCACCTCGACAAAACCTCTGAATTGTATTAGCCCCGCACATGGGGGGGGGCACTCGTTTATTGGGCGGTCTTTATTGCTGAGATTCTTGAACTCAGCTCTTTTACGAGCCCCTCAAGCTCCCTTATACCCTCGGCAGCTTCCCCCTCAAGACACTCACCGCTCCCCTCAAGCTCCTCAGCCTCTCGCAGAAGGGCACAGAGACTGCCGCTCTGTTTTTTTACGGCCATTAAAGACTCCCTGGACTCTACGACAAGCCCTGTGAGTCTCTCTGTCATTTTATTCTTTTCTCTTGCCAGAAGAGCCAGTTGGTCACTCTCACGAAAAGACGTCTCTACCGTAAGGTCTCCTGAGGCAAGAAGCTCAAGGTCGCGTGTAAGCCTGAAGATCGGGCCAGCCATCTTATGAGAGAAAAATATCGAGGTCAGGGCGATAAAGACTACGGTAACAACCATAGTGGCTATGGAATAGACTGAGGCCAATACGAGAGAGAAGATATTTATCCTCAGTGAGTATATGGCATACATGGCCTCGCCATAGGAATGGCCAAGGTCACGGCCCGTAACAAGATAAAGACCGATAGTGAGGGCCGAGAAACCGGCCGCCGTAAGGAGACAGAACTTTATCAGGAATTTAAGCTGAAAACTGCCCTCAAGCAGTCTAACACTCCTCATAGATTTCCCTCCTTCAAAGAGATAGCACTAATCCCAAAAACGTAAAAAGTCCACTAATCCCTACTATCACCGATGCCCGCGCTATGGTTTTTACCTTGACACTCTGGTGCGCGATTACTATAGTGTCTATGTCTTTACTATCGGCGTCTCAGGCGAAAAGTTTAAGAAAAAGGGCGCTGCAAGAGGTATAATAAGGACGCGACACTTAAGAGACGCACTAAGGGCCTCATCTTGCTAACAGGGTAGAGGGCATAAGGGGTAGAGAGCAGAAGGGGCAGAGGGCATAAGGGGTAGAGGGCATAAGGGGTAAGAGGCAGGAGAGGGGCAGAGGGCAGGAGAGGGGCAAGGGGCAGGAGAGGGGCAGAGGGCAGCAGGGGTACAGGGGACAGGAGGGGTAAAGAAAGGGCGGGGTCATAAAACCCGCCGTCTCATTGAACCTTTTTAAGATTACACATACATTTACACTCTGGCGGCGTACCCAAGTGGCTAAGGGAGCAGTCTGCAACACTGCCATCCAGCGGTTCGAATCCGCTCGCCGCCTCCATTTTTTCTTATACTCTCATAAATAAAAAAGGGCCCTTAAGGGCCCTTTTTTATTATTCTTTATTCTTAATAATTAATTTAACATCCCTTCCGGAGCCCACACCTCTCACTCTCTCATCTGCCGCAGCGGCGTGGTAACAGCATAGGCTCCTGCAAAAAAATCACGGACAGGGTTTTATATCAGGCAGGCCCTTTATGAGATAACAGACTGAGAGCCAGGCAAGAGTCTTTACTCCAACCTCAAGGGCCTTCTCATCCACATCAAAATCCGAGCTATGCAGCTTAGCCGTAAGGCCCTTTGCCTTATTCGAGGTACCGAGCCTAAAGAGCGCGCCCGGTATCTGCTCGGTAAAGTATGCAAAGTCCTCGGCGCCCATCTTGGGATCGGGCATGGTTATAACGTTATCCTCGCCTATGACATGAGTGGCGCACCTGCTTATAAGTCCGTCTACGGCGGCGTCATTTACCACAGCAGGCGTACCGAACTCATAATCAAGCTCATAACCGCCGCCCATACCCTCGGTAACACCGCGTATAGTATCTTCCACAAAGGCGCGCACCTGCATCCTCGCCCCCTTGCTAAGGGTACGCACCGTGCCTTCCATCTCCACCCTATCGGCTATTACGTTAAGGGCCGTACCGCCATGAATCGTGCCTATGGAGATAACAGCGTGATGGAGCGGGTCTGTACGGCGGCTTACTATATGCTGCATGGCATTTACGACAAGGGCAGACAAGAGCACGGCGTCAACGCACTGATGAGGCCTTGAGGCATGGCCGCTTTTTCCAAGCACCACAACCTTGAACTTATCGGCAGAGGCCGTCATAATACCGGCCTTATGTGCAATAGTACCTGCCTCCATCTCAGGAAAGCAGTGCAGAGCAACTATTGCCCCTGGCCTTGGGTCAAGAAGCGCACCGTCCTCTATCATCATCGAGGCCCCTGTAATACTCCTCTCCTCAGAAGGCTGAAATATTAGTTTTATCGTCCCCTTAATACGATCTTTTACTGCGGCAAGAACCATAGCCGTACCAAGGAGCACAGAAGTATGTACGTCGTGACCACAGGCGTGCATAACACCGGGAACATCAGAGGCGTAATCCACATCCTTACTGTCCTGTATTGGCAGTGCGTCCATATCGGCCCTAAGGGCGATTGTCCGCCCCTCTCCTGCGCCGCCTCTTATAAGGGCTATAATACCGTGGCCCCCGACATTTCTTCTCATCTCTACGCCAAGACTCTCAAGCACTCCCGCCACAAGATTAGAGGTCTTTTCCTCCTCTCCTGATAGCTCGGGCGCACTGTGAAGCTCACGCCTCAGCTCCTGTACCCTCTCTTTTACGCCATGCGCCCCGTCTATTATAGCCTCAAAAATAGCGGCCTCTGCCTCACTCTTATCACTCATAAACCCAAGACTCCTTTAGCTGACTCTATCAATTGATTATCATAATGACGGGCCGCTCATTAATGAGAAATTTTCCTTACAGCGCCGCCTCGCCTGTGGTCTCCAGAGCCGCTTAAAACCCCTCCCTCACTGACAATAGTATGAACGCCGCCAAAATACATGTCCTTCTTTCTCCACTTCTTAACCTCGGCGCCGGCGGCGACGAGTGCATCTATCTCAGAGGCACAAATACCTGCCTCAACATCTGTGACTCCCTCCTCAGAGTGAATGCGCGGCGAGTTTACGGCCTCGTAAACGGGCAGATTAAAGTCTACTACATTAAGTATAGTCTGCAGCACAGCGCTCCGTATACGCTTTGAGCCGCCGCTGCCAAGCACCATCTCTCCGGCGCCACCTCTCATCACGATAGTCGGAGACATCATTGAGCTGAGCCTCACTCCTGCCGTTATGGCATGAAAACCCTGTGGGTTAAGGTCGTGCTCGCCAAGCATATTGTTCATCATTATCCCCGTGCCGGGAATCATAAATCCGCAGCCCATGCCAACTGACGTTGTCATGGAGACAAGGTTGCCTGCCTCGTCTGCAACGCTTATATGCGTAGTATCGCCAAGGGGCCGCGGGCCCGCCTGATCCGCACCATCGGCCTGCGCGCCCTGCTCGGCAAGACGCCTTCTAAAACCGCTGATATGTTCGTTAGATAAAAACCTCTCCAGAAGCCCTTTAGCAAACAAATTGTGGTCAAAAGAAGCGCGCCGAGCCTCGTCCGTAAGCTTCATGACTTGAGAGAGAGACCTCATATAAGGGGCGCTGTTATGGCCAAGGCCCTGCACGTCCATATCCTCAAGAAGTCTCAGCGCAAAGGCTATGAGCGCGCCGCCGGAAGATGGCGGGGGGTTTGTGTATATGTTTCTTCCCCTGTAGGCGAACTCAAGGGGTTTTCTTATAATAGGCCGATACAGCGCAAGGTCTTCTTCTGTAATGAGACCGCCCTTTTGAGGGCCAAATTCCTCTAAGAGGCCCTCGGCGATATTACCGGTATAAAAACTCATCAGCCCATCGCTGGCAAGAGACTCAAAAGTATCTGCCATGAGCCCGTGTTTAATAATACCGCCCTCGGCGATAGCTTGGCCGCCGGGCATGTATATTTCAGTCGACGCAGCTGAGGCCTCGAACATGGGCTGAAGCAGTGTGTTAAAGTAGCTCTGCGCCGCTGTTACGGGAAATCCGCCTCGCGCCATGCTTATGGCAGGCTCAAGAAGAACGTCTACGGGCAGCGTGCAGTGCCTCTTTCGCACCTCCTCAAGACCTGCGACAACGCCGGGCACGGCAGCCGCTGCGCGCCCGATATAAACAGTCTGCAGGGCATCGGCAAAGTCTATCTGAAGAGGGAAAAAATCAATCTCATCTCTACTCTTGGCGCCAAGACCGGGCATTGTAGTAAAAAAATCATATACAATATTCTCGCCCCCCGCGCCATGGACAGTCATAAAACCGCCGCCTCCGGCGCTCGTTAAGGCCCCTTCTGCTACAAAAGAGGCAAAGGCCGCCGCAACGGCAGCATCAAAGGCATTGCCGCCTCTTTCAAACATAGAGGCCCCTGCCTCTGCGGTAAGCTCGTGCCCGCCTACGATTATACCCTTCAACTCCCCTCGCCCTCCTTCTCTCTTGTCTGCATAACATCAGACTCGAAGAGACTGGCGAGCTCACGGCAGAGTTCCTTAAAACTGCCTCTTTCCTCGCAAATTTCTATCTGCCTCACGGCTCCAGTATCTCCTCGCCTAAGCAGCCCCTCAAGAGAAGCGAGATAAGACTCCGTCTTAAGAGAGGAGGCTCCGGCTGCGCACCACTGAAGAAGCTCCAATATGGCCTTTCTCGCGGTTATAGTAGCTGAGCCGTCTTCTGTGATGAACTCACCCTCAAGACCATACCTGCAGGCACGCCACTTATTCTCCCTGATAATCGCCGAGTGAGGCCGCTTAAAGCAGACACTACGGTCAAAGTCCTCACCAAACCTCTTTACAAGGGCCTGGATAAAGGCGGCTATGTTCATAACCTCGCCAAGGGTAGAGGGTATGTCGCATATTCTCACCTCTATGGTACCGAAATTAGGGTGGGGCCGCACGTCCCACCAGAGCTCGCGAATAGTCTTGATAGTGCCTGTTGAGATATATGTATTTACAAGACGGGTATAATCGGCGAAGTTATGAAAATAAAAGGGCAGCCCGCCGATGGGAAGGTTCTCAAAGACCTTTGTCCTGTAAGACATTAACCCCGTGCGCTCACCCTCCCAGAATGGCGAGTTTGAGGTAAGGGCAAGGAGATGGGGCAGGTAATAGAGCAGCCTGTTCATTACATATATGCATTTTTCCGCGCTGCTTATACCCACATGAACGTGAAGCCCAAAGATATTAAAACGTCTGGCAACCATCTGCAGGTTATCAAGAAGCTCGTTGTACCTCTCATCTGACGTAACGCTCTGCGCCTTCCAGCGCGAGAAGGGATGAGTGCTTGCCGCGGCGATAAGAACGCCTTGCTTCTTTGCCGCCCTTATAACAGGCGCAAGCGTGGAGCTGAGGTCAGCCTGCGCCTCGGCCACGCTGTAGCATTTTTTTGATATTACCTCAAGGTTACTCCGCATAAGCTCGTGTTTTACAGAGCCTCTTAGCCCATCGAGAGAATCGATAATATGAGAAGAGCGCGGCACAAGCTCAAGGGTCTCGCTGTCAAGGAGCTGCAGCTCAAGCTCTACGCCAAGCGTAAGATCTTCAAGACCATTATAGGCTATATCCATACTTTATCCAGTCTCCACGAAGGTTTACCAACAATTTCAAGAGACCGCCACCTCCCACCTAATGAGAATAAGGGCCGTCCGTTAAATCTCTACCTTGACAGTATCGCCATCTACCTTTACTTTAAATGTCTTTAGATTGCCCGTCTTTATATGAGTCGTCACCTTACGGCTCACCTGCCTGCCCATTCGCCGTAAAAGACACTTAGGGCCGCTTCTGTCACCCTCGGCACGGCAGAGTACGGGGCCGCTAAGGGCCCTTCCATCATGAATATCAAACTGTGAGTAATGCCAGGGGCAGGTGAGTATGTACCCCACAAGAGTGCCCTTATCAAGGCGCCCCCTCATGTGGCCGCACCTCTTTGAGAGGGCGTAAAACTGCCCGCCCTCATTGCATATCACTATCTCAGTACCCTCTACAGTAAAACCCTTCATACCGCCAGGGGCTATCTCACAGGTCTTGGTCACCTCTACAAACATATCAAGTATCCCTCACGTCATCAGGGGCGATAATTTGCAGCGCCTCAGGGTCTGTTACGTCCTTATGTACAAAGAGACCGCACCAGCAGCGCTTCATTTTGTCAAAATGCTCTCTATGAAATGGAATACAGGGACATACTATCTTCATATCAAGCTCGCGCTCACCTGTAAGGCCCTGACATGGGCAAAAGGGAGCACCCTCGCGTCCCTCGATAATAACCTCCTGCTCCAGAAGGAAATCAACATCTTCCTCATCAGGGCTGAACTTATAACCCAGCTGGTCTACGATATACTCGAAGAGAAACCAGAGCGCCTTCTTCCTTGCCTCCAGCGTAGTTTTTGCCTTCTCCTCTACCTCTCCCATGGTTTCTTTTCCAGCTTAAGCCCAAGAAGCTCGGCGAGCCTCACGGGGTTAAAGCCGACTACTACGGCCTCGCCTATCCTCACCCAGGGAAAAGCCGGAGTACCTGAGGAGTCCATGAGCCTGCGAATCTCGGCCTGCTGCGCCTCATCGGCAGAGTCGTACTCCAGATACTCGAACTCTACATTATTATCAAGAAAGAATTTTTTGACCTTTCGACACCCGGGACAGGTGCTAAGGGCGTAAAAAAGAACCTTTTTCATCGTCACACCTCTATCTTTATAAATACCCGTCCATCCACTATGCGCTGCTCGTATATTTTAAGAGCGATCTCCTCTGCGTCAAGAAAGATACCCGTCCTTATATCGTACCTCCAGTCGTGACATGGGCACTCTATGACAAACCCGCTAAGAGAGCCGCCGTCAAGGGGGCACCCCATATGGGAGCACTTATTAGTAAGGGCGTAGATCTCTTTATCTTTTTTTATAAGAAGTACAGGCACTCCGCGGGGTCTCACTACCGTGGGAGTTGAGTCGAAGAGTTCTGACTCTTCAACGACAAAAATCCATGGGTCTGAAGGCATGATACCTCTCTACTTAAGTCGATATGTTCATCTGTGCGGCATTGAGTTTATATTATACACCAGAGCATGAATTTTGCAAGAAAGGGCAAGGCAGGCAGAGCGGGGCACTTAAGGTATTAGACGGTAAGGGCGGACAAAAGGTCAGTCACCACTCTTGCTCACATCAATGCTAAGGGGTTCGGGGTAGCGAATTCTGCCAAGAAATCTATTGCTTACGCCGGCCACAAGGTCAAGCTCCAGCGTATGTGACCCCGCGGGAATATCCACATCCATCCTGTCGCGGTCTCCAACTACGGCTCCGGCAAAGGATACATCCTTGTCAGGCGTTGCCTTGAATACGCTCCAGGCATAGGGTTTTCCGTCAATGGATACCTGTACGACGTATTTACCTGGTTTTACCCGATGGGGAGGCATAAGGAGGCGTACATAGGCCCTTGCGTGCATAGGCCCCTCAAACCTTACCTTAAGGGGCGTGCCAGTCGTGGATATCCACCACTTCTGATAACCCTTTGGAACCTTCAAGAGAGTTCTCTCGGCGTTTATTGGAGGCTCGGAGGTCCAGTCCACTTTTTCATTACCGAAATAATGACCGAGCCTTATGCCCGATAATAGTAGAACGACTGAGATAAGGGCCATGACGAAATACTTCGTAGTCTTCCAGTGTACAGTCCTCTTCCACCTGCTCTTCATAATGGCGGGCCAGATCTCTTTCTCGGCTTTCACAAGGTCGTTTGGAAAATCAACTTCCACCCAGGGCATACCCGCCACATTATAGGCCTTTATCTCCACGGTTGGACATATGGCCCGTATGGCCTCAATGCTCCAGCAGTTTTCCTCACCCTTATCAATAAGAGCGTCGCATCTGGCCAGAAGATTATGCACGCCTTTTGCGTCATAACAGGAGAGTCCGATACTCTCGCCGTGAGCAGCCTCACTGGAGAGGTCTTTACCGATATCCATAACCCTGCCGCCGCGTAGCTTCACCTTGGTCTGCTCGCTGCCCCCTGAGCTCGATGAATCATAGGCAAGACCATTACCCCCTCTTGACGTAAGCGTATCAAGAATCTGCGGATGAAAGAGAAGATCGCAGTTCATAAGGACAAAGGGGCCCTCTATCCAGTCACGGGCGAGCCAGAGTGAATAAAGGCTGTTCGTCTCATCATAACGAGTGTTCTCAACATACTCCACACGCTCACCGAGGACGCGGCGCACCTCATCGGCCTTATAGCCCACGACAACGAGAATCCGGCCTATACCTGCGTCGTTAAGGGCCTCGATCTGATGCTCTACAAGCGAGCGCCCTCCCACAGTAAGTAGACACTTTGGCACACCTTTTGAGACGCGCTCAAGCCTGCTGCCATACCCTGCCGCCAGAATTACCGCCTGCATATATTTATTCCTTCCTGTAAGAACAAGTGTACGTTACTCCTATTTAGTTTCTGCGCCTTCCTTTAACTTCCACTGCTCCCACTCTGAGGGCCTGCCGTCAAAGTTAATCCTGCCCTTACGCATATAGAGCATCCTCTCAAAAGACTTTACATAACGGGGCCCCGGCAGGGCTACAACCAAAAGACGCTCTGCCGCGCGATTAATGATTTCATCAAGACATAAACGAGCCTTCTTTCCGCCAAGACCGGTAAGAGGATTCTCAAGTATCCATACCGGCGAGGTATCGCGAAGCAATATGCCGCCAAGGCGCAGCAGCCGCGCCTCAGTACGGCTCAAGGCATTAGAGGCTATCTTCTGCTCAAGACCTTTATTAAAGGTCTCTATTGTCTGCCAGATGCCTATATTTTGCAGAGTATTCTTATCTTCCGGGCTTAACTCCTCTGGGCCCGCAAGGCCAAGATGCCTCCAGACTCTCATAGGAGCTAATACGGGGTCAAGAGGCAGGTATGCCACACGCTGCGCAAGACCGCCCTCTCTCTTTAATATCTTCTCGCCGTCCCAGTACACCCTCCCCCTCTCAGGAACCTCAACGCCGGAGAGAATCCGAAGAAGACTGGACTTGCCGCAGCCCTCTCTGCCAACTACTGCCACGCGGCTTCGAGGCTCAAGGAGCAAATCTGTGCGCCTAAGCCTGGGCCTGCCTCTTCGGCCATGCCCCGCCCCAAGACCGGCGCGCTCAAGGCGCAGCCCCGTAAGAAGCTGTACAGACTCTCTCTGCTCCGCATCTGCGGCGTCAGCCGCCGCCACATGAGAATACTCTGAGTAAAGACCTACCCTCTCGGCGCAGGCAAGCACCTTTCCGCTTCGCGCTATCTGCCTGCCTACCTGCACCATGCGACGGTGTACTGTCATGGCATAGGCTATGAATATAAATAGGTCTCCCGGGGCGATATCCCCCGCCCTTACCCCTATAACCCCCACCCAGAGGGCAAGGGCCACGGCTGCGGCTAAAATTACATGAACGTAGACTGAAGAGCGGGCTATCATACTCGTGATACGCACAGTCTTTCGGGCGCTCGACCAGTTAATATCCTCCATCTTGCTGTCCATGACCCCGGCCTCGAGGCCCTCCTGCAGGGCCGCGGCATAAGCACCTTCTTTACGCCGGAGCCTGCTCGCCGTGCCTGCCACTGGTCTTGACGTATAAAGACCTATATAAACGGCAGCAAGCCCGGAGACCAGAAAAATAAGGGCGAACCAGACTGAGACATAGGCCATGACAATACATGCCGCGATAAAGAGCATGGCGTTCTGAAGACCATGAACCATGATACCGGAGAGACCTGCCTTTATACGAGCGCTGTCTCCGATGATACGCGCCACAATATCACCTGTTGAGGTGCGCTTGTGCAGAGGTATGACCCTTAATCCCTCAACAGCGGCGGAGCGCATATCATGGGCGGTCTGCGAGGCGAATCTCTTAATATTTACACGCTGGCTCATCTCCGAGAGACCAAGGCCCAGGGCCAGAAGCACATAAAGCACGCCAAGCAAAAGCACAGGCTCGCCCCATCCGGGCAGATAACTTAAGAGAAACCAGCCCTTGTGCGAGCCGCCGGGAAAGGCTATCTCAATAACCCCGCGAAGGGGCCAGGGCATAAGCAGACGGAAAAAAACCACGCCCACAGTAGCCGCCGCGCCCCTGTATAACCAGGAGCTGTGACGCCCGCCGTAAGTAAAGAGCGCGTTAAAGGCACGGTTCTTTTTCTTACTCGTCCACATAACATACCGCCTCAGTCATCTTGCGCTGCACAGATAAAGCGCCGCGTTTTCACTAAGATGACTACAGAACAAATCGTAATAAGCCCCTTATCAGGGCCTTAAGACCTTTACGCCCGAGGGTAGTTTCGCCTCAAGACCTGCGGCGTATCGCACCACACCGGCTACGTTAATGGCGGCTCGCCCAGCATCATGAAAGAGGTGGGCCGCCATGGCGCGGCGTACCTTACCATGGCCGTCAGAGTCGGAGAGAGCCTTTGCAATAACGCCCTCAAGGTCTTCAGGGTTAGAGACAAGAGAGCCCGTCTTTGTCCCGTAAGTATCAAGGTCAAGGGCAGGCGCGCGTTTTTTAATCCTCTTTAATAGCTTTGGGATATGCAAAAAGACAATAGGCCTATCCAAGAGGGTATACTCTACGGCAACAGAAGACATGTCCGTAAGCAGCAGGTCTGCCGCGTGAAGATAAGGGATAATGTCACGCTCCCTTACAAGTCGAAGGGTCTCGCTCTCATAAGGGGCGAGCTCAGTAAACCAGTCGATATCCTTCTTTGGATGGTCATGAGGTTTAACAAGAAGGTTCCAGCGCCCAGCCTGTATTATTGCCTCAATAACCTCTTTTCCCATTGTATCAAGGGCGTTGAATTTTTCCCCCGTGGGGGCAAATAAAATAGTGGGCAGACTTGGATTAAGGCCCAGACCGCGGAGCAGATCATCTCTGTTAAGCGCTCCTCCCACAAGGGTGTCTACCTTTGGAAAGCCTGTAATAAGGCACTCTGCGCCGCCCTCCCTTATAAGCCCCTCCTCACTGTATCTCTCGCCATGATACCGTCCCGGGAGGCAGAGATAATCGTAACGAAGGGCCTTTTCACGAATAGCAAGATTTTTTACAGAGACGCCGTGAAATATCTGCACCTTCTTACCGGCAAACTTTGGAAACAAGGCATCAGAGAGATGGGCGGAGACAAGGACGTCATAGGATTCCTGCCTCACTCTCAATAAGGGAACAATATGCTCTTTATTAACGCCAAAGGGCTCATAAAAACCCTTTAGCTCATAGTAAACGCCATCAACACCCTTACGCTTAAAGCCGCCTGAGAGGAATATCTCCACATCAGGGTCTGCTGCGAGAAGACGGTACACAGAGTAAAAGCAGACAAAGTGAACCTGGGCGTAACCTGTGAATAGAACCCTCTTCTTTTTTCCCCTCTCTTTAGCCTCAGCCCTCATAGACGCGGCCCCTGAATGACTCAAAATCTGTAGGAGATAAGGGCGGAAAAGACGTTTTTATCATAGGACTTGGCCTCTGCCTTATCAGTAACAGCAAGGCCGTCACGTGCGGCCTGATTGTGCGTAAGGACCCAGCCAAGGTTCATGTACCATCTCGGCGCCAGCTTACCCCTAACACCCACGCCTACCTTCTGACGCGTATCCGTACGGTTAAGGCGCGTTACATCAAAGATCTCCTCTGATTTATATGAGGCAAAACGCGCCTCATACTTAACATAACCTGTCCAGCCCTCGGCTAAACCCGTAGATGCCTTAACACCAAGGGTATGAGTATTACGCGAGCGGTCAACCTTCTGAACAGTAGCCACGCTTAAGTCAATGGCGTCGCCGTCTCCATTAAAATCAACGCCGAAGTTAGCCTCATCGCGTATAAGGGTCTCTGTGCCAACGCTTGTATCTATATTCTTAAAGAGGTAGTTAAAGTCAAGGCGTGTGTGCTTATATAGGGCGAACTCCATGTCGAATCCCGCGAAGACGGAATCCTCGCTGCGTACGGTAAAGGGGTCGTCATAACTCTTATTCTCATAACCTGCGAGTATATGAGCCGAGACCTTCTCCAACTCAAGGTTGGCGTGCCCCTTACCCGGTCTTTTCCAGAGCCGCTGCCCATAGCTAACTGTTACGCGCGTCTTGTCGTAATGCGCCGCCGTAAAGACCTCCTCGGCGCTTGAGGTAATAAGACCATCGCCCACTGAATCTATGGTGCCAGAGAGATAGTTCTTCTTATATATATTAGGCGAATAATCAAAGGCCAGCCCAACAGCTCCGCCGCCTCCAATGGCCTGCTTCAGGCCAAGACCAAATTTAAAGAAATTCTTCTCCGAGTTCGAGGCGTAGACACTGTAAGCGATAGAGGGCCGAAGGACAAAATCATGCCCCAGAAGCCCAGGGCCCTTTAAGGTGGCCTTTACCGTGGGTGTGAAGATAAAATCATCTACAGAGTCCATATCCTTAAAACGTCCGCTTATCTTGTCTGAGGACTTACCGGCGTCAAGACGCGTAGACTGAGTAGATGAGAGTTTATATACGTTAGTATCATAAGCAAAACCCGTAGCCGCCTCGCCCTTCCAATTCCAGACCCCGCCTCCCGCAAGGGCCGCGTTGGCAAAGAGGCCGATAAGCCCCAGGGCGCATAGAAGAGCAGCAAATAAATTAAAGCGCGGTATTCTTTTATTCTGCATATTTTTCTCTCCAGGCTTTATAAATTATTTTATATCTCTCAACCAACCCATCCATATTACGTAAAATCATACAATAACGCCCCATTTATTAGGGGATAATTAAGAATGTTTTATTATTTTCATGCTGCCCGAACCCCATAGAAGTAAAGAGCCTATTAGACTCTTTACAGAATAAAACCCCTTAAAAATACTACGCTCTCTTTTTTTTGTAAAGTGCATACGTCACAGTAAGATCATATAGCGTAAGATGATAAAATAAAGGGCACGCCCTAAACCTCCAGAACACCCGCATCGATATGCCTCTCTCTAATTTCACGGGCAATGCCGTCAATGGCATCAAGGTCAGCGGAACCGGGCTCGCCCTTTATCTCCATAGGCTCTATATAGTCAAGTTTGAGCCCCGATAAAAATCCCTTTACCTGCGGCACCATCCTCGAGCCCCAGCCGTAGGAGCCTATAATAGAGGCGAACTTGAGCTTGGGCTTCAGGGCATTAGCGAGAAAGGCCGCGCTTACAACAAGGGGATGAGCGCCCGTAAGAAAACATGGCGAGGCGATGACTATAGTAGCGGCGTCTACTAAAGAGGCGGCGTATCTGCCTGTGTCATAAACAGTAAGATCAAACCTCTCTACCTTTACACCCTCTTCAGAGAGAGATTCCGTAAGGCGGTCTACGAGCCTCTCTGTGCTGCCGTGCATAGAGACATAGGGTAGGACAACGGTATTTGCCGCCTCATCAGAGACCCAGCCGCGATGCGTCTCCATTACAAAAGAGACGTCTTTATGAACGGGGCCGTGGCTTGGGGCGATTATCTCAATATCAAAGCCAGAGAGCATATCAAGGTGCTTTCTGATAATCTTTCTAAAGGGCATCATCACCTCGGCGTAATAGCGCTTTATGGCATCGTATACCCGCTCTTCACGGCTCGAATACAACTCCGCCGTAGCAAGGTGAGAGCCGAACAGGTCGCAGCTAAAGAGCACGCCGCCCTCTTGTAAATATGTACACATGGTCTCAGGCCAGTGCACCCAGGGAGTGAAGATAAACTCAAGGGTCTTGTCACCAAGAGACAAAGTCTCTCTGTCTTTTACGACTATAAACCGCTCGCCATCTATGGATAAATGATCCATGAGCAGAGTCCTGCATTTATCATTACAGACGACCTTGGCCTCTTTATACTTTTGAAGCACCTCAGGTATGGCCCCGGAGTGATCCTGCTCGGCATGGTTGGCGACTATATAATCAAGGCTCTCAACACCCTCAAGATGATGCATGAGAAAATCCGACATAACAGGGTCAACAGAATCGATAAGGGCCGTCTTCTCACTGCCTTTTACAAGGTAGGCATTATAACTCGTCCCGTCAGGTAGAGGCACAAGGGCGTCAAAGAGACGCCTTGAATAATCCACTGCACCTACCCAGAAAACACCCTCTAAAATCCTCTTTGATTTCAACATCGCAACAAAATCTCCTTAAAAAATTTATAAAAGCCCCCCTTACTTTCTTTTAGAAAAAAGAAAGTAAGACAAAGAAAACCAAAGGGGAATAAGCCCACTACCCTCTAAAACAAACACCTCACCACCAACGCAGCATTACAAAAAAATAAGCAAAGAAAACCAAAGGGGAATAAGCCCACTACCCTCTAAAACAAACACCTCACCA
>CAZEBZ010000002.1:79750-79879 GCA_964510775.1 uncultured Thermodesulfobacteriota bacterium
CCAACGTAACATTACAAAAAAGTAAGACAAAGAAAACCCCTTACTTTCTTTTAGAAAAAAGAAAGTAAGCAAAGAAAACCAATGTCCCCTGATAATTGTCTTTTCCGAGTACACATAAAACCAAAATAA
>CAZEBZ010000003.1:0-67222 GCA_964510775.1 uncultured Thermodesulfobacteriota bacterium
TTAATTAAAGGTCTAACAGGCTGTCAGATACTT
This sequence comes from uncultured Thermodesulfobacteriota bacterium, assembly GCA_964510775.1. GTDB lineage: Bacteria > Desulfobacterota > GWC2-55-46 > GWC2-55-46 > JADFVP01 > JAJRZX01. The sequence continues at coordinate 34 of CAZEBZ010000003.1, forward strand.
GCTATTTAGTTTTCAAAGAGCAGACTCGGATATCTTATATTACCCGTGCTTGTCTTGTCTGTCAAGTTTTATATTACTGCCAAATAGAGCTTTTTTCTCTCTGCCCTACGGCGTCACTGCAACAGCGACAAGACCACCTATTCTATACTAATGGCTGACACTGTCAAGTGTTTTTTTATTTTTTTTAAAAATAGCTTTTAAGAGGCGCTATCAGAGGGTTTTAAGTCGTAGAGGTCTTTCAGAATGTCCCAGGCGCCCTTGTCCAGAAGGGATTCTGCGAGGGCGGTGCCGAGGGCCTCGGCCTCGGCAACGGGGCCCTTAATGGAGTCCTTTATAATGGTGAGACCATCGGTGCTTGCCACAAGACCCGTCAGGGTCATATCCACGCCGCCCTCGTCTATAGTTCCATAAGCAGCTATGGGCACTTGGCAGCCGCCTTCGAGCCTCTTTAGCAGCGCCCTCTCAGCGCGAACAGCACGGGAGGTCTCTCTATGGTCAAAAAAGGCTATAAGCTCATTAGTCTGCTCATCGTCTATGCGCGTCTCTATGCCAATGGCTCCCTGGCCGATAGCGGGAAGAAAGATCTCAGGAGAGAGAAGCTCCGTAATGCGGTCCTGCCAGCCAAGCCTGTTCACCCCGGCGCCTGCGAGCATAATGGCGTCGTACAGACCCTCATCAAGTTTACGAAGGCGTGTATCAAGGTTACCGCGCAGCTGGGATATCTCAAGATCGGGCCTGAGGTTAAGAAGCTGCGCCTGACGGCGAAGACTCGATGTGCCGACCTTTGCGCCCTTTGGCAGGTCTTTTAAGAGGACATTGTTGTTGCTTATAAGTGCGTCTCTTGGATCTTCCCTCTTCGCGATAGCCACAAGAGAGAGCCCCTCTGGAAACTCCGTAGGCACGTCCTTCATGGAGTGTACGGCGAGATGCACTCTACCGGAGAGCAGCGCCTCTTCAATTTCCTTTACAAAGAGGCCCTTGCCGCCTACCTGCGCCAGAGGCACGTCTGTAATCTTATCTCCCGTAGTCTTTATCTTTTCAAGGCTTACGCTTACAAAAGGGTACTTCTTCTCAAGCTCCGCCTTCACCCACTCGGCCTGCCATAGGGCAAGCTTACTGCCCCGTGTCCCGATTATCAGTTCTTTTTTTTCCAATTTCGAGTATCTCCTTTTGCAGCCCCCCTTCTGAAAAAGGCAGCGGGAGGTCTATTATAATAACTCTCAAACTCACAAGAGCGCGGAGCGCCGCTTAATCTTCTCTTGAACCTGTCTTTAAGATATCCTCGTCCTCGTCAAGATCAAAGAGTTTTCTCGTAGTATCAATATAGGTATCGCCCTCTATCTTGTCTGCATCTTTCTTAAGACGCGATACAGGGCCGTGAAGAATCTTATTAACAATAGACTTTGTCATGGAGTCAAGGATCTTTTGCTCCTTGGAGCTAAGTCCCTTCAGGCCTTTCAAGGCCCGCTCCAGCTCGGCCTTTCTTATACCGTCGCAGTAGTTGCGAAGCGCAATAATAGTGGGTACAACATCAAGAGACTTTATCCAGCGGTAGAACTTCTCTATTTCCTCATCTATTATACGCTCTGCCTCATCGGCCTCCTTTGATCTCTCTTTTATATTAGAGGCGACAACGCCCTGCAGGTCGTCTATATCGTAGACATAAGTATTGTCAATATTGTTCACAAGAGGGTCTACGTTACGGGGCACTGAGATGTCGATAAAGAACATGGGGCGGTTCTTGCGCTCCCTTAAGACTTCGCGTATCTGCTCTTCTCTTATAATAAAGTTCTTCGCACCCGTAGAGGCGATGACAATATCCACGTTCTTGAGGTGCATGTGGAATTCCCTGAACATTATAGCCGTTCCGCCAAACTCCTTTACAAACTCAAGGGCCCGCTCATAGGTGCGGTTAGCCACCATTATCTCTCTAATACCGCCGCGAAGCAGATGCTTTGCCGCAAGCTCCGCCATCTCGCCGGCGCCAATAAGCATGACTGTCTTTCCCGAGAGCTCACCGAATATTTTTTTGGCAAGCTCCACAGCGGCAAAACTTATACTAACGGCGGCCTCGCCTATCTTTGTCTCCGTCCTGATGCGCTTGGCTACGGAAAAGACCTTATGGTAGAGCTTATTGACGATAACACCTGCTGAATCGGCCTCTACGGCACGGGCGTATGAGTCCTTCACCTGGCCAAGTATCTGCGGCTCGCCAAGCACCATTGAATCAAGGCCCGCAGCTACCCTTAATAGATGCCTGACGGCATCAGCTCCGCAGTGCGAGTAAAGATGCTCATCAAGGCTAGTAAGTTCAATGCCGCTGCTATCGGCGAGAAAACGCTTTACATGAAGCAGTCCCTTATCAATACCCTCATCATGACTCAGGGCGAGAACCTCGACACGGTTGCACGTAGAGAGTATAACACCCTCATTTAGACCGTATTCTCTTACAAGGCGGCGCAGCGAATCCTCAAGAGCATCAGAAGAGAAGGCTACCCTCTCCCTCACCCCAACAGGGGCCGTCTTGTGATTAAGACCAACTATGATGAGTTTCATAAGACCGTCCGTTAATACCTGAGTTTAAGACCTTACCGCAGCGAGATGCCATGGGCCCCGCCGAGTATTACGTTTATCATTATAAAGGAACCAATAAGCACCATAAAGGCCAGCGCCGAGAGCAAGGCGGCTTTTTTCCCTCTCCATCCCGCCGTAAGCCTTCCGTGCAGCAGCGCCGCGTAGAGAAACCATGTGATAAGCGACCAGACTTGGCGAGGCCTCCACTGCCAGTAGGAGCCAAGTGCGTACTCCGACCATACGGCGCCGGTGATAATCGCCAGAGTAAGCAGGGGAAAACCATACTGAAGACATCTGTAGTTAAGCTCATCAATCACGTTAAGAGAGGGCAGAATATAAAAAAGCCCCTTGAGCTTTCTTTTTTTAAGGTAATGCTCCTGTATCATGTACATGATGCCGAGAAAGAAGGCGATGGCGAAAAAGGCGTTGCCGAGAAAAGCAAGCACCACATGTACGGGCAGCCAGTAACTCTCAAGGACAGGGGCAAGGGGTATAATGGTCTTTGGGAAAAAAGAAGACGTCATTATAAGGGCAAGGGCAAAGGGCGTTACAAATGCCCCGAGGACCCTCTGCTTGAACTTTACGAGCATAATCATGTACAGCGCCACCGTAAGCCATGAGAAAAAAAGCAGCGACTCGTGCAGGTTAACGACAGGCGTCCTGCCTGCCCAAGCCCAGCGCACGATTATGACAATGGTATGAAGGACAAAAGAGGCCGTCAGCACACCTACGGCCGCCTTCACCACACGCTCGTTATGGCTAATGAGATAGACTACGAAGATGCACGTGGCTATAAAGTACCCGGCTATGGCCGTATGAAAGAGAATATCCGTCAGCATTCGCCCTCTTCATTACCAGAAGAAAATATCTTTTCGCAGTTAAGTCCAAGGGCCGAGAGGCTCACCCCCGCAGCATCGTTAAGCACCCTGTTAAGGCCCTCAATGTCCCCTGCCTTTATCAGCGCGGGGATCTCCGAGTCTAACAACTCGTTAATAATCCTGTCTTTTTTATCACCTTTAAGTCCATTTTTCAATAACTTCTCACGCAGTGCGGCCATTATCTCCAGAAAAGGTGCGTACTCTTCGCCTATAATGTTCTCTATCTCAAGACGAGTTCTCTTAGCAAGGGCCGGGGAGCCGCCTGCCGTGGAGATGGCGATTAAGAGCTCTCCCCTTCTCACCGTGGAGGGTACTATAAAGGACGAACCCGCGGGGTCGTCCACTACATTGACGGGTATTTTAAGGGCGCGTGCCTCGCGGCGTACTTCTTCGTTTACGGCCCTATCTGACGAGGCGGCTATAACAAGGCCCGCCCCTTTAAGATCCCCTGACTTAAAACGCCGCCTTAAGAGGCGTACTTTCTTATTATCAACAAGTTCACTTATCTTTTCTGTGACTAAAGGGCTAATAACCGTAACAACCGCCCCGGCATTTAAAAGACCCAGAGCCTTTCGCTCCGCAACGGCTCCTCCGCCTATTACAAGACAGTGCGTATCTGTAATCTCAAGAAATAACGGGTAATAACCCATAGAGGTCCACTGAGGTAAGAGACAGGGAGGTGGGAGCCCTTCGCGTTAAACCATTAAGGCAAAACGCTAAGGCCCCCGAGGATAAAGCCCCCTCTTGATATATATGAAATGAAAAGATCTTTAGTACGTCGCCATAATTATTATCTCGCAAAAAGATTAAAATAAGGTAAATTATTCCTTTAAAAGATTTTTAATCTTCTCCACCCCATAATCTCTTCACCTTGGAGTCGTTTCGCGGGAAGTGTAAGGCCCTTACATCTATCAACTTATCGTAACTGTAGCATTAATACTAAAATCAAAAAGACCAAAAAGGAGACACTCATGGATATTAAAGAAAAGAACGATGTGATACTCACCGCTGTTAAGGAAAAATTCGGCTTTGTACCTAACCTCTTCAGGACTCTCTCAATCAGCCCCGCTGTCTCAGATGTCTACCTGAAGGCCAATGCGGCTATGGAGGAGGCCTCTGTCTCGGCGCAGGAGACGCATGGCGTAAACCTCGCCGTATCAGTTGAGAACGGCTGCAAGTACTGCGTTGCCGCCCATAGCGTCATGTGCAAGATGGTTGGTATCGAGGTTGATGAAATAGACCTTATTAAACAAGGTAAGCTGCCTGAGGAAAAAACCCTCGCCGCCGCCGTAAAGGCTGCGCTCCTTATAATGGAAAAAAAGGGCTGGCTCAATGACGGGGAGCTCTCAGAGCTTGAGAGTCAAGGCGTAGGGCGTGGAAAAATCTACGAGATAATCGCCCTAATAGGCATTAAGACAATAGCCAACTACGTTAACCACATAGGAAAGACTGTGATTGACGATGAGTTTAAAGAGCAGGCCTAAGCTTATACCAAAGCTCATAAGAGAGCAGAGCGATAAAGGCCCTCTCACAAGGCAGGGTTTATACGCCAAGGGCCGCTCTACGACGAAAACCCCTTAAAGGCAACGCCCACTTATCTACAAAAAGCCGCGATTCAAAGGCGCCTTTTTTTACGCCCCCACCGATGCCCCTACTTAAAGGCCTCGGCGATGTCCTCAAAAGAAGCGTCTACTACAGAGACGTTTGTGTACCCCATCTGCCGAAGAGCACATGCTGAGAGGGCCGCACGACCGCCTCTGGCACAGTGAAGCAGCAGTGGCGTACTCGCAGCTGGAGCGGTCTTCTCTATCTTCATCTCCAGCACACCTCTTGGTATATTCACAGAGCCCTTTATAGAGCCCTCCGCCGCCTCGCCGGGCTCCCTTACATCTATGAGAAGGGCGCCCTCAGTTTCTTTCAAGACATCAACTGCCTCTTGCGGAGTAATAAGCCTGCACTGTTTTTTCACCTCGGCTACAAGGTCGCCGGCGGATCTTATCATTTTCTCACCCTGCTTTTTCTTGGAGCCGCCGCGGGGCTCTTCTTTACAGTCCTGCGTCTCTTAACAGGTTTACTACCTGCGAGCAACTCTTGTTCCGCCGCGAGCCAGTTAGCCTCATCTCTACCCGCCACCCAGCCGCTCTTCTCATAAAGAAAGTACGCCGCCTGTGAGATCTCCTCATGTCTGTTATCCATTTTTTTCACCCTCCCGGATTTGAAGAACCAAGTACTTATGAATAACACCTCTATACTTATAAAATACACCTCTTTGAGGCCTTGTCAAGTGGATTAAGATACACCGAGCTGTCTGTCCTCAAGCTCTCTGATTCTGTCTCTAAATCCGGCGGCCTTCTCAAAGTCAAGCTTCTTCGCGGCACGGGCCATCTCTTTACGAAGGGCCTTTATAAGGGCTGGTATTTCATGGGGAGGAATATACTCCTCGGCCTCCTCTGCAGCCACTGGCACGGTGTAATAATCCCCCTCGTATATAGTGGAGAGTATGTCTTTAATACTGCTCTTTATGCTAACAGGGGTGATACCCTCTTTTTGATTATATTTCTCCTGAAGCCCTCTTCTTCTATCTGTCTCATCCATAGCTCGGCGCATGGAGCCTGTAACCCTGTCGCCGTATAGCAGAACACGTCCGTTTACATTACGGGCAGCGCGGCCAAAGGTCTGCACAAGAGAGCGCTCGGAGCGTAAAAATCCCTCCTTATCGGCATCAAGTATGGCTACGAGTGAGACCTCGGGCAGATCAAGGCCCTCTCGGAGCAGATTTATGCCCACGAGCACATCAAACTCGCCCTCTCTGAGGTTACGTATTATCTCCACCCTCTCAAGGGTATCAATATCAGAGTGCAGGTACTTTACCCTCACGCCAAGCTCGCTGTAGTACTGCGTAAGATCCTCGGCGCTCCTCTTCGTAAGGGTAGTCACAAGGACACGCTCGCCTTGTTTTACGCGCTCTCTTATCTCACCAAGAAGATCGTCTACCTGATGCGTAGCGGGGCGCACCTCAATGGGCGGGTCAAGTAGACCTGTGGGCCTAATTATCTGCTCTACGATATTTTTATCTCCTGCGAGGTCCTTCTCATAATCAGCGGGCGTGGCAGAGACATAGACGCCCTGAACAACCCTACCCTCAAACTCATCAAACTTCAGGGGCCTGTTATCAAGGGCAGATGGGAGACGAAAGCCAAAGTCCACGAGGTTCTGCTTACGGGATCTGTCTCCCTTGTACATGGCCCCAACCTGGGGCACGGTTATGTGAGATTCGTCGGCAAATAGGAGGAAATCATGGGGAAAGTAATCAAGGAGCGTATAGGGCGGCTCACCGGGAAGGCGGCCTGTAATGTGGCGCGAGTAATTCTCAATACCCGGGCAAAAGCCCATCTCATCAAATAACTCAAGGTCGTAGAGCGTACGCTGCTCAAGACGCTGGGCCTCTACGTTACTACCCGCCTCCTTGAGCTCACGAAGACGCTCGCCAAGCTCGGCACGTATTGAGTTAACGGCCCTCTTCAGGTTATCCTCTGTAGTAACAAAGTGAGAAGCAGGGTGAACGAGTACCTTGCTGATACTCCTTAAGACCCTGCCCCGCATGGTGTCTATCTCGGAAATCTCCTCAATAGTATCGCCGAAGAACTCAAGCCTCAGCGCCGAGGCCGTCTCATATACAGGAAATATATCCACCACATCGCCGCGTACACGAAAGGTGCCGCGGTGAAAATCAAAGTCATTTCTCTTATAACGCATGGCCACAAGGCGTTTTAGCACCTCGTCCCTATCAACGGTCATGTCTTTTTCCACATAGAGCTTTATCGTGCCGTAGGCATCAGGCGAGCCGATGCCGTATATGCACGAGACTGAGGCCACTATTATTACATCACGCCTTGTAAGGAGGGAGTGAGTGGCGCTGTGGCGGAGTTTGTCTATCTCGTCATTTATGGAGGCGTCTTTCTCTATATATACATCTGATGCGGGCAGATAGGCCTCGGGCTGGTAGTAGTCGTAGTATGAGACAAAGTACTCTACGGCGTTCTCAGGGAAGAGATCTCGAAACTCGGCGTAGAGCTGCGCCGCAAGCGTCTTGTTGGGTGCGATGATAAGTGATGGCCTCTGAAGCTCTTCTATGACCTTTGCAACGGTAAAGGTCTTTCCAGAGCCTGTTACGCCAAGAAGCACCTGCGCGCCCTCGCCTCTCTTTATGGCGGAGCAGAGTTTTTTAATTGCAGCGGGCTGATCTCCGCGCGGAGTAAACTCAGAATCTATCTTAAATACACCTTTCATAACCTCTCCATCTATCTTAATCCCGATTACCCTAACTTAAAAGGATACCACGAAGGGAGGTTCCATGTAAACTCAGGCAGAGGAAGGAGCGGGAAAAGCTCCTTAAGATAAAAAGGGGCGCCTCTATTGGATAAAAATATTTTATTTTTCCTGCCCTTATGTTATTAATATTCGTTGGATATTTTTACAACAACACCACAACTAACGACCTTGCGAGGTTTCAAAAAAGACATGGAAAAGATAGATTATAAGGATACGCTTAACCTGCCGCGGACAGAGTTCGCCATGAAGGCCCGTCTCAGCGAGAGTGAGCCAGAGAGGCTCCGTGAGTGGGAGGCAACGGGGCTATACGAGCAAATAATGAGGGCGGGAGCGGGCAGGGAAAAATTCATACTCCATGACGGCCCTCCCTATGCCAACGGCCACATACACATGGGGCACGCTCTTAATAAGATATTAAAAGACATAATCGTAAAAAACGCCTTTATGTCAGGCTTTTCGGCGGACTATGTGCCCGGGTGGGATTGTCACGGCCTGCCTATTGAGCTGCAGGTGGAAAAAGAGCTCAAAAAAGAGAAGATCGAGTTCTCAAAGTCTGAGATAAGAAGGCGCTGCCGCAGGTACGCCGAAAAATTCGTGGCCATTCAGCGAGATGAGTTCAAGAGGCTCGGCATCTTCGGCCAGTGGGACTCGCCCTACCTCACGATGAACTATACCTATCAGGCAGCCATCATGGAGGAGCTTGGAAAATTCCATGAGAACGGCCTTATCTACAAGGGCAAGAAACCTGTTCACTGGTGCGCCTCGTGCAGGACGGCCCTCGCCGAGGCCGAGGTGGAGCATGGGGATAAGACCTCGCCCTCAGTATACGTTGCATTTCCCGTTGATAAAGAAGAACTGGAAAAAAGACTAAGCATAAAAATAAGTGATAAAAAGGCAGCCGTAATTATCTGGACGACTACGCCCTGGACATTGCCGGCAAACCTCGCCGTAGCCATACACCCTGACCTCGACTACGTACTCGCCTCCTTTAATGGCGCCTCTTACATCTTCGCCGAGGGACTTTTAGAGAGTCTTGCAGGGGCTATTGGTTTAGAAAAAGAAGACATCAGAATAATAAAAAAATTCCGTCATAATGATATCAGTGGCCTAAAGGCGCGCCACCCCTTTATAGATAGGGACTCGCCCATACTTCCTGGCTCCCATGTAACCCTTGAGGCGGGCACGGGCTGCGTTCACACGGCGCCTGGCCACGGTCAGGACGACTACGAGCTTGGCCTTCAACACGGCCTCGATGTCTACGCCCCTGTTGATGACGGCGGAAAATTCACTGATGAGGTGCCTGAATTTACTGGCCAATTCGTCTTCAAGGCCAACAAAGGCGTAATCGAATTATTAGAAGAGAGAGGGGCGCTCCTCGCCACAGAAGAGATACGTCACTCATACCCCCACTGCTGGCGCTGCAAGCGCCCAGTTATATTTCGGGCTACAGAGCAGTGGTTCGTCTCCATGGAGGCAGGTGACCTTCGCGGCAAGGCCCTAAGGGCAATAGATAATAAGATAGAATGGATACCCGCCTGGGGGCGTGAGCGTATTCACAAGATGATAGAGAACCGTCCGGACTGGTGCCTCTCAAGGCAGCGCGTCTGGGGTGTTCCCATACCTGCCGTAAGATGCACAGAGTGCGAGAAGAGCTTTTTGGATGAGGGCCTTATAACGGGGCTCGCCGCGGCCTTCGAGGACGAGGGCGCCGATATATGGTACGAGAGAGAGCTAAGGGAGCTGCCCAAAGGCACGGGGCTAAGATGCCCGGAGTGCGGCGGTACGGAGCTAAAAAAAGAAGAGGATATACTCGACGTCTGGTTTGACTCAGGCGTAAGCTACGCAGCCGTCCTTGAGGGTCGCACCAACCTGAAGTTTCCCGCAGACCTATACCTTGAGGGCAGCGATCAGCACAGGGGCTGGTTTCACTCATCGCTTCTAACCTCCATAGGCACACGCAACGAGCCTCCATACAGGGCGGCGCTAACGCACGGCTTTGTCGTAGACGGCAAGGGTAAGAAGATGAGCAAGACTCAGGGTAATGTCATAGCCCCTGAGAGCATTATAAAAAAGTACGGCGCCGAGGTACTAAGGCTCTGGGTCGCCGCCGAGGACTACCGCGACGATATCAGGGTATCAGAGGAAATATTAAGACGCCTCTCTGAGGGATACAGGCGTATACGCAATACCTTCAGGTATATCCTCGGTAACCTCTATGATTTTGACCCTGAAAAAGACAGCGTGCCTTACAGAGACCTCGGAGAGCTTGAGAGGCTTACCCTTCATAAACTCTTCGAACTTAACAAGGGCGTAGGTGATGCATATAAAAACTACGAGTTTCATAAAATCTACCACTCTGTACACAACTACTGCGCGGTGGACTTAAGCGCCCTCTACCTTGACGCCATTAAAGACCGCCTCTATACCTCAAAGCCCGCCTCACAGGAGCGCCGCGCTGCTCAGACGACTATATACTACGTCCTTGACCACCTGCTGCGTCTCATGGCTCCAATACTTGTCTTTACCACAGAAGAGGCCTGGCAGAGTCTTCCAGGCGTGCGTGAAAAGAGCGTTCACCTCGCCGCCATGCCTGCCCTGCCAGAGCAGTGGGAGGACGATAAACTTACTAAGGAGTGGAAACTGCTCCTTGAGATAAAGGATGAAATATCAAAAGCCCTTGAGGGGGCGAGAAAGGCAAAGCTCATAGGCCACCCCCTTGACGCGAGGGTGATAATCAAGCACAGTGAACAATTTAAGGACGTACTTGAGGCAAAAGGGAAATACCTTAAAGAAATACTTGTAGTATCGCTGGTGGAGGTAAGCGGTACAGAGGGAGCAGGCGGGACTGAAGGTCTTAATGAGAAGGGCGATAGATTTACCTTTATCTCAAAAGACCTGCCGGGCATTGAAGTCGCCGTAAAAAAAGCCGCGGGGGAAAAATGCGAGAGGTGCTGGAACTACAGCGAGAGCGTAGGAGGAGATAAGAAAGCCCCCAGGATATGCGAAAGATGCAGCAAGGCCCTTGAGGGGTAGTATGAACAGAGGCCTAAAAATATTTCTTCTTACCACCGCCTCCGTTGCTGTTCTCGATCAGCTCAGCAAGGCCCTTATAACGACTCGTCTGGGCCTTGGCTCAGTAGTGGAGGTAATTCCAGGGCTATTAAATATCGTCTACTTTCGAAACACGGGCTCGGCCTTCGGTCTTATGCAAGGCGCCTCATCTATTAAGACTATCCTAATGGCCGCACTCACCATAGGCGCTATCATAGTCATTGCCTTTATGGCGCGCCAGAGCCGCGGTAAACTCCATGCCCTTGCCCTCTCACTTATAAGCGGCGGCGCAGCCGGCAACCTCATAGACCGCCTTACGAGCGGCTCTGTCGTGGATTTTATAGACATCTTCATCGGCGCCTATCACTGGCCCGCCTTCAACATCGCCGACTCGGCCATTACCACAGGAGTAGCAGCATATATTATACTCATGTACAAGAAGAGACCCCCGGTCGGTACAAGAGGGGGATTAAATTAATATCACCTTGGCAGATAGAGAAAAGGGCAAGACAAGAGAGAGGGGATAATAAAGAAAAGGAGAGAACTATAAGCCAAAAAAATTATTCCAGACCGAACTTAGCCGCCTCAACCTTAATAAACTCCAGTATAGAATCCTGATCTTCCTGAGAAATATCAGAGAACATTACACCTGAACCGCTAAAGAGAGTCGCCTCCTCATCATTACTCGTCGTCCACCTGACAAGGGCGTTCATCTTCATCACCGTCTCGCTATGGGGCAGGGCAAAAACAAGGCGCACAAGGGTACCCTCAAGAAGCTCTTCTTTTGTATGGAGGAAGAGGCCGTTATCGCTGATATTTAAGATAAATCCCGTAAGAGACCTCTCGCCTACCTTAAAATCTACGGGTATGGAGACGGGTACACGCACCCTCTTTTGTCCCTTGGCGGCAAAGTCGCTGTAGAGCACGTTATTTACCATAAAGATTATATGCTCCGGCGTATAGGCCTTTGAGATAAGCCTTGAGACACCAAGCCCTTTAAGCCTTCCAATAACCTCCATAGGGTCGTAAACACTCGTTATTATAAGAATTGGAAACTTTCCAGTGTATCCATTGCTCTTAATCCACTCAAGAACCTCAAAACCATCCATATCAGGCATGTGCAGGTCGAGTATAAGAATATCTATACCCTCAGAATCATTCACTATATTCGCTATAAGCTCTCTTCCGTCCTTTGCGGAAGTGACCTCGTGGCCGCCGTCAGTGAGAATCTCACTGAGCCTCATCCTGAAAAAGAGTGAATCATCAGCGATAAAGACCCGTTTTTTACGCACATCACCCATATAAACTCTCCCGTTGAGCTTGAATCTGTATTGTTTTTTTATGTTTTTATGGAGGTGAAGCAGCCAGTGTGTATATTAAGCTGCAAGGGCGTGATAAAAAAATAAACGCCACTATTTAATTTTACAATAGCAGCGTCGTTTTTTCAATATATTTTAAAGAAAGGGACTATAAATTAATGAAGCGCCTTAGACACTCTCGCCTCGCAGAGGTACGGTTATTTCTTCGGGAGTTTCCACGTTGCGTGCTTGCAGTCCGGGTACTTGGAGCAGCCGTAAAAGACGCGGCCTTTCTTGGTGCGGCGCTCAACGAGTGTACCGCCGCAGCCCTCCTCAGGACAGTCTACGCCAGTTGAGTATGGCAGTGTGCTCTTGCAGTCAGGGTATTTCGAACAGGCGAGAAAACGGCCGAACCTCCCGCTCTTAATCACCATGGGGCTCTCACACTTGGGGCATTTTTCATCTGTCTCGGCCGTCTTATCGGCTTTTTTTACGGCGCCGCTCTCATCAGTAGTAAAATCCCCTGTATTCTTGCACTCAGGGTAACCCGTGCAGGCGAGGAACTTACCACGCCTTCCCCACTTTATCACCATGGGCTTGGAGCATTTCTCGCAGAGAAGATCCGTAGGCGTCACATCTTCCTTGACGCTCCTCATCTCCACCTTTGCTTTTTCAAGCCTCTTGCTGAAAGGCGTGTAAAACTCCGCCATGAGCTCGCGCCACTTAACCTTGCCTTCCTCTACCATATCAAGCTCTTCTTCCATATGAGCGGTAAACTCGGCATTCAAAATCTCGGGAAAACTCTCAACAAGCAGGCCGTTTACAAGAGTTCCAAGTTCCGTGGGGTGGAGCCTGCGCTCCTCTTTTTCCACATATCCCCTGTCCTGAATGGTACTGAGGATAGTGGCGTAAGTAGAGGGACGTCCAATGCCGTTCTCTTCGAGTTCCTTTACAAGAGTAGCCTCCGTAAACCTCGGCGGGGGCTGAGTAAAGTGCTGAGAGGGGTCTATATCAAGGAGACCAACCTCCTCGCCCTTATTAATAGGCGGCAGCAGCGCGGATTTGCCCTTACCCTTTGCCTTCTCATTCTCTTTATCCTTATCCGAGGCCTTCTCGGCAGTCTCAACACTTACCTCGTAGACACGGGTAAACCCCGGGAACTTCATCACAGAGCCTGACGTCGTCAGGGTATATGTGCCGCCAGTTATCTCTACCCTTGTCTGATCCATAATGGCCGGGGCCATCTGACAGGCCACAAACCTCTTCCAGATAAGGCCGTATAATTTCCACTGATCAAGAGTAAGCAGACTCTTAATACTATCAGGCCTGTACTCCATAGACGTGGGCCTTATGGCCTCATGGGCGTCCTGCGTCTTGGATTTACCTTTTTTCTTCTTATATACATTGGCCTTGGCGGGAAGATACTCCTTGCCGTACTCCTTCTCAATAAATCCCCTTACCGCCGTAACAGCACTATCGGCGAGCCTCGTAGAATCTGTCCTTATATAAGTAACAAGACCTACGGGGCCTGCGCTGCCAAGCTCTACGCCCTCGTATAACTGCTGGGCTATCATCATCGTTCTCTTTGCCGTAAAGCCGAATTTACGCGAGGCGTCCTGCTGCAGCTTGCTTGTAGTAAAAGGCGGCAGCGGATTTCTTCTCACCTCTTTTTTCTCAACACCGGCTATCTTATACTGCAGCTCTCGCAGCTCTGCCACGATGCCCTCAGACTCGGTCTTCGTCGCCGGCACAAGCTTCTTGCCATCTTTTTTGGCGAGCCTCGCCGTAAACTCGTCACCACCCGCCGACTGGAATAACACGTCTATATGCCAGTACTCAACAGTCTTAAAGGCATTAATCTCGGCCTCACGCTCGCAGATAAGCCTCACGGCAACAGACTGCACACGGCCTGCGCTAAGGCCCATACGCACCTTCTTCCAGAGCACGGGGCTTACCTGATAACCTACTATGCGGTCAAGAATTCTTCTCGCCTGCTGGGCCTCGTATTTTTTCCGGTCAAGGTCTATGGGTTTGGCTATTGCGGCCTTAATGGCGTCTTTTGTAATCTCATTAAAGAGCACACGGCGCGTCTTCACCCCGTCCTTGTCTATCTCCTCTGCAATATGCCAGGCAATAGCCTCACCCTCTCTATCAGGGTCAGGTGCGAGATAGATGGTCTCGGCCTCTTTGGCGGCGCTCTTCAGCTCTCGAATAGTCTTCTGCTTTGCCTTTATCCTTACATAACTCGGCTCGAAACCATTCTCTATATCCACGCCAAGGGCGCTCTTTGGCAGGTCCTTGATATGACCCACTGAGGCAAGCACGGTAAAGCCGCGGCCAAGATACTTGTTGATGGTGCGGGCCTTTGCCGGCGACTCAACTATTACCAGTGATTTTCCCATTATATAAGACAATGCCTCCGTTGTATTTGAAATAAGCTCAAAAAACCTTTTACAGTTTAAGGAGAGTAATTTCAACTCTTTTTTTATTTTTTATCAGATAGAGCCGCTTATGAGACTACAGGCCCCTCTATACATCTGTAAAATATGAGAGACAAAATTGGGGCGGCAATTAAAAAATTCTCGTAAAAATCTTTCCCGGCCCCTGTGAGACAAGGCCTTTCAACTCCATCTCAAGAAGCACTCCGCCAAGCTCCGCCGTATTTATCCCAAGGAGTGAGGCAAGTTCATCTATGGACAGAGGGCCCTCTTCAAGACCCTTGAATACAAGGGCCTCATTACCCTCGGCGGGGCTGTCCTTTCCCTCATTCCTTCCAACCCCGCAGGTCTTCATAGTGCCAGGTGAGAGGCCCCACTCAGCCAAGACATCGCCTGCGGCCTCAACAAGGACGGCGCCGCTCTTAATTAGGCTGTTTGGCCCCTTGCTCTTATAGGAAGTAAGGGGGCCCGGTACGGCAAAGACGTCGCGGTTCTGCTCAAGAGCAAGCCTCGAAGTCATCATAGCACCGCTCCTAAGTGGCGCCTCAACAACGATAAGGCCTCGTGAGAGGCCGCTTATTATCCTGTTTCTCCGTGGAAAATTATAGGCCTTTGGCCCGGCGCCCATTGGAAACTCCGATAGAAGAAGGCCCTTAACGCCTAATTGCTCATAGATTTGCCGTGCCTCGCCAGGGTAGCAGCGGTCTACACCTGTGCCAAGCACTGCAACAGTAGCGCCGCCTGCCTCAAGAGCGCCTTTATGCGCCGCACTGTCGCAGCCCTTTGCCATGCCGCTTACAATGAGAATTCCAAGAGAGGCCAGGTCGCTGCCAAGAGACTGGGCAACCCTCAACCCGTAATGAGTGGGCCGCCTTGTACCCACTATGGCCACTGACTCAGTAATGGCAAGTAGAGATAAATCACCTCGATAGTAAAGAAAAAAAGGCGGATCAGGTATTTCTTTAAGGCGGGCTGGGTAGAGGGGGTCATTAAGGGTTAAGAGCCCCGCGCCGGCCTCGTCCATAAGGGCAAGTTCACCATCAACCCACGCCCAGTCATCAAAGCCCTTTATAGACTGGGCAAGGCGCGGCTCGAGGGCCAAGTCAGGAGCAGACTCGGCAAAAGTGCCAAAGAGGGCCTCGGGCCCCTCATTGATAATGGCATCGACAAGGCGCGGCCTGTACCCTCGTGGAATTTTCAGCCTTCTAACGGCAAGCCAGTATCTAATATCAACCTCTTCCATAGAGAAAAAGGCCGCTCTCATAAATATCTCCAAGAGAGGGCCTCAAGACCGTCGCCGCTCTGCAAATCCTCGCAAGAGGGGCAAAGAATAATTGTATCATTAACAATACAGGACTTAACCTCAACAACCTACAGGGCGGACTTTGCCAGCACAGTATCGCCCGTCTTTATGGCCCTGATGCTCTTTATTACTATGCACGACGATGTGCCTTTACCTGCCTCAACAACGACTACGGAACCTATCTCCTCATCGGGAATAGCAACTTTTTTTCCTGTAAGAGGGTTGCGAAGACTCCCCTTATTCCTCATCACCTTAAGGAGCCTGCCCTGCTCAATTCCATCATCAGAACCCTTGTCTATATAGAGTATATCTCCCTTTGAAAGAAACTCATTTTCAAGAGAGGCTATGACAACACCCTCTATGGCAGCATCGGAAAATCTAATCCGCACCTCTTTAGGGGGCTCACTGTACTTCATAAGCCTGTTGCCGGCTCCTATTTCCTCAAAAGAATTATCTACCCTGCCCTCAACAACGCTATTTGTTCCCGTAACGACGAGGCTGCCGAGGATCTCTATGGTATGGCCCATTACTTTTCCCGTAAGGGGGTGCTTTATAATGTCACCCTCTTTGAAGATAGTATAACGGTCTCCCTCGCTGACCTCTTGCCCCTCATTAAAGGAGAGGTATACCTCATCACCGCGGTGCAGGAGCATCTTCTCATCATCCTTTGCCTTCAGTATAATACCCGCTCCCTTAGGGGTTTTTTCAGAGATAAAACCCTTTTTACGTAAGGGTGCGCTGCCGTAGGCAGGCCCTTTTGGGGCCTCCGGTTTAACAGCAGAGACTTCAGGCTGCAGCCTTACAACAGGCAGCCCGTCTTCAGTGAGACTCACAACAGGGAGGGAATCAATATCAAGACCAGCAGGTCTCTTCGCGCCCTCTTCGGCCCCGAATGGCACAACCTTTACCACATCGCCGGGGTATATAAGGTCGGGGTTTTTTATGTATGAGTTAAGCTTCCAGAGATATGGCCACTTAAAGGGGTCTTTCAGAAACCTCTCGGAGATGTCCCAGAGGGTATCGTGCCTGATGATGGTATAATAAACGGCATTCTCATCGCCGCGCGTCTTGCCGGCGCCCTTGTCGCCAGGTACGGCACGGGCGGGCACAGATGAGAACAGGCACAGAATTAATAAAACATAAAAGGCCTTGAGATAATTTTTCATAATATGCCTTCCTTCTCTTATTATAACTTCAACCTCTTTAACGCGCTCTTAGCCGCAGATGACTCAGGATAATCTCTCTCAATCCTCTTAAATGCCGCTCTTGCCTTCTCAGACTCGCCGAGCTTATCATAAGTGGCTCCAAGCCCCATCAGGGCGTCGGCGGCCTTGTTGCCGCGAGGATACCTGTCTATTACAACTTTATAGAGGACAACTGCGTCCCTGAAATCCTTCTTTCGATAATAACTCTCGGCGCTCCAGTAAAAGGCGTTATCAGCAAGGTCGCTCTCAGGGTAGGCCGTTGTTAGTCTCAAAAAGAGAGTCCGCGCGTCACTGAACTTTCCTGCCAGGAACAAGGCGCGGGCTTTTTCGTACATAACCTTTGCCGAGGTGAGCTTCGAGGCAGCGGGAGCGGAGACCGAGGGCTTCGCAGCACCGCCAGACCTTCCCCTATTATCTTTAATCTCAACGGAAGGGGGTTTTGCCAGCTTGGCAGGGCCTTTTTTTACGGCTAACGGCCCTTTTTGCGCCTGACTCACCGGACTCTCAGACAACCCCTTTATTCTAAGGACGCCTTTCTCACCAAGCCTGATAACCCTCAGCCCCGCAGGCGGGGTTATAGCTGCAGACTTAGACTCTCGCTCCGCCGAAGCGTCTCTGGCGCCTGACTCTGAGTCGAGCTTATCGCGAAGGAGATGAAACTTGTTCTCAAGTTCTTCGAGCTTAGCTCCGCGCTCATCAAGAGACCTCTCCAGAGAGGCTATCCTCTTATTAAGGCCCTCCACCACAACTGCATCAGGCGTGGCCGCGCACCCGTAAAGAGATAAAAAAGCAAGGGCAAATATGACTTGATACTTATGCTTCACTGTTGCAAGATTAATCGCTACCACCTTGTTTTGTCAAGCCTTTTTTACGTGCGCAGAAGTTCAGATGAGTACTTCTAAAGGCTCATAAAGATAATTCAGAGGCCATATTACAGAACGCCATCATTATTATTAATACAATTATGGGGCCGCTCTGTCAGTGACGTCTATCACCGCAGCCTTTACAGGGATAGAGAAAAGACCTCAGCCCCCTGCTGTTTTTTTCACTCTTTTATAGACAAAAGGCACAAGGGAGACGAGTAGAACAAGGAGAATACCTATAATAAATGCAGGGGAGACGCGGCCGTGGAATATATCCAGTATGGAGCTGGAAAAAACCACATAGGCCGTAATACCGGGAAGCATAAAGATAAGGGTAGCGAGGAAATAAGGAGCGAGGCCTATCTTAGTAAGGCCAAAGGCGTAGTTAAGAAAGTTAAATGGAAATAAAGGGATAAGCCTCGTAAAGGCCACAATCTTCCAGCCCTTTTTCTCTACGGACTCGTCTATCTCCCTCATACGGCCGCCCTTTACAAGGCCCTCTACCCACTCGCGCCCCATCTTTCTCGCGATAATAAAGGCAAGTGTAGCGCCTGTGGTAGCGCCGACGGCCACATAAACAACACCCCAAAAGGGCCCAAAAAGCACGCCGCCAACTACGGTAATGGGCAGCCCCGGAAGCATGAGACTCGGCGCGAGGGCATAAAATAGCATATAGACCACAGGGCCCCATACCCCAAAACCGCCTATCCACCCTCGCATTACGTCCTGGTCAAGGTATCTTCCAAGGCCGAGGTATCTTACGAGAAAAAAAGCGCCGCCTATAAAAAGCAGTAAGATTACGAATTTTATTGTTTTCTTATTCATGGCATTTTTTCCAAAGTTGCGAAGGAGGCGTAAAAGACCTTAAAGGTTTGGAAGTTACCACCCCCCTCCCCACACCATTGGTTTTCTTTGTCCATTTTTTTTGGTGGGCAGTGCCCACCCTACAAGTATCTCTAAGTTTTTAAATAATCAGCATAGAACCCCGCCGATGTTGGTTGTGCTTACTGCATAGCGAGCAAAAAACCTTTTTCCAAAGCCACGAGGGACGCCTGAAACACTTTAAAGGTTTGGAAGTTACCCCGCCTCCCCCCATTGGTTTTCTTTGCCCATACTCTCTTAGCGACCGTCCTGCATATGACCTGCGCTATATCCCCCAGGGACATAGAAAAAATGCAAAATAAATAAAAAACTTTTTTCCGAGGCTATGCGGGGCGTACCGACACCTTAAATGCTCTAAGTTCTTTCCGGCCAATTGGTTTTCTTTGTCCTACTTTCTTTTTTCCGAGGCTATGCGGGGCGTACCGGCACCTTAAATGCTCTAAGTTCTTTCCCCCTTTGGTTTTCTTTGCCCAGCTTTCTTTTTTCCAAAAGAAAGTTTTTTATCTCTTGCGCCGTGCCCTGCGCCTTCAACCCGCCTTTATCTCCAAGTGAAGAGAGTATTTTAATGCCGGCTCTTGTCTACTTACCCCTTCTGATAAGCCAGCGTGAGACCGTTGGAAACCACCCTGAGAAGAGTTTCTCCGTATAATAGGCGTCGCAGGCGCGTTTTAGCCCCTGCGCCACAGTGGGGTAGACGTGAATCGTCCCTGAAATGGCCGTTATGGGGAGCTTTGCCTTCATGGCAAGCACGTACTCGTGTATTAGCTCGCCTGCTCCGGGGCCAAGAATATGAGCGCCCAGTATCTGCTTTTTCTTGCTCACAACTATCTTTATAAGGCCCTTACCCTCGCCCTCAAGAAGGGCCCTGTCCACCTCGGCAAAGGGCACACGAAAGACAGAGACCTTATCGAACTTGGCGCGGGCCTCGGCCTCTGTAAGGCCAACTCTCGCAAGCTCAGGGTCGGCAAAGGTCACCCAGGGAGTTACCCTGTAATCGGCCCTTCTCTTTATAACAGGAAATAGGGCGTTTGATACGACAAGGCCCGCCTGATACTCGGCCATGTGCGTAAACTTAAATGGCCCCGTTACGTCTCCGGCGGCGTAGATATGACCCTGCGTGGTCTTCATTGAGAGGTCGGACTTTATACCCCTTCGTTTATCATACTCAATGCCTGCGTTAGAAAGGTCAAGGCCCTCTACATTAGGAGACCTGCCGATTGCGGACATTATCTCCTCAGCCTCATAGACCTTATCTCCATCAGAGCGGGCCGCGAGCACTCTCTTACCCCTCTCACTTCGCCCTATCTCCTTAAACTCCTTGCACGTCTCTATCTTTATACCCTCTTCTACAAGAAGGGCATGAAGGGCGGCGGAGAGCTCTTTATCTTCTCGAGGCAGTATCTGCCCTTTTTTCTCAAGTATGGTAACTTCCGCGCCAAGACGGCTGAAGATCTGGGCGAACTCTATGCCTATGGGGCCGCCGCCGAGGATAATAATGCTTGAGGGCAGACTCGTAAGGCCAAGGGCCGTAATATTAGTAAGCGCACCGACTTCTTTTAGTCCGGGTATAGGTAAGATAGCGGGGCTTGAGCCCGAGGCTATAAGAAACTTTCTTCCAAGAAGCCTCTGCCCCTCTACGTTAAATACATGGTCGTCCTCAAAGGCGCCGCTGCCAAAGATTACATCTACACCCATCTTTCTGAAACGCTCAGGGTCGTCGTTACAGGAGATCTTTGACTGCACAGCCTTCATAGAGGCCATAACTTCTGCAAAATCCACGGTAACAGGGCCGCACTTTACGCCAAACTCCCCGGCGCGCCGTGCTATCATGGCTACCTTAGCAGAGTGAACGAGCCTCTTTGTAGGCACGCAGCCCCAGTGCAGGCAATCGCCGCCAAGGGAGGCCGTCTTCTCCACAAGGGCAACTCGCGCGCCGAGCTGCGCGGCGCCGCTTGCCGTAACAAGGCCCCCAACACCGCCGCCGATTATTATAAGATCGTATTTTTTCATGACTATCTGCTGTCCCTGTCCTGCATTAACTCCCATGTCTCATCTTTACTCTATATGTAATATAACACCAGCGCATATATCCGTAAGTATGATGGCTTACATAAGCCGCCTCATAATTAAATAGTCTTGGCGGACTCCATAAAATCCTTTACAGTTGAGAGGGCGGGGATACCGGCCCTGCCCCCTAAAGCAATGCATTTTAACGCGGCAAAGGCCGAGGCGAACCTTACAACCTCCTCCATAGGCCACTTTTGCAACAGACCAAAGATATACCCGCCGTGAAAGACATCCCCAGCGCCTGTAGTATCAACGGCCTTAACCATAAAGGCCGGGGTAGTAAAGACCCTGCCCCCATCTTCGCCCACCCACGTCACAGAGCCTCTATCTCCAAGGGTTACGGTAACGGCCTTCGCGCCAGACTCGGCTATTTTTTTTACGGCCTCCTCGGGGTCGGCATGAAAATAATTGGAAAAGACCTCAGAGCCTACGATATAGTCCGCCTTTGGCAGCAGCCTCAAGAGGCCCTCTCTCGGCGAGCCGGCATCGAGAACAACGGGCAGCCCCGCCTCTACGGCAACGTCGGCTATCCTTATCGAGGCCTCCTCCATAAGGCCGTCAAGAAGCAGGCAATCCGTACCCCTTAGCCACTCCCTCTTAACCTCAGCAGCGCCAAGCTCCGCTCCCGTCGGCCTCTTCCATAGAATAGTCCGCGAAGCGCTCACTGAGTTAACAATAATAAAGGCCAGCTGCGAGACTCCGCCCTCCCTTACAGCGAGGGCCTCTATATCAACACCCTCATCTATCAGGCCTTGCCTAATCTTGCCGCCTGCATCATCATCATAGACTACACCCCCAAAGGCCGTCTCTACTCCAAGCCTTGATAAAGAGACAAGGGCCGTTGCCACAGGGCCGCCGCCCTGCTCTGTAAACTCAAGAACCTCTTTTTTCAGATCCTCCGCAGGAAAACCATCTACCAAAGCGATAAAATCAAAGGAGGCCTGACCAAGACCGAATACTCTCATAAATTTCAAACCCCCCTTACTTTCTTTTAGAAAAAAGAAAGTAAGACAAAGAAAACCAACGGGGAACACAACGCCGCACTATAAAAAAAAACCTAACTTGCCCCACGAAACTTTCCTGAAAACAAGTGAGACAAAGACCCCCCTGCTTTCTTTTGGAAAAAAGAAAGCAGGGTAAAGAAAACCAATTATCTATACAAGCTTTTATCTCAAAAACACAGCCTTGCTCTAATCAACAAAAAGAAAGCAGGACAAAGAAAACCATACACAGGGACAAAAACGAAAGTTAATTAGCGAGCAATTAAAAAAACCTCGAGCCGCAGAAAACAAAATCAGGTATTACGGCTGTTTAGGAGCATAGTTACAGGCCCGTCATTTACGCTCTCCACCTCCATGTGCGCCCCGAACACACCGGCCTCAACTTGAAGACCGCTCTCTCTTAATTTTGTAATAAAGAGCTTATAAAGGGCCTCGGCCTTCTTTGGCTCCTCGGCCCCTGTAAAACTCGGCCTTCGCCCCTTTCGGCAATCTGCGAGCAGGGTAAACTGAGATACTACGAGAAGGGCCCCGCCGGCTTCGCCAACATCAAGGTTCATGCGACTAGAGGCGTCAGAGAATAACCGCAGGCCGCGCACCTTCGAGGCAATATAATCGAGCTCGTCCAAAGAATCACCCTTCTCCACGCCAAGATAAACGAGCAGACCAGACTCAATACTGCCTGTAAGAGCGCCGTCTACAGTAACACTCGCCCTCTTCACCCTCTGCAGCACCGCTCTCATATCTTTACTATCCTCACCTTCTCACCAACGCCTATGCCAAGCATCTTCGCGGCGTTGGCCTCACGTGCCGCCGCTTCCATAAACCCGCTGCTGCCCATAAGGGCCCCCGCGCCTGCCTCAGGTATATCGCCGTAGGTACGGTACAAGCCTTTTATTGAGCGCCCTTTTATGGTCACCTCAACATCGCAGACACCAAGACTCTCCTCCAAATCCCCTGCCTTAATATTGCTTATGAGGTTACCGTAGGTGTCTACATGGAGAATCTCACCACTTATAACCGCGCCGTCAAAGGTAGGCTCAGGAAGACTTATCATAAAAAAATCTCTTATCTCAAGACCGATTTTTTCAGGAGGTATGCCAAGGGTAAGGTAAGCGGCAACAGGCCCGAAAATATCTCGGCCATGAAATGTGGCGCTTACGTCTACTCTACAAAAATCGCTCTTTGTTATCTCAAAGACACGCCTTATCCCTGTTTTTTCCGCGGCAAGGCTTAAGAGCCCGTTATCGGGGCCCACAAAAAAACCGCGCCTTGTCTCCACTATTACACCGCGCCGCGAGGTGCCTACACCTGGGTCTACTACGCCTACATGCACTGCGCCTGAGGGAAAATAAGGACAGGCCCCTGCCATTACAAAGGCCCCCTCCATAATGTCGCCTGCACTTAGGGAGTGAGAGATATCCACTACCGAGGCGTGGGGGTTCACTCCAAGAATAACGCCCTTCACGGCGCCAACGTAAAAATCCTTAAGACCGAAATCAGTTGTAAGGGTTATAATCGAGGGCAAAGCCGCCTCCCTTATCGACAAAAAAAATGGCACTATACAATGATTTACAGTATAATCAACATATTGAGGTAATGTAGAAAGTATACCATAAATCAGGCCCCGGCGAGGTCGAAGAAGACCTCTCTCGGCGAGCAAAGGAAGATAAATGAATATGAACCCTTCAGTTGCAGTAGATCTAAGCGAGCTGCCTGTCTTCAAACGGCATCCGCTGGCATTTGACACCTGGGATGAACTTCCTACAGGGGAGGTAATGCGCCTTACAAACGATTACGCCCCCGACATCCTGCAGGCCCACTTCGACTCCCTCTACCACGAGATTTTTAAGTGGGAAGTTATAAAGAAAGGCCCTGATACGTGGGTAGTGGATATAAAGAGGCTTCGCGACCCTGAGCCTGACGTGGGCGAAGATGTGCAGGAGAGAGTGCTTGCCGCCCTCGCCGAGATAAGACCCTTTCTTGAGGGAGACGGCGGAGACGTGGAGCTCGTGGAGATAGACAAAGAGGAGCGCACTGTCAGGGTAAAGCTCACCGGGGCCTGCAGCAGCTGTCCCTCATCGTCATCAACCCTTAAGGGCGGCGTGGAAAAAGCCATCAAGGAGCACGCCCCTGAGATACGCACTGTTGAGAATGTAAAATAAGGGGTAAGTGTGAGAGTGGTGCGAAGAGCAATAATACTCTGAAGAGATTACTTGGTAGTCGAGAGTATTAAAAGGCCGCGCTTTTGCCACTCTCTTCTTTTTTGTCCTCGGAAACTACCATGCTCGCCGCCCTCTCTCTTTACAAAAAAGCCCGCAAAACCATCAAAATGCCTTTACAAGAGAGGTCTTTGGGCTATAATCTATCTTTACGCCTACATAAACTCAGCCATACACACTTGAAATATGTAAGACAGCTTACTTCCCGGGCGGCCCATTGATGCTACCTTAAAAAATAACAGGGAAGGTCGGATAATAAAAACTTCAGGAGAATTATATGCAGATCGAAGAGGCAAAGAGCGTTACTGTGCCCCTGACGGGTCTATCCACACTGTGGTTTCAGGTCTCAGGCACGCTCTGCAATCTCAAGTGTTCTCACTGCTTTATCAGCTGCGGCCCCGGCGTTAGGCGTCATAAGATGCTCTCAAGAGAGAGAGTGCAGAGCTACCTTGAGGAGGCCCGCGCAACGGGCATAAAAGAGATATACTTTACCGGAGGCGAGCCCATGCTCAACCCCGAAATAATGGGCATAACAGAAGACGCCCTTAAGGACGCAGATGTAACGATACTTACTAACGCCACGCTTATAAGCGCAGAAGTGGCCTCCAGATTCAAGGGCCTGGCCCTTGCCGCGGACTTTGAACTAACCTTCCGTGTCAGCATGGACAGCCCTGACGAGGCAAAAAATGACAAGATTCGCGGCGACGGCTCATTCAAAAAAACCTCAGAGGGCATAAAAAACCTAATAGGCGCCGGTTTTGAGCCCATTATTACGGCTACGAAGATAGATGATAAGGGGCCCTGCCTTGAGGCCTTTGAGAATTGGCTCCGCACGCTGGGCTCAAAGGCCCCTCATGTAAAGACCCTGCCGCTCCTGCATATCGGAAGAGGCGAGAAAAATTACCGTCCCTACAGCGAAGAAGAGAGGCTGCAGGCGGCCCGCCTTGAGTCCGTAAGACCAGAGGCCCTGCAGTGCTCCAGCGCACGTATGATAACGAGCGAGGGAGTCTTCTGCTGCCCCATTCTCATAGACGAGGACTCGGCGAGAATGGGCTCGACCATTCAGGAGAGCCTGCGCCCCGTGGCCCTTACCTCGCCTGCATGCTACACCTGCGTAAAAGAAGGTCTAAGCTGCTCCAACGCCTCGTCAACATGCTCTGAGGCTCGCCGCGAGGACGTTAAGTCCTTTTACGGAGAAGCCGCCGTAGAGCCCCAGCCCGGGCTTTGCTGCCCAACGGCGTACGCAGGCGCAGAGACAGGACACATCCCCGCGGAGGTACTTGACGTATCCTACGGCTGCGGCAGCCCCATAACCCTCTCGGGACTCACCGCAGGCGAGACCCTTCTTGACCTTGGAGCAGGAGCCGGCATTGACTGCTTTATCGCCTCAAAGATAACAGGCCCAAAAGGAAGAGTCATTGGTATTGATATGACTGATGAGATGCTTGGAAAGGCCGAGAAAAACAAGGTGGAGGTGGCCGCAAGACTTGGCTACAGCAACGTAGAGTTCAAGAAAGGATTCCTTGAGGATATCCCCGTAGAAGAAAAGAGTGTAGATATCGTCACCTCTAACTGCGTAATCAACTTAACGGCAGATAAGACCCCTGTCTTTAAAGAGATATACAGAATATTAAAAGACGAGGGCCGATTCGTCATTTCAGATATTATCTCAGAACGGAGCGTGCCCGCGGCCATGCAGGAGGACAGCGAGCTATGGGGCGAGTGCATCTCCGGCGCCCTTACAACGGAAGAGTTCATCAAAGAGGCGGTTGATGCGGGCTTTTACGGTATAAGTATTCTATCAGATACATTTTACCGTGAAGCAGACGGCATAAAATTCTACTCCATTACCTTTGACGCCCATAAAATGATAAAGGGCGAAAAGTGCCTCTACCGAGGGCATCAGGCTACCTACGGGGGGCCCTTCGAGTCTGTAACTGACGACGAGGGTCACGAGTTCCCGCGAGGCCTCGCAATAGAGGTATGTACAGATACGGCAAAAAAACTCACCGCCGCGCCATACAAGGGGCTCTTCACCGTAACTCCTCCACAAGGTGAAAAAACCGTAAAAGAAGAGGCCTGCGTGCCTAAGACGAGTAAGGCCGGCGGCAGTTCAGGGTGTTGCTAAGGGCTCTTAACCCCTTTTACGCCTCATGGCGTAGGGCCTTGCGTCATACTGCAAGGCCCTACCATCAAAAAAAGTTATCATCAAAAAAACCTAACACAGCCCGAAATAAGTTGCATATGCGGCACTCTCATCTCTTTTTCACCGCAATCACCGTTTTTTTTCTCCTCTTCACTACTTTCTCGGCAACATCTCAAGGAGCACAATGGCCTCCACGGATACGCTCCTTGCTCACGGCCCTTACCTACGTCAGTGAAGACCCCTCTGACTTTGGGGCAGAGACGAGCAAGAGCGACAAGACCCTCCTCAGTACATTCAAGCCCCGCATATTTATCGCCCCGGGCGGACGAAGGCCCGTTGATTTTTACGGATTTTATCTACCAAAAACCGCAGTAAAGAACGAGAAAGGGGCGATTGTAAAAAAAAATCCTACGAGGGCTTATCTAAAAACCATTGAGCGAAATGCAGGCTTTTACCTCGATTATGAGGGCCCTGATAGGCCCTGTGAGGGTAGAGCCTGCGAGGGTTACGTAGGCACCGGATACGGCAGGGTCTATAGAGAGGACGCTCGCTTTTTCACAAAGGAGGGCGTAAGAAAAATACCCCTTACTATACTAAAATACAACTTCGCCTTTACTTACAGCGGCCTTCCCGCAGCTGTAGGGCAGTTGAAAGAACTGCCTCTTAGCCTCTTTATAGACCCGGCAAAAATTCATGAACTCGATATACACGGCGCCGTGCATATCGTACTAAATGGACAAAAGAGACCCATCGCCCTGATTCTCGCCGAGCATAATTACTTCAGGACTTTTGTCTTTGGAGACAGTATCTCAAAGATGCCAAGAGACAAGCGCGTAAAAATATGCTTTGCCCAACGCTCAAACGAGCCCTATCCATGCCCTGCAGGGGCCGCTCCATTGAGGCGTCGCACAGTTGGCAGCCCCGCTGATATAAGTTACGTTATAAACGGCGGGGAAAAACCCTTTTTCTCAGGAGAGGACATTATCTACGGCCCAGAGTCCGGCGCGCAACAAGTGAAGTACGTACTGAAATCTCTACCAAAAAAAGACCCCCTCTACGTAAGCTGGATACCCCTTGGCAATAAAGAGAAGATCCTCTTTTACAAGAGTTACTACATACAAGGCCCGCCGGGCATGGATATGAACACATGGCCCAAGAAGAAGAAATACTCTGATATTATGCAGTTCTGGTACTTTCGAGAGGACAGCAGCGAGGATGCCGCACTCATGGGGCAATATCTTCACACCCTAAGCGATGGAGATCTCAAGAGAGTGCTTGAGCATAACGGCGAAAGGCTTTATAATGATATCGCTATAGCAGAGCGCAAGGGCGGCAGAGACTAACTCTCTTCATATCTCTTGCAGGGCGGCTTCCCCCTCATCACCGGAAAAAAGCCTAACTAAATAGCCGCCTTCACAAGACTCGTCTTCACGATTAAGCCAACGCCGTCAATTAAAATATCTTGACTTAAATAGCTTGGCCATGATAATTTTTTTAAAATTCTAATTAAAAAAAGGGGACTTTCATGATAAAGACCATTCTTCTCGCTGACGACAGCATCACCATGCAGAAGGTCATAAGGCTTACCTTTGCCTCCGGTGGTTACGAGCTATGCTGCGCAGACAACGGTGATGAGGCGCTTAAAAAAGCCGAGGATCTAAAGCCGCACATTGTCCTTGTAGATGCCGCACTGCCGGGAAAAAACGGTTATGAGGTCTGCCGAGGCATAAAAGACAATCCAAGGCTAAAAAATACCCCTGTCATTATACTTGCCGGAACCTTCAACCCCCTTGACGATGATAAAGCAACAAAGGCAGCGTGCGACGACTCCATCGTAAAACCCTTTGAGTCAAGACAGCTTGTAGAAAAAGTAGAGAACCTCTTACGAAAATATCCTGCATCTGAGGCAACCCCTGCTGAGGAGGCGATTACGGGCGAGACTACGGGCTGGGCCGAGGACGATGTCATAAGAGCGCCTGAACCCTCACCCCTTGCAGGTGTCTCTTCCCTATCCTTTACTGAAGAGACCGTAAAGAGAGAGAATGTTCCTGACCTTGAGGTACTTGAAGGCCGCGGCAGTATAGAAAAACCTGACGAAGGCATAACTTCTGAGCAAAATGAGGAGGCAGAGAGCGCACCGCCAAAAATGGAGACAGCCCCTGGAGAATTAGAGGGAGAGGGGGGCTTTGACATAGAGGGCTTTGAGATTAATCCCTTTAAATCCGAGGCGTTACGAGATACTGCCCCCATTGAGGAAAGAGGCAAAGGCATTAATGCCTGGAATGTTGAAGAGAAGGACCTCATAACCTTTGAGGACGGAGAGAGTGAGCTTGAGATAGAGACAGAGTCATACGCGGGCGCTGCGGCAGAGGATGAAGTATTAATTGATGAACCCATTAAAGCAGATGAAGGGCCCGCAGAGGACGTAATCGAGGCAGAAGAAGAGGGCGTCACTAAGGAGTCTACAGAGACTTTAGAGGGCGAGGCTCCTGCTGAGAGTAGTAATATAGCAGATGAGGCATGGATCTGTGAGATTGTAAAGAAGATAAGCCTTGAGATAATGGAAGGGGCGGTGCGTGAAAAAGCCCCCGAGCTTGTACAAGAGGCCGTAGATGAGGCGGTGCGTGAAAAGGCGCCCGAGCTTGTAAAAGAGGCTGTAGAAGGAATAGCGAGAGAAAAAGCCCCCGAGCTTGTACAAGAGGCCGTAGATGAGGCCGTGCGTGAAAAGGCGCCCGAGCTTGTAAAAGAGGCTGTAGCAGAGATAGCGAGAGAAAAAGCCCCCGAGCTTGTACAAGAAGCCGTAGCTGAGGCCGTGCGTGAAAGAGCGCCGGAGCTTGTAAAAGAAGCCGTAGCAGAGATAGCGAGAGAAAAAGCCCCCGAGCTTGTAAAAGAGGCCGTAGAAGGGATAGCGAGAGAAAAAGCCCCTGAGCTCATAAAAGAGGCCGTAGAAGAAGAGATGGAGAAAATCAAGGAGGCCATAAGAGGATTATAGAACTACCTTAACCACATTACTACCCCGCCGCAGCAGTAGGCCTCTTCTGCCGAAATACCCTATGTATTACAGGTTCTTTCTCTTCCCTCAAGTGCCATTGGGCCTAAAAGAGGGAAGTGAGTCTTTCCTATACTCTTTAAGAGCGATAACTGCGCCCTCCCTTCTATGCCGCCTTATCAGCCATTGCTTACTCACAGACAACTACTCCTTAAGAAGGTCTTTCATACACCCTCCTCAGGACTCTTGCATGGGAATAGAGGCAGGACTTATATTTTTAGGGCTTTTTTGGCCCTTTTATGGTAGATTTTAAACCCTATCTTATAGATAAAGCTGAGGAAAAGGATATTTTATGAGCAAGACAACAACAAAGATACCGGAGCCGCGATACGATCCCCTTGAGGTAGAAAAGAGATGGCTTGGATACTGGGAAGACTCAGGCCTTACAAGGGCCGAGGCCTCTTCAGATAAGCCCGCCTTCTCTATGGTTATACCGCCGCCAAATATCACAGGTGCGCTCCACGTAGGACACGCCCTTAACTCCACGCTGCAGGATATACTGGCGAGATACAAGAGGATGAAGGGCTTTAACGTGCTCTGGATCCCCGGCATTGACCACGCGGGCATCGCCACGCAGAACGTCGTTGAGAGAGAGCTTGCCGCCGAGGGCACAGACCGCCACGCCACGGGCAGAGACAACTTCATCGAGCGGGTATGGCAGTGGAAACAGGAGTACGGCGATACCATACTTAACCAGCTCTCCCGCCTTGGCGCCTCATGCGACTGGTCGCGCCTTCGCTTTACAATGGACGAGGGCCTAAGCAAGGCCGTACGCGAGGTCTTTGTCACCCTTTACTCCGAGGGCCTCATATACAGGGGTGATTATATTATCAACTGGTGTCCCCGCTGCAGGACTGCGCTATCTGACCTTGAGGTAACCTTTGAGGAGACTGACGGACACCTCTATTATATGAGATACCCCGTAATAGACCCGCCCGCAGGCTCGCCTGAGGCCATTATTGTTGCCACCACTCGTCCTGAGACCTTGCTCGGCGATACAGCCGTAGCCGTAAACCCAGAGGACGACAGATACGCAAAGCTCATAGGCTCTAAGATAAGCCTGCCCTTTACAGAGCGTGAGATACCGATAATAGCAGACGAGCACGTAAGTGTAGAGTTCGGCACAGGCGCCGTAAAGATTACGCCCGCCCATGACTTTGACGACTTTGATATGGGTAAAAGACACAACCTTGAGTCCATTACAGTAATGGATCTTGGCGGTATTATGAACGAGCAGGGCGGCAGGTTCGAGGGTCAAGACCGTCTCGATGCGAGAAAAAACATAATTGAGGCCTTAGAGGCCGACGGACTTCTTGAGAAGACAGAGCCTCACAAACTCATGCTCGGCTCCTGCTACAGGTGCGGCACCGTCGTGGAGCCTACACTCTCAAGGCAGTGGTTTGTAGATGTCAAACCCCTCGCAGGGCCTGCCATAAAGGCCGTTGAGAAGGGCGATGTTCGCTTTATACCGAAAAACTGGGAGAACCTCTACTTTGACTGGATGCACAATATCCGCGACTGGTGCATCTCAAGGCAAATCTGGTGGGGACACCGCATACCTGCCTGGCACTGCGCCGATTGCTCGCACACTACTGTCGCAAAAATCGACCCCGCTGCCTGCGAAAAATGCGGGGGAAAAAATATCGAGCAGGATCACGACGTTCTGGACACATGGTTCAGCTCAGCTCTCTGGCCCTTCTCCACACTGGGCTGGCCTGATAAAACAACGGAGCTGGCGAGTTTTTACCCTACAAACGTACTCTCAACGAGTTTTGACATAATATTTTTCTGGGTAGCGCGCATGATAATGATGGGCCTTAAATTCATGGACGAAGTACCCTTCCGTGACGTATACATACACGCCCTCATACGCGACTCCGAGGGTCAGAAGATGAGCAAGAGCAAGGGTAATGTAATCGACCCCCTTGTTATGATTGAAGAATTCGGCACTGATGCCTTCAGGTTCACCCTCGCAGTACTTGCGGCACAGGGCCGTGACATAAAGCTCGCCCCGGAGCGCATCGAGGGGTACCGCAATTTTTGCAATAAACTCTGGAACCTCACGCGCTTTACACTTATGAATATCGACGGCCCTGTTGAGGCGCTCTCAGAAGATACACCCCTTAGCGACGCTGATAAGTGGATACTCACACGCCTCTCGGTCACAGTCTCAGGCGTTAACGAGTCCCTTGATACGTACCGCTTTGACGAGGCGGCGCGCCTGCTCTACGGCTTTGTCTGGCACGAGCTATGCGACTGGTACGTGGAATTATCCAAAAAAGACCTTCGCGGCGAGGGCACAGCCGAGAGTAAGGCCAGCTGCCTTACTGTGCTGACTGCTGTCCTCAAAGATACTGTAAAACTCCTGCACCCATTCATGCCCTTTATTACAGAGGAGATTCACTCGTTCCTGCCCGGCGAATCCGGCTCCCTACTTGGCGAGTCCTACCCCGAGGCGGGCAGAAGGTATGAAGAAGAGGCAGCGGGCATGGAGCTTGTCATGGAGCTTATAAAGGCCGTGAGAAATATAAAGACAGATATGAACGTTAAGATTAAGACGGCCGTACCTGTGTACTGCTACTCAAAGGACAGACTCTCTCTTGAGAGTCTGAAGCAGGGGCTTCCCTATATAGAGAATCTTGCAGGCGTCTCTGAACTAATTATAAATGAATCCGGCGAGGCCCCTGCCGACTCTGTCTCGGCAAGAGCAGGCGCCGCCAACTCCCTTGTGGAGATTTTTATACCAATGGAGGGCCTTGTAGACGTAGAGGTAGAGGGACGGCGGCTGAATAAGGCCCTTGAAAAGGCAACTAAGGAGTATGAGTCTCTGGAGAAGAAACTCTCAAATCAGGCCTTTCTTGAGAGAGCGCCTGCGGCCATAGTTGATAAAGAGAGGGCAAAACTAAAGGAGCTTCTGGAAAAAAAATCCAGCATCGAGGCTGGTCTAAGACGCCTCGGCCCCAAGAGGGCTTAATTTGAACTTAACGCGCTATTTTCAGAGAAAAAAACTATAACCGCAAGACAATCAACAGACTCAGGAGTCATGAAAAGTCTCATTAAGGAGAGCAGGGCCCTTATAAAGGCCGCCCTTGCCGAGGACATAGGCACAGGAGACATAACCACAGCGGCAACTGTACCTGCGAGAAAAAAAGGCCGCGCCCGCATTATCGCCAAAGAAGACCTCGTGCTTGCCGGCCTATTTCTTGTTAAAGAGGTATTCAGCCAGCTTGATAAGGGAATAAGTATAACTACCCTAAAAGAAGACGGCGAAGGGATAAAAAAAGGCCGCACCATTGCCCTCTTAAGGGGCCCTCTCGCACCTCTGCTTACAGGCGAGCGCGTGGCCCTTAATATCCTTGCCCGCCTAAGCGGCATAGCCACTATGACCGCGGCCTTTGTAGAGAAGGCACCAGAAGTCGCTGTCCTTGATACAAGAAAGACAACGCCTTGCCTTCGCTCCTTCGAGCGTTACGCCGTAAGTATTGGCGGCGGAATTAACCACCGAAGCGGCCTCTATGACGCCGTGCTCATAAAAGACAATCACATAAAAGCCGCTGGAAGCATAACAACGGCCATAAAAAAAGCCCGTAAATACTGCGGCTCTAAGGCGGTTATAGAGGTTGAGACAACTACCTTAAAAGAGACTAAAGAAGCCCTTGCAGCTGGGACAGATATTATACTCCTTGATAACATGGATGCTTCGAAGATAAAAAAAGCCGTGGTAATTATCGGCGGCAGGGCCTTAAGTGAGGTATCAGGGGGCGTTAACCTCGCTAACATAAAGGAGTACGCCGCCACGGGCGTAGACCGCATCTCAGTTGGGGCGCTAACGCACTCGGCGCCATCAGTTGATATAAGCATGAAGGTAATAGACAGCAATGGCAGGGAAAAAAACAGAGGGTGAGATACTGCGCCGTCTCCAGAGCCCGCAGGGCGCCTTTATCTCCGGTGAGACCCTCGCCGCAGAGCTTGGCATATCCCGCACCGCTATATGGAAGCGTATAAGAAGCCTTAAATCAGAGGGTTTTCCCATAATAGCCCTGCCATCAAAGGGCTACCGCCTGAGCGCGCCCATAGAGCCCTTTAACGAGACGAGCATATCAGCGGGGCTGACCACAGAGTTCATCGGACAAAAAATTCATTTTTTTAATACCCTCTCATCTACTAACGAAAAAGCTACTCATCTCGCGCAGGCAGGCGAGGACGAGGGCAGTGTTGTTGTCTGCGACTCTCAATCCAATGGACGGGGCAGACTGGGACGAAGCTGGTCCAGTCCGCCGGGAGTAAACCTCTATACCTCTATAATCCTTCGCCCGCAGCTAACGGCCCATGAGCTGCAGGGTTTTACACTGCTTGCCGCCGTAGCCGTAGCCGAGACAATTGCGGGCTACTGTAAAAAAGCGCCTGCCGTAAAATGGCCTAACGACGTCCTCATAGACTCAAAAAAAGTAGCGGGTATACTCATGGAGATGCATACAGAGGGCGAGATGGCCCGTTTTGTCATCGTGGGCATTGGAGTAAATCTCAACATAGACCCGACTCTGCTGCCGCCCCCTGTAAGAGATCTGGCTACCTCTATTAAAAATGAGAACAACGCCGCCGTAAAAAGAGCTGACTTTGCGCGCGCCCTCTTTCTCACTTTTGAGTTCTGGTATAAGACCTTTTTAAATAAGGGACTTTCCGCTATAATAGATGCTTGGCGCAGTCACTTCACTGCAGAGGGAAAAGACGTAACGATTCGCTCTTTTGATAAGACAATAAAAGGGATATGCCTCGGCATAGACAGCTCGGGCGCACTTCTCATACGAGACTACAGTGGAGAGACAAAAAAAATCCTCTCCGGCGACCTTATAAGAGGCGCCTAAGACCGCCTTTACTCAAGAGCAGAGAGTATTTCGTGAGAAGGAGAAAAGAAAATTAAAAAACTTCTTACCGTTGACATAGGCAACAGCGAGACCGTACTCGGTCTCTTCGAGGGCAATGCCCTCACCCTCCACTGGAGGTTCAGCACAGTAAGACAGAGAACTACTGACGAGTTATTTATTATGCTAAGCGGCCTCTTCTCCTCAGTGGATATTAGGGCCGCGGATATTGAAGGGGCCGTTATCTGCTCCGTAGTACCGCCTGTGGATAAGGAGATTAAAGAGGCCCTCGGCCGCCTTCTTGATAAAGAGGTAAACTTTGTAGGCGAGGATATTACCGTCGCCATGCCTGTCATAACGGATAACCCCCATGAAGTGGGGGCAGACAGGATTGTAAACGCCGTCGCAGCCCACGCCCTTTTCAAGGGCGCCGCCATAATAGTGGATTTTGGCACTGCCATTACAGTAGACCTTGTTACCGACAAGGGCGAGTACGCAGGCGGGGCCATCGCGCCTGGCGTAGGCATCTCCACAGAGGCCCTCTTCACACGCACAGCTCTCTTACCTCGCGTGGAGCTGAAGAGGCCCGCACACGTACTTGGCACAAATACTATAGAGGCCATTCAGAGCGGTATTTATTACGGATTCTCCGGTCTTGTCGACGGGATAATAAAGGGTATTATAGAGGAGTACGGCTCAAGGCCGCCCGTTGTGGCCACAGGCGGGCTCTCAGGGGCTTTTAGAGGTGGAAGCGAGTTCATTACGGATATGGACGAGTTTCTCACACTCAAAGGACTTAACCTCATATATAAAGGAAGGGCGCAGTGAGTAAAGAAGAAGCCAGTAAATACTTTGCCGAGGGCATACGGCTCATGCAGAAAGAACGCCTCGACCGTGCCATGAGGGCCTTTGGCAAGGCCCACAGAGAGGATAGGAACAACCCCTCCTATATGTCCTATTACGGGCTCACAAAGGCCCTTAAGGGCGGAGATATCGGCTTTGGCATAGACCTCTGTACAAAGGCCATAAAAAAAGAGTTCTCAAGGGCCGAGTTTTACTTAAACCTCGGAAAAGTCTATCTCTCAGTAAATAATACAAAAGGCGCCATAAATATCTTCAAGAAGGGGATAAAGTTCGAACCCGGCAACAAAGAGCTGAAAAAGCACCTCTCTGAGCTTGGCATAACCAAACCATCGGGACAACCCATGGTTGAGGACAAGGTAAAATCAGGGGGGTTTTTCTCAAGACTCTTCAAGGGTTTAGTAGGAGGCCGTTAAATCTGAGTAATACCCGTAAGAGGGTGTAGAGGAGGCTGGCATGAGTAATGACATAGGACAAAAGAGAAACATCGCCGTAATAGCCCACGGCGGAGCCGGTAAGACCACCCTCTGCGAGGCCATGCTCTTTGGCTCCGGTGCCGTTAAACACCTCGGCAGCGTAGACAAGGGCAACTCCCACTTTGACTTTGAGGCTGAAGAAAAAAAGAGAAAGATAAGTATTACCTCAAGCATCCATCACTACAGCTGGAAGGGCGAGAGGGTAAATATAATTGATACACCAGGGTACTCTAACTTTCTCGCAGAGACTCGCGGCGCTCTCCGCGTCACAGGCGGCGCCGTTGTTATAGTAAGCGCCATCTCAGGAGTAAAGGTAGCGACTGAACGGCTCTGGAGTTATGCCGATGATCACGAGATATCAAGAATCGCCTTTGTTAACAAGATGGATAGAGAGCGGGCAAACTTCTTTCGCGCCATTGACGACCTTGAGCATGTACTTGGCGTACGGGGCGTGGCCATGGAGCTGCCCATAGGCAGCGGCGCGGACTTTACGGGAGTAATAGACCTGCTCACAATGAAGGCCTACTATTACAGAGATGACTTAACAGGCGCTTTTGATATAAGAGATATTCCAGAAGAGCTAAGCGATGAGGCGCAGAGGCTTCGCCAGGTCATGATAGAGTGCATAGTAGAGTCTGATGATGCTCTCCTTGAAAGATACCTTGATGGTGAGGCGCTTTCGACAGATGAACTTGGGGCTGCGCTTCGAGAAGGTACGCTTACGAAAAAATTCGTCCCTGTTTACGCGGGCTCTGCCAGTAAGAACTTCGGCGTAAACCTCCTTATGGACGCTGTTAATACGTGCCTGCCCTCACCTGCCGACAAGGGCGCCATAAAGGGGCACGCAAGAGGCACAGATCCTGAGACAGGCGAGACTATCTTAAGAGAGCCCGAGGCATCGGCCCCCTTCTCGGCCCTTGTATTCAAGACCCTCATCGACCCCTACACAGGAAAACTCTCGGCCCTTCGCGTATACTCAGGCGCCATTACACCTGGCTCCGTTATAATCAACTCCTGTACGGGAACAAAAGAAAAGATCTCTCACATATACGCAATTGAGGGTAAAGAGATAAAAGAAGTCTCAAAGGCCGAGGCAGGCGACATCGTAACTCTTGCAAAGCTCAAAGACACCTCTACAGGAGATACGCTTTGCGCCGCAGATGCGCAGGTTGTCTTTGACGGCGAGGCTCGGCCCGCCACAGTACTCTCCTATGCCATACATGCCAAGACCAAGAGCGATGAGGATAAGCTCTCAGTTGCGCTCTCAAAGCTTATGGAAGAGGACATGGCCCTGGACTTCAGACGTGACAAGCAGACAAAGGAGTTCGTAATCGCCGGTGCGGGACAGATGCACCTTGAGGCCAGCGTAGACAAACTCCGGCGCAAATACCACTGCGAGGTTGAGCTCAAGGCCCCGCGTACACCTTATAAAGAGACAATACTAAAGAGCGCCAAGGTGCAGGGTAAGTACAAAAAGCAGTCCGGGGGCCACGGCCAGTACGGTGACACATGGCTGGAGCTAAGGCCGCTATCGCGCGGCGAGGGCTTTCGTTTTGTGAACAGCATTAAGGGCGGCGTCATACCGCGCCAGTTCATACCTGCAGTGGAAAAGGGTATAAAAGAGGCCATGGAGGCGGGGATACTCGCGGGTTTTCCCGTTGAAGACGTAGAGGTCGAGCTTGTAGACGGCTCTTTTCACTCCGTAGATTCATCGGAGATGGCCTTCAAGATAGCCGCTGCCATGGGTTTTAGAGATGCCATGGCAAAATGCGGACCCATTATCCTCGAGCCTTTAATGAATATGAAGATAGTCGTACCCGCTGATAAGCTCGGAGATGTTATCGGAGATATTAACTCAAGAAGGGGTAAGATATTAGGGGCGGAACCTACTGCGGGCAGTCAGACAATCAGGGCCCTTGTGCCCATGGCCGAGGTAGTTACCTACGCGCCGGAGCTTCGCGGCATGACAGGGGACCGCGGTATGTTTACAATGGAATTCTCCCATTATGAGAAAGTGCCGGCATATCTTAGCCAGAAAGTCATCGCCGCGGCGAGCGGCGGCAAAGAAGACTGAAGAAGGCGGACTCCCATGAGGATTAAGAAGAGTCTCCTGAAATTTATCTCACCTGCGAGTGAGCCTCAACAGAGGCTTAACTCGGCAAGGCGCAACGGAGCGGAGTTTCTGACCCTATCACCGTCAGATCAGGTCACTTTGCTCTTTGTACTCTCACATGACAGAGATGAGAATGTTGCAGCCGCCGCTTATGAGACACTCGCAGGGGCAGATGCCGATTTTATACAAGAAGCCCTTGGCCAGAGACTCAACAACCTTGTCTTAAGAGACCTTTTTGTACGCTTTTACGACAGCGCCTCTGTGCTAAGGGCGATACTTGGCAACAAAGGCCTTGATGAGGGCCTTGCCCGTACAATAGCAAAATCTGGGTCTCAGGATATTCTCAATATCCTGGAAAAAGATCCCTCAATAATTAAGAGAGTTCCCGCCATCATAGATGGGGCAAAAGAAAACCCCCTGGCAGGGGCGGACTTAATCAGGAGATTGGAGTCCGCGGCAGGGGAGCTTATAGAGGCTCAAGCAAGGGGGGAGACAACTGCCGCTTCTGAAGAAGAATCCATCACCGAGATTATAGCCCAGGGCGACGACTTTGACAGCGACAGATTCAACGTCTATCAGGCAATATGCAATATGACGGCAGGGGAGAAGATAAAACTCGCCCATACAGGCGACAGGTCTGTAAGAAACCTTCTCATAAAAGACAAGAACAGGATAGTAGCCCTCTCTGTGATGCAAAACCCGAAACTCACTGAGCAGGAAGTCGTACGTGTAGCCTCTTCAACGAATACCTCAGAGGAGATTCTACGAGACATTAGCAACTCAAGAGAGTGGATGAAGAGTTACAATATAAAGCTTGCCATAGTGCAGAACGCACGTACGCCGCTGGCCTCTTCGCTAAAATTCATCGATTATATCCGCGAGCGGGACTTAAAGAATCTTGCCAGAAGCAAAGGCATTCCCGGAGCCCTTAAGAGCGCTGCCGAGAGAAAACTTCAACAGAAGACAAGGCGTTAATCAAAGCCCTTGTATAGAGAGGATCTTAAAAATATGTCATTAGGCTGCCATGTATCAACGGCCGGCGGGCTGTACAAGTCCGTGGAAAGAGCGAAGGAAGCGGGCTGCAGCGCCTTTCAGATATTCGCCCGTAATCCTCGCTCCTGGCAGGTGCGCCCCCTTGACGAAGAAGCGGCAAAGAGGTTTATATCGCTACGTGAAGAGTCGGAGCTATGGCCCCTTGTGGTGCATACCTCATATCTAATCAACCTCTCTTCGCCTGATGAGGTGATATTTTCTAAATCACTCAACCTCTTCAAGGAGGAGTTATCTCTTGCCGAGCTGCTTCGCGCCGAGTACCTTGTAACACACCTTGGGAGTCCAAAGGGTAATGGCAAGGCCTTTGCCATGGAACAGGTAAAAAAAGCCCTTAAAGGTGTAAAAGATGCCGAGATAAACAAAAAAACAACTATTTTATTTGAGAACAGCGCACATAAAGGCATGACAGGCGATGACCTCGGTGAGATTGGAGACATGATAGAGGCGGCGCATGGCGAGGGATTACTCGCCGGCATGTGCTTTGATACCTGTCACGGCTTTTCCGCAGGTCTTCCCTTAACGAATAAGGCAGATGCTGTCAGACTCGCGGCAGCCATTAAGAAAGCAGTAGGCACCGAGGGGCTTCGCCTCATTCACCTTAACGACTCAAAGGGCGAGGCAGGTTCAGGCATAGACAGACACGCCAACATCGGAGAAGGCCAGATTGGGAATAAGGCTCTAAAGGCCTTCTTAAACGCAGAGGGCATTAAGGGCGTACCCGTTATCCTTGAGACGCCTCAAAAAGAAGAAGGCGATGAGATAAAAAATCTAAGGGCCGCAAGAAGACTTATCGGCAAGAGATAATGGCCGAGAGCTGATATTAATAAGCGTACAAAAATCGTGGAGGAGTGAAAAATGTATGACATTGTAATCATAGGCGGCGGGCCAGCGGGGCTTACGGCGGCTATCTACGCCATCAGGCTTGGGCTAAAGACCGTCATGGTAGAGAAAGAACTCGTCGGAGGCCAGATAGCCCTTAGCGACATAATTGAGAACTACCCGGGTTTTCCATCTATTAGCGGAGCGGGGCTCATGGAGCACTTCGAGACCCATGCCAAAGGCCTCGGTCTTGAGATAATTCTCCGAGAGGTATCAGAGATAAAGAGAGAAGATAAGACCCTGGTCTTAAAGACCTCTGAGGGTGATATGGACACAAAGGCCGTTATTGTGGCAACAGGCGCCAAACCTCGCAGGCTCGGCGCCGCGGGCGAGGTGGAGTTTACAGGCAAGGGCGTCTCCTACTGCGCCACCTGCGACGGGCCCTTTTTTAAAGGCCTTAACGTCCTTGTAGTTGGTGGCGGCGACACGGCCCTAAAAGAAGCCGTCTATCTATCAAAGATCGCCAAGAAAGTATACATCGTCCACAGGCGTGACGAGTTCAGAGGAGAAAAAATCCAGCAGGACCGAGCAGAGGCCGCCGAGAACATCGAGTTTCTAAGAAGTCATGCCTTAAAGGAGATTAGCGGCGAGATGGTTGTGACTGAGGCCCTCGTAGAGGATCTTAAGACTGGAGAGACAAAGACTCTCGCCGTAGACGGGGCATTTATCTTCGTAGGCATTACTCCAACAACTGGATTTATCGAGGCCGAGAAAGATGAGAGCGGTTTTATCAAGACAAACCAGAACATGGAGACAAATCTGCCTGGAATATTCGCCGCAGGAGACTGCCGTACAACACCTCTGCTGCAGGTTGCAACTGCCGTAGGCGACGGCGCCATTGCCGCCTACAAGGCCGCCGAGTATGTGGCGGATTTGGAGTAAAGACAGCTCCCTTATCTTAGCGGGAGATTTTACAAGACCTTAGATGTAACAATCATCGCTCCCCATTGGTTTTATTAACCCCGCTTTTTTTCGATAGGGTGAGAGAAAGACCGCTGCGAGCTTGGTCTTCTTATACATTGGTTTTCTTTACCCCCCTTTCTTTTTTCCAGTGGGGCGATGATGAAGTTTTGTAGCGATAAAATATCAACACCATATTGGTTTTCTTTACCCCGCTTTCTTTTTTCTAAAAGAAAGCGGGAGGTTTTCTTTGTCTTACTTTTTTGTAAATGGTTAGAGAAAGACCGCTGCGAGCTTGGACTTGTTATACATTGGTTTTCTTTGCCCCCCTTTCTTTTTTCTAAAAGAAAGGGGGAGGTTTTCTTTGTCTTACTTTCTTTTTTCCAGTGGGACGAAGATGCAGCTAAAGAGAATATGAGCTAATTGCCCCCCATTGGTTTTCTTTGTCTTACTTTCTTTTTTCCAAAAGAAAGTAAGGAGGCGTGGATATGAAAAAAGTCATTATATCCATTGGCGGAAACGCCCTCATCAGGCGTGATGAATCGGGGAGTATTACTGAGCAGTTTCATAATGCCAGAGCCGCCTGCGCCCTTGTATCAGAGCTGCTAAGAGATGGCTGCGGTGTAATCATCACACACGGCAACGGCCCTGTAGTAGGTAATATCGTCATCAGAAATGAGGCGGCAAAGGAGTTTGTGCCTCCCATGCCACTTTACATCTCCGATGCCGACTCCGAGGGCGGGCTGGGTTTTATGATTCAGCAGACCATATATAATGAACTTGTAAGGGCTAAGGTAGAGGCCGAGGTTGTCACCGTTGTAACTCAGGTCGTGGTAGATAAAAACGATAAAGCCTTCGCCGCCCCTGATAAACCCGTTGGCCCTTATTATACGAAAGACGAGGCAAAAAGCCTCAGCAAAGAAAAAGGCTGGGTCCTGAGTGAGGACAGCGGCCGAGGCTTCAGGCGAAGAGTACCCTCACCGAGACCGCGGCGTGTAGTAGAGAGCGCGGTAGTCGAAAAACTCTCAGAGCAAGGCGTAGTCGTAATAGCTGCAGGCGGCGGAGGCGTGCCCGTAATAGAGAATAAAGAGGGCACGCTACAGGGCATAGAAGCCGTCGTGGATAAAGACCGCACCACTACCCTGCTCGCAGGAGACATGGGCGTTAAGACCATACTTAACCTTACGGCCATAGACAGTGTGTACCTTGATTTTGGCGGAGATGAACAGAGACCCCTTCGTGAGTTAAGTGTAAGAGACGCAGAAAAATATCTAAGAGCGGGCGAGTTCGCCCCTGGAAGCATGGGGCCCAAAGTCGAGGCGGCTATTGAGTTCGTAAAGGCAGGAGGTCAAGAGGTTATCATCACCACACCGGCCCTTATAGGTAAAGCGCTTAAAGGTCAAGCGGGCACAAGGATTTTTTAGCCTAAAGATGAATATACTAAAAAAACCGCTTCTTCTTGTAAAATAATATATACTTACAGTAGACGCTTAACACTCTTATAATAGGAAAAAATGAGCAAAGATACTATAAGATGCCCAAGGTGCGATAATACTATACCGCTGACTGAGGCCCTCTCGCGTGAGATTAACGAGGGTTTTGAGCGAGAATATGAGGCGAGAGGAAGGGAGAGGGAAAAGGAGTTCAAGGAGCGTGAGGAGGCATTAAGCAGAAAAAGCGCGGAAGTAGAGAGGCGTATAGCTGAAGAACTCTCAGCACAGAAAGGCCGCCTTGAACTTGAGGCAAGAAAGAGGGCAAGAGAAGAGGCGGCGGTAAGAATAACCGCTCTTGAGGAAGAGACTCGTGAGAGTAAGAGGCAGCTCGCCGTGGCCAACGAGAAGGAGCTCGCCTATCTAAAGGAAAAAAGAGTCCTCGATGAAGAGAAGAGAAATTTTGAGTTAAAGAAGGCCCGCGCCATAGAGGCAGAACGCGAGGCCATAAGAGAGAAGGCTGAGAAAGACTTTATCGAGGTGCACCGCCTGAAAGACCTTGAAAAAGAGAAGAAGATGCTGGACATGCAGAGGATTATCGAGGATCTAAAGAGAAAATCCGAGCAGGGTTCCATGCAGACCCAGGGCGAGGTCATGGAGCTTGACCTTGAGGACGCGCTGAAGACACGTTTTCCCTATGACGAGATTGTACCTGTGCCAAAGGGTATCAGGGGGGCCGATATTATACAAAAAGTTCACACCAATACCGGTCACTTCTGCGGCAGTATCATCTGGGAGCTGAAACGCACGAAGGCCTGGAGCAAGGATTGGCTCACAAAACTCAAGGACGACCAGCGCGATGTTAGGGCCGAGATAGCCGTTATCGCCACAGAGGCGCTGCCAAAAGAGATAACCTCCTTTGGCTTTATTGAGAGAGTCTGGGTAACAGGCTATCACCTTGCACCGGCCCTCGCCGAGGCTCTGAGAAACAGCCTTGTTCAACTGGCCCGAGCCCGTCAGGCCTCTGTGGGTAAAGAAGAAAAAAAAGAAGCTATCTATAAGTACGTCTCCGGGGACGAGTTCCGCCAGAAAGTAGAGGCCATAGTTGAGTCCTTCACCACTATGAGAGCTGAGCTTGAGCAGGAGAAAAGGGCTTATACAAGGCTCTGGGCCAAACGCGAGAAACAGATAGAGCGAGTCTTTAAGAACACTGTAAGCATATACGGCGACCTTGAGGGTATTACAGGCGCGGCGCTGCCCCCAATA
Organism: uncultured Thermodesulfobacteriota bacterium; assembly: GCA_964510775.1. GTDB lineage: Bacteria > Desulfobacterota > GWC2-55-46 > GWC2-55-46 > JADFVP01 > JAJRZX01. The sequence goes on from CAZEBZ010000003.1 coordinate 43,180, forward strand.
CAGACACTTGAGCTTGAGGAGGGGGCGGAGGTACTGGAAGAGAGTGAGAGGCAGGCACTTCAAGAAGAAAAAAATGTAAAAAAAGAGGGGCTTTTTTAGAATTAATATAAAAAAACCTGTCTTAAGGAAGAATTATTAATAAAAGGGGTCTCAGGTGACGCTTACAACAATTATCGCTATATACGCGGCAGCGGCTATATGCATTGGTATCGCCACGGGAGCTATCGCAAAGAGCAATGACGGCAGCTTTATCAAGTGGTTCATCTACGGAGCTCTGCTCCCTGTAATAGCCCTGCCTCACGCCATTCTCATTGTACGGGCCATTGGAACAAAAAAATGCATGTACTGCCACAAAAAAGTTAAATTCACAGCCACTACATGCCCAAAATGCGGTTTTGAGTTCATAGACCTGAGCTGATTTTTTATCTGCCTCCAATACCTCGCACCCCGCCTGCCTAAGACCGACTTCTTATACCTCCAGCATCATACCGTCATAGGCAAACTCTATGCCCTCGGGCAGTCTTGGGTTATCTTGTGGATAATCAATGTCGTGGCTAAGGTGCGTAAGTATCGTTCTCTTAGGGCGAAGCTTTTTTACTATATCTACGGCCTGCTCCACAGTCATGTGCGTAGGATGGCTCTTATAGCGTAGCGCGCCGAGGACAAGAAGGTCAAGGTCGCGGAGTTTTTCCATGGAAGAAGGCGGAATCTGACTGCAGTCCGTAATATAAGCAAATGAGGCTATACGAAAACCCAGCACCAGGCCCCTGCCGTGCCTTACCTCAAGGGGAATTACCTCAACGGGCCCTATAGTGAAAGGGCCGAGTATTTCGGTAATGGAGAGTTCAGGTTTAAAGCTCTCACCACGCTCGCCGCTAAAAATATAATTAAATAAGAGGGTCAGACGCTCTATGGTCTCGGCGCTGCCAAAGCAGGAGATGGGCCCCTTCTGAAGCATATTAAAGGAGCGAAGCTCGTCTATTCCATGTACATGGTCGGCGTGAGGGTGTGTAAAAAGTACGGAGTCTATGCGTGTAATGCCTGTAGAGAGGGCCTGCGAGCGAAGATCAGTAGAGGTATCGATGAGGATATGCGTGCCTTCAACCTCTATAAGGGCAGATGATCTTGTGCGGGAATTACGAGGGTCATTTGAGGTACATACTGAGCAGGCGCAGCCGATCACTGGCACGCCCGTAGATGTGCCGCAGCCTAATATAAGGAGTTTTATAGCCATAATGCCGTGGCCTCATAGACCTTTTGCCAAAGAAGAACCCGTTAAGAAGGATTACCTGCAATAGAACAGGTCTGCCCTCTTGGCTTACCCCAAGAGGTATAGCCCCAAAAGAGACAGACTTATAGAGAAGATGCCCTGCCTGAGAGCCTATGGGCATTAAGCACCTGCACCCTCTCCAAAAGAGACACCTCCATTATAGAGTCCACCCTTAAGACAAGCCCGGAAGCTACTCCTCGTACTCACCTACCACTTTAAGCTCTTCTATGACATCGCCCTCGTGGGGAGCGTCGTCCATGTATGGAGTAAGGTCACAGCCGGCATAATGCTCAAAGTGCATTCCCTCTACAAAAAGAGGGCTCTTGGTGGCATCGTATACCTTGCCCTTATAGGCAAAATAGATAGGGTCTCCGTCGTTGGCGCCATCGAATTTTTTCAGTTCTTCTTCAGTAAATTTTTTCATAGTTTAAACAATATAAAATGGCGTAGGCATGAAAGTCAATATAAAAACCGATATGGCAGCTATTGAGGTGAGTCTTCTCCTTCTGTCCATAGGCTGGCGCTGGTCTGCAAGCGGCGGATGGCGAAGCCCTATAATAGTGATAAGGGCCGCCCAGATAAACCAGCCCGGCCAGGCGAAGTAACCAAGCACGGCCATAACCGCTACGAGCATAAGGGAGATGGGGCGCCCTCTCTCACCAAGAAGGGCATAGATAACATGACCGCCGTCGAGCTGGCCAAGGGGAAGGAGGTTCATCGCCGTAACAAAAAAACCAATCCACCCGGCAAAGGCAACGGGGCTGAGAAAGACATCAAAACCTACCGGCACAGGTCCTATAGCGAGGTATGTAAGACCTTGAAATATAAGGGAGGAGCCAAACCCCATGGCCCCCGTACCCTGCAGAAGAGGCGTAACGGAAGAGGTGCGAAGGCCTATGTATGTAACGAGACATGCCATAACAAAGCCGGCAAGGGGCCCTGACGCTCCAATATCCACGAGGGCGTTTTTTGTGGTAATAGGAGATTTTATCCTTATCACAGCTCCAAATGTCCCTATCATTGGCGGTATTGGCGGCGCGGGGATAAAGAGAGGCCACGTCGTAAGGACGTTATGACGCCGAGATGCAATATAGTGACCGAGCTCATGTGTACCGAGTATTAGAAGAAGGGATATGGAAAATGGCAGCCCCAGCATAAGTTCACTGGAATGATTACGTAAATCCGCCCCTTGATACAGAGCCCCCGCTATAACAGTCGTACAGAGGGTAGTGGCAAGGAGCAGCAGGGGTATATAGCGGCGTGGGGAGTAAGCGGCCCTATGACTCATTTACCCCCCATATCAAGAAGACCCGCCCATTGCCGCGGCCTTCTTACTGCCCTTCATAGCGATTCTGTAGATATCAAGGGCGGCCATAGCAAGGCTCAATATGATTGGGCCGGCTATTATGCCTATGAAACCAAAGGCATGGACAGCGCCAAGTACGCTGAAAAAAAGCAGCAGAGGGTGCTGATTGGTCTTACCGCTTATGATTATGGGACGTAAGAGATTATCTACAAGGCCTATGACAAGGGCTCCCCAGAGCAGAAGCAGAAGGGCCTTTAAGAAGGCCCCTTTTATAAGGAGGAAGAGGATAGCGGGGATAACAACAGCAAGGGTTCCGATACCTGGCAAGAATGAGGTAATGAACATGACAAAGGCCCAGAGAAAGGGCGAAGGAATGCCGAGGAACCAGAAGGCCAGACCGCCGAGCGCGCCCTGAACGCCCCCGACGAGGACACCGCCCGTAAGGGTAGCGGTAATGATAACCCTGTTCTTCGAGATGACCTCATCTGTCTGAGTATCATTCAGGGGTATAAGTTCTTTTAGAACGGCAACGAGCTTGTCGCTCTCCATAAATAGAAAGAACATGGTGAAAAAGGCGAGGACTATATTGAAAAAAAGCTGCGCAAAGTTGCTTACTGCGCCCTTTAAACCCGGCGCGAGGTAAGCGCCTGCCTGCTGCATAGTCGTAGCGAAGAGTTTCCTTAAATCAATGCCTGATATATCCACATACCTATCGAGAAAACCGGGCATATAATCAAAAAAGTGAAGATTAAGACCGCTCTGCCCGTTAGAGATATCAGCGGCATAGTGCTGGGCATGAGTGTAGATGGAGATAACCTCGCTCGTGAGCATAGCGGCAAGGATAATCATAGGCACAAGAAAAAAGAGGGCGATTGTGATACAGGCAAGCGCAGAGGCCGCCGCCTTTACCCTGAGACGCCGTAGCAGCCATGCGTAAAAGGGGTGAAATAATATGACAAAGACTACGGCCCAGAAGATTGGAACGAAAAAAGGGGCCATAATCCTGTAACTGAGGTATCCTATAATAGCGGCGAAAAACACGCCCACAAGTGTCTCTTTCTTCAAATCTCTCTCTTCCTATCCTCGCAGAATATTTTCCGCACTCTGTACCTTTGATTTTACTTGCTATTAACAGTATAATTATATTAATTGAAATACAAGAACTTTACCCGTCGCCGCCCCCTGGTGTAGAGGTGAGGTTACTTAAAAAAACAGAAGAGAGGTAGCGAAATATGACAAAGGCCGTGGCCCTGCTCTCAGGGGGCCTTGACAGCACACTCGCCGTAAAGATGATAATAGACCAGGGTATTGAGGTTCATGCCCTTAACTTCACCTCGGCTTTTTGCACATGCACAACAAGCGCGAGAAAGGCCGGAGGCTGCAAGAGCGAATCAGTGCGCGTGGCAGAGGAGTTCGGAATACCTATAAAGGTTATGTTAAAGGGTGACGACTACATGGACATTGTCCGCTCGCCTGCTCACGGCTACGGCAAGGGCATGAACCCCTGCGTGGACTGCCGTATATATATGTTCAAGTCCGCCAAGAAGTATATGGAGGAGATAGGGGCCTCCTTTATCCTCACAGGCGAGGTACTTGGACAGAGACCAATGAGCCAGAGGCGTGACACCATGAGGATAATCGAGCGTGACAGCGGACTTGAGGGTCTTATCCTGAGGCCTCTGTGCGCCGGTCATCTTGAACCTACCATTGCGGAAAAAGAAGGCCTTGTAGACAGGAATAAACTCCTAAGCGTAGCGGGACGGGGGCGAAGGCCGCAGATGGATCTCGCAGAAGAGCTCGGAGTAAACGACTACCCATGTCCATCAGGGGGCTGCCTCCTAACGGACCGCACTTTTTCCAAAAAAGTGCGGGATCTCTTTGATAATAAGAGTAAGATTGAGAGGCATGACCTCTCTCTCCTTAGAACAGGCCGGCACCTTCGCTACGAGGGTTTTAAGATAGTAGTAGGAAGGGACGAGGCCGATAACGCCCGCCTGAAAACCCTCTTAAAGCCCGAGCACATGGCCTTAGAGCCCGTTGACTTTCCAGGCCCCCTTGTACTCATCACAGAGAAAGCCCCTGAAGACGTACTGGAGTTCGCCGGAAGACTCATCCTACGTTATGCCTCGGCCAAGTTAGATGGTAATAATAAGGTACGCCTCTCATTCAACGGGGAGACAAGGGACTTTACACCTGCGGACGCCGTGACTGAAGATGAGCTTATAGAGGCGCGCGTATGCTAAGAGTAAGAGAAGGGGCGTCAATAAAAAACTCCGCCGAGGCGGACTCGCCCGAATACGCACTCGTGCCTGAGACCACAAAAAAACTCTCACGCCTGAAGGATATTTTAAGAGATATGGGCGATGTTGTAGTAGCCTTCTCCGGAGGTGTAGACTCTACTCTGCTCCTTAAGACCGCCAAGAGCGTCCTTGGAGAGAGGGCCGCTGCCATAACGGCAACTTCGCCTACATACCCCGCTCATGAGTTCAATGAGGCTAAGAGACTGGCAGATGAATTTGGCGCACAACACATTATTGTGCACTCCAATGAACTGGAGATAGAGGGGTTCTCGGAAAATACGCCACAGAGGTGTTATCACTGCAAGAGCGAGCTCTTCACTATCGCCAAAAAAGAGGCCCTCGCCCTCGGTCTCTCTAATGTAGCTGACGGGGCCAACATAGACGACCTCAAGGATTTTCGCCCCGGCAGCAAAGCCGCGCAAGAGCTTGGCGTAAGAAGTCCTCTTCGTGAAGCGGGGCTGACAAAAGCGGATATTCGTGAGATAAGCCGCGCCATGGGCCTTACGACATGGAACAAACCGGCCTTAGCATGTCTCTCATCAAGGTTCCCCTATGGAACAGAAATCACCGATAAGAGGCTCGAGGTTATAGCAAAGGCAGAGGACTTCATGAGGACTCTGGGATTTAAGGAATTCAGAGTAAGGTACCACAAAGAGACAGTTCGAATAGAGACCGCTGCCGCCGAGATGCCGCGCCTCCTTCAAGAGCCCATAAGAAAAAAAATTATCTCGTCCATGAAAGGGCTTGGATTTATCTATGTAACCATAGACCTCGAGGGCTACAGGACAGGAAGCATGAACGAGGTTCTCGAAAAATTTTTTTAATGTATAACGAAGGGTGATGAGGGGGGGCTAAGCTGGACTCTTCGCAGGCCTCTGGTCTTTCACGGCCTCTCCTCATCAGAGAGGTTCGTCGCCGGCCTCTCGGGCCTCGTCAATCCACTTCTCAACATGGAGCTCTAGGAGGCTCTTAAAAAATTCTCCTTCAGGGTTCAGCATCTCATATATACCGCGAGGCGGGTCGGCCTCAAAACCACGGAACACAAGCTCACCGGAGCGGTAAAAAATCTCGGCAAAAGTATTATTAGGGCCTGCGGTAAAGATAAATTCCATACGCTCCTGAGGGAGAAAAAAAGAATTTAGTATGCTCCCATGAAGACCTTCTCGCCCCGTTATCTTCCTGTAAAAAGTCTTATCTCCCCTGCTCTCCTTTATGTACGCAAAGAGGGCCTCATCGCTAAGTGCCTGGCCCTTGTTATATATATCCGTAATAGTAGAGATGAGCCTTAATGAAGAAAAAGACTCTCCGTCGATTATCTTATTAAAGTCCTTGAGGTAGTTCTCAGTAATCAGCCTCGTAAGGGCCTTGGCGTTAGATAATTTTCTTCCTGATATGAGTTTCTCAAAGGCGTGTTCCAGATCAGGGGGCATCCTCAGCGTATAGGCAGTATGGATATAGACATCAAAGGGGTACTCTATGTCCTTGTTTCTGCGCCTCTCTCTATCACCTGAGAGAAGTATCTCCAGATAGGCCTTAACCATTGTATTTCTAAAGGTGCCACGCGCCGACTCGTTTATCTTCTCTCCTATGGATACGTTCACCGGGCCCTGATACCCCTTTATATGACCAAGCTCGATTATCTCGGCCCTCGCTCCGTAAGTTATAAAGAGCCCTGCCTCCATCTCACGCTTAATTGCAGCCGTAAGCTCATCCTTGTATACGCTCTCAAGGCGGCCTTCTTCCTCACCTATCTTGAGAATTGCCTCAGCAGAGTCATCAAGACCGTCATCAGTCTCAAGAATCATCTCCAGCCTCTTCCTCTTAAGGGCCTCTCTGCGCTCCTCGAATTTTTTATGAACCTCGTCCATAACCTCCCTGCCGCTGCCGGGCGGAAGTCTCTGCTCCAGCTCACTGCCGGATTCCTCGATTATCCTTCGAATATCACGGGCCAGCGCCACAAGAGAGCGCATGCCTCCGGAAAAAATAATAGCGTCTCCCGGAATATTAGTAAGCCTTATGCCCATCTCATCTTCTGAGAGCCCCATGCCATCGGCATAGCCCTGTGCAGCGTCAAGTATGGGTTTAAAAAAATACTCCTTCATGAAATCAGCCATAGCTACTTCTTTAATCTTATGCGTCTTACGGCTAAAGTCCTTCATATCAACAAATAACTGACCTTCTTTTCTACTCTGCAGTATATTTATCATAGGCCGCTTATCCGTTGAAAAACGGTAAAGACGGCCCTTCATATATTCATCGCGGAGCATCTTATTCGCGAGTTCAAGTCGTCTATCTGAGAGTCTGTTCATCATAAGAGAGACGCTATCGCTCACCATGGCATCAAGGGTAGCGGCATAATAACCCTCTACTACGGAGACAAGGGCCTCACGGCTCTGCTCTCGACCGCCACCTGCGATGCCTTTTAAGACAGACCTCTTCTTACTAAACTCAAGGACAAGACCTCGCAGCCCATTCAGTCTGTCAGTCCTCAATCTATCCTTTGAGACAACCTCCATTAGCGCCTCAATAGACCTTGCGAGCCTCAACGCATAAGGGCCGTCATTTAGCAGATTTGTAATAAGACGATCCTCGCTGTAGAGGTCAAAAAACTCTTTTCGAAGCTCCATATCAGGCACATCATATGCCGTCATATAATCAAGTATCTTCTCCCTGAAAGTCCCTATCTTTACCTGCTCTACGACTGTCTTCATCAGCCTCTTATCACTCTTTACACGCCTTACCCCCTCTTCCACAAGAAGGCGCAGAGACTCTGTCTGTACGCTAAGAGGAACAAGATGAGAGGATAAAACCTCGAAGGTATGGCGGCAGATACGATATGGGTTATGAGAAGAGCCTAAGAGAGCGGATTTAACGACTATGAAGTGCTCGGGTACAAAGGCCGCCCTCAAGACAAAGGCCACGCCTTTTTCATCAGACCAGGCGGCGGTGAGATCTCTAATGACAGCAGAAAAAACATTATAAAAACAGAGGCCCACAGAGAGATCCAGTTTGTCGTAACCAAGGCCTTTTACACGAAAGGTCTTAAGAGCCCGCTGATATTTTCTTACAGTATTTACGAGCGCAAGAAGTGTCAGGTAGGAGGTCTGCTCCTGCAGACCGTTATACATTTCGTCACCTCGCGCCTTATTCATCATGCCCTTTAGCCAGGAGATAAACTTTGCGCCGCTCTCGCCGTGAGCGAACCAGGCATAAAGCACAGAGCTGTCAAGATAGGGGGTACTCTCAAGTATCCTCGCGGCAAGTTCTCTCTCAAAAGACTGTGCCACAAATATATCCAGCCTGCAGGTCTTCTCACGCAGATCCGGAGTAGCTACAAAAACAGTACTCTCACGATTATGCTCATCTTCTTTACTGGGAGCCTTCAAAGACTCGTAGCGTTTCTTAATAAGGGCCGCGAGCCCTTTTACCGCGGCCTCTACAATAGCCTCATCATCAGAGCCAAGATGGTAAGGCACCTTTAGCTCCGCTACGTTAAGGCCGTACTTGAACCTAAGAGACTTCGGAGACAATGTCCACAGCGATCCCTTGAGGACTGCCTCAAGGCGGTCCGGTAGGTCCTCAAAAAAATCTATCCGCTCTTTTGCATAATCAAAGTTCATAACAGGGTCGCAGCTCTCCATTCGCCGTAGACGTATAGTTTATACTAAAAAACTTCAAAAACAAAGATGGATAATCCTTGTATTTGATTATAATAATAAGTTAAAATAAATAGTTAAGTCAAGGTCATTACCTGTAGCGGCTGCTTACCGCACCATAAACAGACCCCTTGAAGAGTCATCTCTCATGATTAGCCTCTTTGTATCAGATAAAAAAACTACTACCAACACAAACCAGCCCCCTGCAAAACGTTCACCGCGGGGATCTTACCTACATTAAAAAAATGGGATTTAAGCGTTGCTAATCAAAAAAATCTTAAGAGCCAGGTATATCCTACCCTCTCTTGTCTTCATCATACCCCTTATCGTCTACTCCATAACCCTCATGGGAGGCTTTGTCTACGATGATAATCTACAAATAATCAGAAACCCCTGGATAAGGGACTTAGATAATATCCCAAAACTCTTTGTCTCCTCGACTATGAGTTTTCTAAATGGTCAGCCTGCAAATACTTACAGGCCGGTATTCTACCTCGTGTACATGGCCGAGTACCTCACCTTCGGGCTGAGACCATGGGCGTGGCACCTCGTCAACATACTCCTCCACTCCATGAACGCACTAATGGTTTATTTTCTCGCCTCTCTCTTCATCACAACAGAAAAAAAACCAAGAGCTGATAATCGCGGCCCTTTAGCGCTTACCATGACAGCCCCCTTCATCGCAGGTCTTGTCTTTGCCCTCCATCCCATAAACAGCGAGGTAGTCTCATGGGCCGGAACCATACCGGAACTTATATTCACCTTGCTAGTACTCTGCGCCTTTACCCTTTACATCCTTGCCGAGAGAGCGCCGCAAAGAGCTGCGGCATACCTCGCATGCTCTGCTGCCTGCTTCTCAGTGGCGCTATTCTCAAAAGAGACGGCCATGGCCCTTATTATTATCATACCGCTCTATGAGTTTACGAAGAGGGGTTGGCAGAGTCTTAGACGCTGGAAAATTTTTATAATTTACCTTATACCAGCTGTAATATATATGGTCATGAGAACCTCTGCCCTTGGCGGAATGACGCAGATGAGTCTTATTAAGATGACCTTCTACGAGGGGCTGCTGAACGTATTCCCGCTCATTGCGAGATACCTTGGTAAACTCATCTTACCCATAAATCTAAGCATCATCTACTCCTTTACTCCTGTCCATTCCGCCTTTGAGATGATGTTTATCATTGGTCTGATAGCCTGCGCGGCGTTTGCAGCCTTAATATTGTTACTGAGGAAAAAAAGAAAGGAGATCTTTTTTCTCATCTGGATACTAATCCCCCTGCTGCCCGTTCTCTACATGCCTATACTCTCAGTGGGAGGCTTTGCCGACCGCTATCTATATCTCTCCACCGCCGGCGCCGCCGTCTTCATAGCTCTTATGGTTTCTCGAATGTATAAGAGGCAGCAGAGCAGTAAAAGACAAAAAACAATTCTCATCGCAACCCTGACGCTTATTCTCGTCATATACTCTGCTGCCTCCATAAAGCGGGCAATTATCTGGAGAAGCGACTACTCCCTCTGGTCAGATACCGTTATAAAATCACCGAAAAGCCCAAACGCCCTCTATAACCTTGGATGGGCCCTACAGAGCAGAGGCGGAACGGAGAACCTTAAAAAAGCCCTCAAAGTTTACAAGGAAACGATCCGGGTAAAACCCAATAAGGAAAACGCACATTACAATGCCGCACTTATTTATCAGAAGATGGGCGATTACCCTAATGCCCTTATTCACTACAGAGCATCCTTACGTTTAAAACCTTCCAACGCCACTACCCCATATAACATCGCAATGTTATACCAGAGCATGGGAGATATATCTATGGCCATAAAGTTTTACAACCTTGCCATAAGCATAAATCCGCAGTACGAAGATGCCCACTACAACCTGGGCTGGACATATCAAAAGATGGGCGATTACTCTAATGCCCTTATTCATTTAAAGGAAGTACTTAGACTCAACCCACGCAGCACAGACGCCCATTACATGATAGGCAACATATACGATAACAGGGGTGAGAGGGAAAAAGCTCTTAGCGAGTTTAGTAAGGCCGTTACCGCGGATCCCTCGTACGGCCCTGCGAAGTCTGAGTTAAAGCGCCTCCTTGACAAAACAAGATAAAGCCCTCTTCTTGCTTACCTCGAACCAAGGCACTTAAGAGGTACAAAATAATGAGAATATCCTAAAAAAATTTGCTTGATTACCCCATAGCGGGTATAATACATGGACTTATAAAAAAAGTGAAACATCTATACCGCCTTACTCTTTTAAGATAGAGAATATATCTCTTAGAAGATTTTTTTAGCTGAAAAGACGACGGCAGGTCTTCCTTTGCGGCATTGCCACTAATTGCTAAACAACCCTAAAAGCTGGAAGGATACATTGAACCAATTTGTTGAGAGACTAACGGCCATGTTCTCGAAGATAATCGCCGGTACTGTATCAAGGGAAGAAGGCGCCATACTTATTAACCATCTCGTTAAGGAAAGCAGTATTGAGACAATAAGCGCGCTCACATACCTTATAGAGAACCCGCCGCGCAATGTATTCCAGAAGACAGTGCTCCATACAATAGCCCTGGCAAGAAACAAGGCCCTTTTCAAGATTATGGCCGAGAGCATTCACAGTCAAGATGAGGATGTATCCCTTCTGGCCGCCTCAGAGCTTGCGCGCCTTAGAACAGATGGAGCTAAAAAAACCCTTATAGATAACCTTGACAACGAAGTTTACCATGTAAGAAAGAGCGCTGCTGTGGCTCTGGCCGAAGATTACGGAGATGATGGGCTTAACGTGCTAAAAGAACATATTCTCTCCCATGAAGAACCCTTTTACCGCGCCACCTCGGCACAAGGGCTTGTCTTTGCAGGAGACAAGGGTATAGATATGCTCTTTGCCATTGTTCAGACAGATAAACCCGGCCCGGCCTTCTCATCAGTAGAGGCCCTCACAGGTTTTGAGGGTGAAATTAAAGAAAATCTCATACCGGTAGCCATTGAGGCACTCATGAGAGCTGGAGACAGAAGAAATATTCCCCTTGTTGTGGAATTATTGAGGCTGCTGGCCCTCTGCAAGAAAGAAGCCCTTAAGTACGAGAGCTTTATCTCCGCCTTTTCCGATGACAACTCCGAGTCCATACGACTGGAAGCTCAAAAAACCCTCCATACCATCAAAAGAAGCCGCTAACAACCTATGCGGAGACTCTCTACTTACCAAAATAAATTGAGAGAGAACCTATTACTGAGATAAACATGCTTAGCGGCCAAGTATTTCACCAATGCCCTGAGACACAAAACTGAGTACGCTTCTAAAGGCACTATATTACGAAGAACAGACTCTTGCGGTAATTAAAGGAAGGCATTCTTGTTCAGCTACTAATAAAAAATCCTTGCGAACTTACGTGAAGCACTAAAATATATGCGGTTATCGGTATAATCAGTTGAAGACGAATTAGTTATGGAATAAGTGTGATTCATAGAGAATCTCCAGGCCCTCAATTGGTAAGTTAGATCATTGCCCACTTCAAAGTGGCGGGAAAAAGTATCTTCAACAGTAAAGTCATCATACCGTGTCCTAACAACCCAAGTCATTCGCCGGAGAATAGGCCTGCTGTAACTCAAATTAGAATAGATAAGACGTGATTTATTAGAGCCTGTTCTAAATGTTGTCATTGTTATGTTGTAACCAAGGTCGGCGTTAAGGTTACCCTTAAATATCTTACGAGTATAGTGCGCCGAGATATCCCCTGTATTGGAACGGTCAAAACCTGTAATCTCATCAAATAAAACTCTGCGTTCCAACTCAAACTCCCCGCTAATTCCTTTTATGGGGTTTGTCCTCACTGTAAAAATTGCATCCTCAGATGTATTCTTGAGGTTCTCATGAGCCACGGTACTGTTCTCTTTTTCATAGGATCCATTGACAGAAATATACTTTTGCCAAAATCTGCTGTCAAAACTAATGTTATAGTTGCTGTTTTTTTCCTTAACCTGACCGGAAGTAGACTTCAGTACGGCAAAGAAAGACCCGCCAACATCAAAGAAGAAGAACCTGTTAAAATCTATTCTGTTAAAGTGAAGAGAGCCGTTGTGGGTTATACCCTGGCCGCCTATGTCATTATTATCAACACTTTCTTTATTAAAACGCGTATTCAAAATATAACCAAGACCATAACTTGACCTAAACTTAAAGCGTGAAAAAGTCCTGTAATAATTCAGATTAGTGTTGGTACTCAATGACTTGCCATCAGTAAGGTTACGATTAGCCGGATTAGAGGAGCTCGACTCTACAAGAGCTAACATAAAACCTTCAGAGACAGAAAGATGATCTGTCAGGTTATAGGCAAAAGTACTGCTGGCCCTTGTGCGAGTATCGTCCCGCGAGGTAGTAGGACTCTCGGAGAGATCCTTACTTACATTTAATTTAAGGTTTAGATTAACTTTCTTCGAGACATGATAATCCAGAGCCCCGTCGTATGAGGTACGCGTAGATCTCGTCTCTACAATATCAGTACTCTCATGGTGAAGTCTGTGTGACTGATGAAAGAAACGACTTGGGTCAGATAAGAGCGACATATCTACATTAAATCTTTTTTCCTGACGACTATTCGTCTGAGTATTCTCTAAATTCGAGCGTAATACATCGAGACCAAAGACAGAGTGTCTCGATAGCTGAGTAGAGTTTCCAAAAGTAATGGCACTGCTGCGTAAAGATTCTCCTGTATTTAAAGTATCAAGGTCTATGTCGTAAGTTAAAGTATTCTTGGTAGGACCATACTCTTTATCGGCCCTATATTGTATACTTATTGTCTTGTCACTACCGCCGGTACCGCCCCTATCTGCGTATTGCCTCTCGACAGTAAGACTCATCACAGGCAAGGTAACAAACTTACCGGACCAGGCAAAACCAATAGTGGTAATATTCGTTGAAGGAGCGGAAGATCCATTAATAGTACTCCAGCTTGTATCCCTGCTGCCAAAGAGTGTTAGAGGTATACGGCTTCGAGGTATTAGGGTAGTATTTACGTCAAGAAAGAGGCTATTAAAAGTAGTATCCGTAGTATCCGTGGAATTTGCGCTTAAGATATCGAAGTTCTCACTCCTTCTATCGTACCTTACATTGACATCATATATCATGAGCAGCCGGGATATTGCATTACCATAGAGGGTAAAATCATAATTTTGCCCAAAAGATGAGGTAATCTCGTCACTCTGAGTTGAATTCCTATCATTAGCCGTACGCTTCTCATGGGAATAATCATAGAAGACCGAGCCTACAATATTAGTATGGGCGTAAGGATCCACCTTAACACACCAACCACTCGATGGGACAAAGATAGCCGCCAAGGACAGGATTAATACTAAGCATGCCCTTCTTATGTTTATCATAGCGGTTGTCCTTGTTTAAAAGGCAGAAAGAGAGATACAAGACCTATTGTCCTGCATTGAGAGGCAGTCCGACCTTATGCACTCATTAGAGCTTAAAATAGAAGAAACTACAAAATCACAACAATGTCTTTTCAGGTCCCATAAAAGAAGAAATCATTTAACGCACCTGAAACCAACGTCATTATAGGCCCCCTTGGGGTCAGCGATACTGCGAAAAGGCGCAGAGACATATACCTGCATGGTGTAGTGCCCTATTCCACCCCAGCCGCCGCCCCGCAGCACCTTGAACCTCTCGCCGTAATCCTTGTCATCATAGGTATTGCCGGGATACTGTCCGTACCAGTCCGCCGTCCACTCAATCACGTTGCCGGCCATATCAAGGACGCCGTAAGGACTCGCTCCCTCGGAAAACTTTCCAACAGCCGTAGTTCCGCCGTACTTACCGAGTGTGTTTACCTTCTTTAAATCAAAATCATCGCCCCAGGGAAAGATACGTCCATCAGTGCCTCTGGCGGCCTTTTCCCACTCCTGCTCGCTTGGAAGCCGCGCGCCCCGCCACTTGCAATACTCAGCAGCGTCGAACCAGCTCACAGAGGTAACGGGAAAATCGCCCTTACCCTCAGGAACCTTTCCTTGCGGCCAGTTTGCCGGCGCTTTTCTCGAAGCAGCGGCGATAAACTTACTGTAAGCGGCATTTGTTACCTCAGTTCTATCAATATAAAATTCCTTTAAAGAGACCTTTCTCTCCGGGGACTCGTTTGCGAACCATGGTTTTCTCGAACCATACTGCACGGCCTTGGCGTCAGTATCTATCCTGTTGCTCCCCATAATAAACTCTCCTGCGGGGATAAGCACCATATTCTCAGGAATACTCTTTGCAGCTTCCTTACACCCTGAAAAAGCCAGAGGAAGAATAAGAAGAATCATTAAGAAAAAATGCTTTACTACGCTAATATTTCCAGCTCTCAAGGCCATACCTCCATGATAATACAAATATTTTTTCACAGAACAAAGCATGAGGAGTGAGCTACATTGCTCTAAAAAAACACGCCCTCTTTGCCCTACTCCTTATCATCGGCGGCGCACCTGAACCCGAAGTTATTATTCGCCGTATTAGGGTCAAAAAATATCCTGTTATAACTCGGTGCGCTTATGCCGCATTTATAATAAGTACAATCATACCACGAACCGCCTCTCAATACCTTAAAGCGCTCGCCGTAGTTCTCATCGGGGTGCTTGTTGCCCGGGTATGGTTTGAACCAGTTATCCACCCACTCCCAGGCGTTACCGGCCATATCAAAGATACCATAAGGGCTTACGCCATCGGGAAAGCTGCCTACAGGCATGGTATTGCCAAAACCCAACTGTGGGGTATTGGCCTTTTTTCTGGAAAACCTCTCGCCCCATGGAAAGGCCCTGCCGTCAGTTCCCCTCGCGGCCTTCTCCCACTGATCTTCACTTGGAAGGCGCTTACCCTCCCATCTGCAAAAAGCATTGGCATCGCTCCAACTCACATAAGTAACAGGGTGGCCCGCCTTTACCAGCGGCGGCCTTCCATTGCTCCATGTGCGAGGCTGAGCATGACCTGTAGCCCGGACAAAAGCGGCATAACGCTCAACAGTTACCTCGTACTTATCTATATAAAAACCCTTTACGTATTTTTTATGCTCGGGCTGAACTTTTGGCCACCAGTCATTAGACCCCTTGGTAAAATACCCTTCAGGTACATATACCATGCCCTTCCACTTGTCTGTCTTCTTCGAAAGAATCTTCTTGGCCTGCATACTCTTCTTTGGCACTGGAGCGGCAGCCGAGGCAACGAGTTCAGGCTCTGGCGTACCGGTGTGCTTCCAGGCGTCCTTACCCTCATAATCGCGGTACTTTTTATTAACAGTAATATATCTCTCGCTTAGACCGGGACCGTGGCATGAGAAGCATGAGGGCTCCCGCGTATAATCAATAGAGTATTTTTTATCTCCATTATGGCATTTTTCACAGCGAGGCTCACCTGTCTCCAGGTCATAATCACCTGAAGCGGCAGGAAGTGGTGGAAGGGCGAGACTTCTGCCCGCAAAAGAGAGGACAAAGATAAATATCCAAAGACAGCTCATTAATAATGTATATCTTCTTCTCATATTCACATTTTACCTGTTTTTCTTAACTCGGCGGCCTCAAGCTCGCGGCCTCGCCTCTGGAGCTCTCTTACGTATGCCAAGACATTCCATATATCTTCGTCGCTAAGTATATGCCCCCACATGGGCATTACCATGGCCTCGCCGCCTATCTTCCTCTTTACGCCATCACGAATGGACTTAAAGAGCTTTTTGTCTGACTTTAACATCCGCTTTTTGTCATGGACAAAGTCGGCGGGATGCGGCGTAATAGCCGTACCAACAGGGCCGTCTCCATAACCCTTTGTTCCGTGACAATAATGGCAGTGTCTCTCATAGATAAGCTTACCAGCGGCCGCGTCGCCGCGGCCCCCTGTTTTAGCCTCCAAGGCTCCATTGACAGCGCCAAAGGCATCGGGCTGCCAGGGAGGCAAAGCAAAGCAGACTGAGAGAATAAGGGCTAGGGACAGCAAGCCCCACGGCCTTCCCGCACTCCTTATCTTACAGCCCATCTTGCAATGAATACTCTTCATATTCTTCCTTATATGGCTCAAATTTTTCTGAGATACTCCACCTTGGCTTTTTTACGAAGACCATCTACCCAGGAGTTCGTAAGACGATTATATTCCTTTGACTGGAGTTCAGACCTTAACTTCTTCTGATTAAGTTCCGAGAACTTTATCTGTTTCGCAGGGCGTTTACCCTCAAGTCTGAAAAGATGCACACCATAGATACTTAAGACCGGCGCTGAGATTTCGCCGACCTTGAGGCTTGAGACTGCGCTCTCAACATCAGGGAGAAGACTTCCCACATGGGCCCAGCCCATGTCTCCGCCCTTAGAGGCATCAGCGGCCTTGGAATGTTTCTTGGCAATAGCCGCAAAATCAGCTCCATCTTTAATCTTTTTCGAGAGCGCAAGTATGTCTTTTCTTGCCTTATTCCAGACCCGCTGACTTGCCGAAGGCTCAACCTTTACAAGTATTCCTCTAAGATGAAGTTGAGCGGGCACCATGAACTTATTAAGGTTCTTATTATAATACTCTCTCATATATTTTACTGTGACTAAGGCCTCGGCCTCTTTCTTTAACTTCTTTCTCGCCTTCTCACTCTCTCTCTCTACTACAAAGGTAAAGTTAATGGCCTTTCTGAGACCTTCTATAGTTAGGTTACTTCTCTTTAGAACCTTCTCCAGAGAATCACCCGGGGCAAGTTTCTTCTTGAGCGCCTCCAGCCTCTCCTTAAACTCCTTATCCCCAATACCCTTCACATTTTTAGCAACAGCATCATTATAAATTATTATGTTAGTGATAAGCTTCTCAAGGGTCTCTTTACGAATAGCCTTGTACCGCCTGTCAGTTACACTAGTATGAAAACTCTGCATTGGAAGGACGTTATTAACGGCGATACGGAGATTTTCCTCTGTAATATCCTCGCCGTCTACACGCGCCACGGCATCCTTCTCTGAGCGTATAAGAGGCAAGTCACCGGTCTTACCCTCGGCAAATATAACCGAGGCGCTCATAAGCAAGAACACAAGTAGCGCCGAGGCAGTAAGAACAGGCCGTTTTAGTGATATTGTCATCTATTTTTCCTCCCTTTGAATTGCATATTTTGTTTGCTGCGTAGAGACTGCAGACCTAATTGTACAGTACTATTTTATGAATGTTAAATAAAATAAGTGTTATATGAGAATTAAAAATTTTTAACGGGAAAAACGCGGAGTTATGCATTGATGGTAAATATTAGATAAAGACATTTAAAGAGGCTTATAATAAAAAAAAGAGGGCCGTAAAAGCGGCCCTCTTTTTTGTCTTAAGTGTTGATGCAACTTACTTATCGTGGCAAGTTCTGCAGACTCCGGAACCTGTGTTGCCGCCGACTCTTCTGAGGAAGAGACCGTCACTCTGGCCTACACCGGTAAGGAAGGTTGCACCAGCAGTATCATGCTTATAGTCAGGATAGCTTCTGTTGCTGAAGTGCGGGTCATGACAGCTTACGCACTCAACCTTGCTGTTTCTGAGGAGATCGGAAATGGTACCAGTGGAGCTAATCTTACCATTTACGTCCCACCTGTTCTGTTGCATCCAACCAAAGAGGGTTGTATCAGCGAGGCTTGCAGAGCTAAGACCGGAAGAGAGGTCGATATCTGCGATTGTTGTGCCTGGAGCCCTCAAGGATGCAAGACCGGCGGTCTGGCTTGTTACGTAGTTTACGCCTATTGGATGGTCGTTGGAGAGATCCTGACCGATATCAACCCTTGTTCCAAAGAGAGTGTTGACATGGAGGCCTGTACCAAGAGGAGCACCCTCATCAAAGAGTGTCCAGCCCTGTGACGCACCACCAGCAGTAACGCCGCCGTTACCAGGAGCGTTTACGAGGTTATCAAGGGTTGTAACACCATCATGACAGCTGAGGCAGGCGAATGTCGTACCGCTCACATCTGAGGCGGCGATTGTGGTACCACCAAGCGTGGTGCCGTAAGGTGTAAGGTTGGCGCTTGTTGTAGAGAGACCTCTGTTCCAGAGCGGACCAGCGTTAGTGGCCTCAGTGTGGTGAGGTGTATGACAGAATACACATATCTGTGTAGTACCTGTCACACGGCCGAAGGTTGCGCTGGCGGTGTCCTGGTCCATCGTTGTAAGGTGGGAACCAAAGGCGCCGAGGTTATGCCTTGACTGTACAACACCGTTGGCGGTATCACCTACGGCGTAACCGGTTCCGCTAACATCCGCTGATGTTGGTGTAGCTACGGCCATGGTACCTGTAGCGGCGTTGGAGGTGCCTGCATAAAAGAGGCCCATTGTTGCGACTATGGCGACGGCTAAAAATCTTTTCATGTCTTGCTCCTTTTCATTTTCAGTTGTCTATAGTTGATACGTTGGAGAGAAGATTTTTTTACACAAAAAAAACCTTCGACAACTGCCCTGCATATCCGGGCAGTATCAAGGCATCCATCGCCTCTGGTTGTAACGGAACCCGCCATGAGCCCCTAAACCATTCTAACTTTAACCTTATTATACAGCAAAATTAAGAGGTGTCAAGGAAAAAATTAATGTTTTTTTAATAAAAACCTGACCGCATTACAATGCGGTTTTTACTTCTTTCCCTTGGCCTTCTCGCCCTCTCCCGTGCCGGCGGCGGCCTCGCGCGCCTTATGCTTCTCGCCTAAAAACTCATAGACGTTTACACGTTCATTCCAGGAATCAACTACGTATATATAGTCATCTTTATCAACAGCTATGCCAGTTGGCAGGATCATATGCCCTCTATCGTTGCCGTAGCCGCCAAAAGCCATTAGAATAGCCCCCTCTTCATCGAATATCTGTACATTATTAAAGGCCGCGTCAACGACATAGACATGGCCCTCGCTGTCAATGGCCACGCCCTTGGGACGGGCAAACTCACCGGGCAGATCACCGAACTTACCATAACCGTAAAGAAACCGACCCTTCACATCAAAGACTTCCACACGCGCGTTCATGGTGTCAACGACATAAATATTACCTTTTTTGTCAACAGTAATATTAGAGGGAAAATTAAAACTGCCCTCTTCTCTACCTCTGTAGCCTATGGTCTGAAGATATTTAAGGGTCTCAAGGTCAAAGACCTGTACGTTGTGCAGGTGAGTATCCACGACGTAGAACCTGTTGTTGGCGCTATCCACGGCCATGCCCGTTGGCTGCTTAAAGGGTGTCTCAGGGGTGAGATACCTCATGAGCCTGCCTTTTGTATCAAGGACAGCCACCTGATCCGTCCTCGTATCAGAGACAAAGGTGCGTCCCTTGTCATCTATCGTTACCCCTATGGGCTTATGAAATATCTTCGTCCCAAGGGCGCTCAATGAAGAAAACTTGTTATTTGGCAGATCAAAGATAAAGACATCACCGCGGCCAGTATCAGTGACAAAGACCCTTCCGTCTTTATCAACGCTTATGCCGTTGGGCTTTCTCATATTAATAGATGTATTGGCTCCGATAAGGGCGCCTGCGATGGCCGATGAACCCGTAAGATCCGATTTTCCGTGAAATGACCTAACAAACTTTATCCTCGGCGGGTTCGGCTTTGCCGGCCATACGAGGTCAGGCAGTTCCTTTGGCGGGGCGCAGCTTATAAGGAGTAACGGTACGGCAAACAGAAGTATAGCCTTAAGTGTCCTGGTCATATTCTTTCTTCTCCGATGAGGATAAATAATTCAGTTCATCTCAGAACCGTTTTTTTCTTATTTACAAAGTGGTATTAGAGAGGCCTCAAAAGCCTGTCACATCAAAAACCAGCCTGAATTCTACTACGAGGCAATTATTTAGTCAAGTGCGTCAATACAATCACAGGTCACTATATAAAAATCTTATCTTACACAGCTCCAAGGGGTCTCGGCAGGGCGGATAAAAAGACTACTTCCAGCTCTCTTTTTCAAGGGAGCGGCCTTTTAATATGCTGTGACAGCGAAGGCAATTCGCACGAGGCCAGAATGTAAAGGCTACCTTGCCATGACACCTTCCGCACCACTTGCCCTTCCATATCTCATCCATGGTAATAGGATTTGCGCCTGTCTCGGCAAGAAAGATCTTCGGGTGACAGTTGCTGCATTTGAGCCAGTATGTATGTATGGAGTGAGGGAAGATAACATTAGCCATCAAAGGAACCTTGGCCTCGATAAATATATTCAGGTCAAGAGGCGGTTTTTCCTTGTCCTTTGGGTCAAGCGTGCCCTTTGGATTTATAAAACCTCCCATAACAGAGGCCGTCCAGTTAACACGGCCCTCTGTGTCCTTTGGAAGGACATTCAGGGCGGGCGGCTCGCCGGGCAGGGTCTTCATAGAGGCCCTCTGCACCACACTGCGGTAAAAGCGGTCGTAGTAATCCGTCATGTGTCCGCCGGCCTTCTCTACCTGATCGTCTTTTGTCCCCTCATTAAAAGCAAGAAGGGACTGCGCCTCTTTGCCGCACCCCGACAACAGCAGGACAGAGACCGCGGCAACGACAAGGAACCATGAGATTTTTTCTCTGGCGAAGACCCTCACAATACTAAAAAAACCCCACTCTTCCCCCCTGATGAAGCAAAAACCCCACAGAGGATACTATGATACTGCTGATTTCTTCCATATATTTTACAAAAAATTACTATAGACAAACCTCTCTTGTCAAGGCCCTTACCCCTCGAAGAGGCAGTCCCAACAAACTCACGTAACAAAAAAAATTTGCAAAAGGATTACAAAAAGACCTTTTCACCTCAGGCGGCTACGGTAAAGGGCAAAAGACAAAAAAGCACA
Source organism: uncultured Thermodesulfobacteriota bacterium (assembly GCA_964510775.1). Taxonomy (GTDB): domain Bacteria; phylum Desulfobacterota; class GWC2-55-46; order GWC2-55-46; family JADFVP01; genus JAJRZX01. The sequence goes on from CAZEBZ010000003.1 coordinate 64,475, forward strand.
GCACCCATCAAGAGGAGATCTCAAGGGCTATTTATTATGACATGTACGGCAAACGCTTGAGGCGAAATTACCGCCCACACGCCTCAGAAATAACCCGTCCATATCATCCCAGCCCTTAAAGGTCTTAGCGGCCTCAATCCAGCTCTTGTTGTTAAAGTGAGGGTCGTGGCAGCTCGAACACTCTATTCTTCCGTCCCTTAAGAGGTCAGCAATCGTGGCCGTATCTGATATATACCCCTTAATGGACCAGAGGTTAGGTATCTTCTGGCCATACCAACCGCTAAGCCCCGTACTAAGGTCTATCTGACTTATAATAGTATCACTCTTCCTCAAGGCCGCGAATTTACCGCCCCTGAAGGGCACATTTATTGGGTGGTCTCTTGAGAGAGGAAGGGCATAGCGAATCCGTGAGCTTACAACAGGAGACGTGCCGCGGCTTCCGGGAAAAATAGAGTTCTTTACGCCAAGAGGCAATACGGGAGAGACCTGCATTTTTACAGGCGAATTAGCAAGATTATCAAAGGTGGTCAGACCATCGTGACAGCTCAGACAGGCAAAAGACGGTGAGCCGAGTCCTACAGTAGTTGTATTCACATTGGGGTTATTTGTCCCGTAGGCTGTATAGTTTTTAGCGGAATTCCCCTTAGACGCCCACGGCGGCAAGGTCTTTTTAGATGTGTTGTGCGGCGTATGACAATAGACACAGATATCAAAGCTGTTCTCTTTTTGACCCACGCCGCCAAATCTGCCGAGGTTGTGCCTTGAAAAACCAATGCCGTTCGCTGCAGAGCCTACATCGTAATTTCCGCTAAATGTAGTAATAGAGGGCCCCACAATAGTATTATTGCTCTTTACAGCAGGAGGCCCTGTGTACACGGCAGGTTTCTTTGCCTGAGAAGATGCAGCCGCAGAGGCCCCGATGCCGGCGGCCGTGCCCTGCTGCGCGGCAAACCCAAGAGATGCGGCAAATATCACGGCAACAATAACTGCAAAACAAACTCTCATACCTTAGACCTCAATGAGCATATTATATATATCCAGAAGCGTGGCCCCTATTACTCCGATAGAAGAGGCCGGCGGAATAAAGACCGGGATGATAAGGGCGAAAAGACTAAGCGGCAAACCCTTATTCTGTCTTAAATACACCTGCAAGTGTATACAAAGGCCTCAGCAGAATTAAACCAAAAACATGAGGAAGCCTTGTAAGAGAGCTAAAAAAGCCTCCTCTACCGCAGCGGCCGCAGAATCCGACTATAAGATTTTATCACGAAGTATGACATGGAGCAAGGGTTTGTTGAGATGGCGCAGCCCTCGTCTTGAGATAACAGACCGGAGTATTGCGGTGAGAAGGTCTTTTCCTTGACCTTGGCGTCCTTGACTGCTGTAATTGCCGCTGATATACTTCTCCCAATTAAAAGGAGGTCTTTTATATGAGTCTTTGTTCTGGTTTCGACCCATCAACAGTCTTAAAAGCCGCCCTCAGACGAGGCGGAGAATATGCAGACATCTTTATTGAAGAAGCGGTAAAAACCAACATCACATTAGAAGACCGGCACATTGAGAAGGTCATTACAGGCGTAGACCGAGGGTGCGGCATAAGAGTTATAGCCGGACTTCGCACCTTCTACGCATATACGAATGAGATTACAGGCAAGTCCCTCACCGCTCTTGCCGAGGTTGTGGCTAAGGGGGTGAGCGAGGGCCGCGAGGCCGCAGGCGCCTTAACCTTTAAGAAGCAGTCAGCCCCGGGTTTCAAGATAGAAAAAGACCCCTCAAGCGCAGAACTCGCAGAGAAGGCCGACCTTGTAAGGCGTGCCGATAAGGCGGCAAGGGGTCTTGATAAGCGGATTGTTCAGGTAAAGGCCCTTTACGGTGATGTAACTCGAAAGATAGCCACGATAAATTCTCTTGGCGAGTGGGTAGAGGAGAAAAAAACAGGCTTTGTCTTTTTCACCTCGGCTATAGCCGCAGAGGGCGAGGCCCTGCAGACAGGGTATGAGCCCCTTGGCGGGGCTATGGGCCTTGAGGCCTTTACAGAGACCTCTCCCGAAGAGGTCGCCACAACCGCCGCCGCAAGGGCCGTGCAGGGCCTCAGCGCCAGAAAACCCCCCGGCGGCACCATGGCCGTAGTACTCTCAAGCGAGGCAGGCGGCACGATGATACACGAGGCCGTGGGGCACGGCCTTGAGGCAGACCTTGCTCTCGGCGGGCTCTCAGTCTACTCAGGAAGAATAGGCGAGACCGTAGCCTCTCCCTTAATAACGGTCATCGACGACGGCACCATACCTTTTAAGAGGGGAAGCGCATTCTTTGATGAAGAGGGTTCTCCTACACAAAAATCCCTGCTTATTGAGAATGGCGTATTAAAGGGATACATGTATGACAGGCTTAGCGCCATGAAGGCCGGAGGAGGCATCGTCTCAACAGGCAACGGCAGACGCCAGTCATACCGCTTCAAACCTATACCACGCATGACTAACACTATGATAGCCCCGGGAAAGACGCCTCCCGAGGAGATAATACACTCCCTTGAACGCGGGCTATTTGTAAAAAAAATGGGCGGCGGTCAGGTAAATACAGTAAACGGAGACTTTGTATTCGAGGTAACAGAGGGCTATCTTATCGAGAAAGGCAAGATAGGCGAGCCAATAAAGGGCGCGACCCTTACGGGCAACGGCCCTGAGGTGCTTAAAAAGATAGACATGGTGGGCAGTGACCTCGGTTTTGGAATAGGCACCTGCGGCAAAG
>CAZEBZ010000004.1:0-60615 GCA_964510775.1 uncultured Thermodesulfobacteriota bacterium
ACCGATATGAAAAACAAGCAAAATTACCCACTCACTTGGGAGATGACCCAAAATATATTAAAGCCACAGAGACTAAGGCTCTAATTATTTAACTGAAGCCGCCATTACAGGGCCTCTCTTTAAGTGAGGCCCTGCTGTTTTTTTGTGTTTTTCAAGCACTCTTTTATTTTTCTCTTATCCCTTACCCTTCTTATCATCTAAATAAACAAATCATCTTATCTGCCGTTACCAAGGGCTTTGAGCTCAACGGTAACTTTGCCGACAGGCGAGTGCGGAACCTTGATGTAGTTTGCGCCTATGGGCAGGGCTCCGGCTAAACCGGGAATAAAAAGAGGCATCATTACAGGGACTTCAAGGCCCGTTCTTCCCCTAAGAAGTTCCTCTGTAGTAAGGATAACCATATATCTACCCTCTGAATCTTCTTCTGTAACGGGTATCTCTGCCACGAGGCCTTTTCTAAAGCCTATTAAGGTCTTTATATTTGTAAAGGAATTACCCCTGATCTTGTAGGTTATATTAAAATCCTTATCAAGGAGGATAACCATAGGCGAGAAGATATAGGCCTTTCGAGGCTGGCCTCCAAGAAAAAAACTTTTTATTATTATTCCATAAGGTCTCTTGTATTCAGGCAGCTTGAATGCTCTGAAAAAACTCTTTCCCCACTTGAATTCATAGGCCTTTGAGTGTGAATCTATGAAGATTTTTCTTCTATCACCGAGCTTTATCTCTTCATACTCGAACTCTGAGTAACCGCTGCAGCAAAGCGGCGCGGCTCTGTACTGCTCGGTGACTTTTTGAAGGTTCACTGCGCAGGACATAAGCAAGAGGCTGATTATGGGGAGGAAAAGAAGTCTCTTTTTCATATCTTTTTTTTACGATGGCTGAAGTCTTTCACGCATATTTTCGCAGGCACTGCGTAGCATAAAACTCCCGCCTCAACGTAACCTCATACAATATTTTTTAGTATCGACCCTTGCATATATATATGTATATTTTAGCAGGATTTATTTTTTTTGTAATGCTCAGCTACCGCGACCCTCATAGTAGAAATATGGATTGGCTATAACTATGTCACTTATTGTTTAAGCGCTGATAAGATCAACAGAGCGGATTTATCTTTTATTTACTGATATTTGTCATAGTCTATGTTATTAGAAAGGAGTAATCTGCATTTATCATAACATTTCTGTTTATTTTATATTTATAGGAGGAGTTGTTTTATGACCAAGACATCCGTGCGTAATATGTTTATCGGCTCTACTGTCGTGGTCTCCGTTGTCTTTGCTGTCCTTACCATACTCTCGCACAAGAGTTTTCCTGAGAGGACGCATCCGGAGAATCTTACAAAAGAGGTAGTCTGGGGAAAGAGAGTATGGGAGAAACATGCCTGTATTGACTGCCATACGCTTCTTGGGGAGGGCGCCTACTATGCCCCGGAGCTCTCTAACGTAATCGAGAGACGAGGTGTGGATTTTGTTCGTACCGTCCTTGAGACAGATGCAATTCAGGGCTGGGGTACAGTAAGAAAGATGCCCAAGTTCGATCTCTCGACAAAGGACATCAACGGACTTATAGCCTTTTTCCAGTGGATGGGTAATATAGACACCAATAACTGGCCCCCGAACAAAGAAGGCTAAGAACAGGTAAATAATCATAAGGAGCGTTAAAATATGAGATATCAGTACGAGTCGCAACGAGTGGCATACCCATTCTTTATCGTTGCCATACTTTTATTTGGACTTCAGGTGCTTTTTGGTCTGATCATCGGAGCGCAGTACATCTGGCCCGATATGCTCTTTCCTTTAATACCATTTAACATCGCGAGGATGATACACATCAATCTCCTTGTAGTTTGGATTATAATGGGTTTTATGGGCTGCGCCTACTACCTCATACCTGAGGAGGTGGAGGGTGAGGTCTACAGCGTAAAGCTTGCCATCTTGAACCTCGTTCTCCTTATTATCGGTGGAGTTACGGCAGTGGGCGGTTATCTATTCCGCATTCACGACGGCAGGGAGTTTCTTGAGCAGCCCTTTATGATAAAGGTTGCCATTGTAATAGTAGTTCTGCTCTTTCTCTTTAATATCCTCATGACGATGATTAAGGGTAGAAGGCGTACGACTATATCCGTTGTATTCTTCGGTGGTTTCGTAGGTCTTGCAGTATTTTATCTCTTTGCCTTCTATAAACCTGCCAATATGGTTGTTGATAAATACTACTGGTGGTGGGTTGTGCATCTCTGGGTCGAGGGCGTATGGGAGCTTATCATGGCCGCCATACTCTCATTCCTGCTCATAAAACTGACGGGTATTGATAGAGAAGTCGCTGAAAAATGGCTCTATCTCATCATAGGCCTGACCTTTATAACAGGTGTAATCGGCACGGGGCATCACTACTACTGGATAGGTACGCCGGCCTTCTGGCAGACCTGGGGCGCGTGGTTCTCCGCCAGTGAGGTTCTTCCATTTGTTGCAATGGTGGCCTTTAGTTTCAAGATGGTGAGTAAGAGGACTCGAAACCATCCAAACCGAGCGGCTGTCCTTTGGACGGGCGGTGCGGCTGTAGTATCTTTTCTCGGCGCAGGCGTATGGGGTTTTATGCACACGCTTCCTCAGGTAAACTACTACACACACGGTACGCAGATGACGGCGAGCCACGGACACCTCGCCTTCTTTGGAGCCTATGCCCTTATAATACTCGCCATGATCTCTTATGCCGTGCCTAATCTTCGCAATAAGACAGAGAGCATACGGAGTCAGAAGATAGAGATATTTGCCTTCTGGACAATGGTAGTATCCATGTTCAGCATCGCTCTTACGCTTACAGGCGCAGGCATCGTACAGGTAACTCTGCAGAGAGTAATGGGGCTGCCATTTATGGAAGCTCAGTCTCACATGGGTGTATTCTTTGCCATAAGGCTCGCCTTTGGTCTGACTTTTACCATTGGGCTTCTGGCCTTTTACTACGACTTCTTTACTAAGGCCGGAAGGTCGAGGTAGAGTGCGTAATGGGCAAATCCGCTCATAAAGAAGTGAGAGACGTGCAGGAAGGTTTGCCATATTATCTGCCCGTTGGTGATGAGGTTGAGGTCTTTACCGCAGCCTGCAGGGCCGGTATGGCCGTACTCTTAAAGGGCCCCACGGGGTGTGGAAAGACTCGTTTTGTACGGCATATGGCCATAAGACTTGGCCTTGACGTGCAGACCGTGGCCTGCCATGATGACCTTACTGCAAGTGATTTATTGGGACGTTTTCTTATTAAGGGGGCCGAGACCGTATGGGTCGACGGCCCCCTTACTTCTACTGTACGAAAGGGCGGTATATGCTACCTTGACGAGGTAGTAGAGGCCCGTAAAGACACCACTGTAGTTATCCACCCCCTTACTGATGACAGACGTATTCTCACCATTGATAAGACGGGTGAGGAGCTGACTGCTCCTGATGATTTTATGCTTGTCGTATCATACAACCCCGGGTATCAGCATATACTTAAAGACCTTAAACCAAGCACAAGACAGAGGTTTGTGGCACTTGAGTTTGATTATCCCCCTGAAGACCTTGAGACTGAGATAGTTGCCGTTGAGAGCGGACTTGACGAGAAGACGGCATCTTCCATAGTAGCGGCGGGAAGAAAGATGCGCCTTCTTACTGAGGAAGGTCTTGATTCACCGCCTTGTACGAGGCTTCTTGTTCATGCTGCGCGCCTTGTAAAAGAGGGGCTATCGCCGCATACAGCTGTTCTTACGGCGATAATTCGTCCTGTTACTGATGACACAGAGACCATCTCTGCTATGGTTGATATCGCTAAGGCCATACTTTAGTTCTTTCCCCTGATCTATCATGGAATATCTTATTGGTAAAGGCATAGATCGCGCACTGCGGATCCGCCACAAGAGAAAACTCGGTAAATGGCGCCGTGAGAGGGCTACTTTATCTGTAAAAGATTACGAGAGAAGGTTCTCCTTATTCGCCTCTGTAGTTGCAGGCCGCTCTATGACAGTAGCGGGTATTCACGGAGATCCCCAGCCGCGCCCTTATGCGCCTCTGCTATACAAGAGCGCCCACCCCGCACAGCTTGGTGAACATGCCTTTGCTTGGAGTGACGGAGAGACGATTTTTCTGCCCATTACTTCCATTCACATGAGGACTCCTGATGAGGAAGAGGAGCTTCTTAAACTCAGCATTTTCTTTCTATCTTTTCAGGTTACCTGCGGCTCACTGCGCGCTGCTTTTGAGAAGAGGTTTGCCCTTGAGTCCGATCAGATGCTCCTTGATCTATACTGGATTATAGAGAATAAACGCCTCGCGACGCTTATAAAGAGCGAGTATCCAATGGCTTTCAGGTTCTACTCGCTCATCTCTGAAGAGTTATTTGCTTTTCGGCCTCAGCGCAAGCTGCTCCGTCCCTGTGAGATCCTCGTAGAGGAATTTCTACAGGCTTCTGTCTTTGATGAGTCGCCTTTTGCTGGCTCCGCCTCTGCAAAAGAGAGCCTCTCTCTTGCCGGGGAGATTAAAGAGGGCTGGCTTGCAGGCAGGGGTTTGAAGGGCCGGTACAGGGCTATAATGCCCTTTATCCCTTATGGCAGGATACTGCCGCAGAGGATTAAGGAAGGTGCTGTATTAAGCGCGCCACTTCTTGATAAAAGCTCGGATTCCGCCAACGTCTCACAAGATGAAGGAAGGGGTAGTGATGAGGAAAAAAAACGCTTTACGCAGAAGAGAGAAGAAGTAGATGAGAAGGCTATGGAGGAGGGGCTTACTCTTAATATCTACGATAAGTTTATAACCTGGGCGGAGTTTGTTAATGTTACACGTCCATTTGATGATGACGCAGAGGACGATATGAACAAGAAGGCTGAGTCAATGGACGAGATTTCAACGGCCTCTATTGCGCAATCCACAAACGCCTTCTTTGACGCCGACCTTGAAAAAGCGGCCCTCTATGACGAGACTGCTGCGAGCCAGGTAAGACCCTCTGCAGAGGTCTTTAATTATAAGGAGTGGGATTACAATAAGAAGGCCTACAGAGAAAATTACGCAACCCTTACGGAGAGTATGGCCGAGGATGCTGACAGGGGATTTGCCAGGTCTGTCTTAAGTGAGAGGCATGGCCAGATAAAGACCCTTCGACGCCAGTTTGAGATATTAAACCCCGAGCTTCGGCCTCTAAAGAGGCAGATCGACGGCTCTGAGATTGATATAGACGCCGTAGTGGCCTCTTTAAGTGACCGTAAGGCGGGTAGGGAGTTTGAGGAGAGGCTTTATATAAGAGACTTCAGGGCTGAGAGAGACATGAGCGCCCTATTTCTTGTGGATTTAAGTATGTCAACTGAGACATGGGTGGGCGATAAGCGAGTTATTGACCATGAAAAAGAGGCGCTGCTTCTGCTCTGCGAGTCTATGAAAGGGCTTCGTGACAGGTATGCCGTATATGGCTTTTCCGGTAGAAACAGGGCAGGGTGCAGGTTTTATCACATTAAGGGCTTTGACGAGGCTTATAATGAGAAGGTTCGAGACAGGATAGGCGCTCTGCTGCCCCTGGGATATACGAGGATGGGGCCTGCCATCAGGCATGCCGCCGCCCTTCTTGAGAAAGAGAGGTCTCGAATAAAACTGCTATTTATCGTCTCTGACGGAAAACCAAATGACATGGATGTCTATGAGGGCAGGTACGGCCTTGAGGATACGGCCATGGCCATAAGAGAGACAAAAAAAGCCGGTATCACCCCTTTTTGCCTTACAGTTGATAATGCCGCAGGAGAGTACCTACCACGACTCTTTGGTGCGGGGCATTACGTAGTATTATCTAACGCCGGTAAGCTTGTTAAGAGCCTGCCGACTCTATTCGCCCGTGTAGTTAACGGTATGTAACTCAGACAGCCCCCCCCCTTATTAATTCCTCTGCCGCCTCACTTTCGCGAGAGTTTTCTTACCTAACTTACTTCTGGATGTTCATATAAGTACCGTTGTATAATATATATATGTCTTTTGTAACCAAATCAGGACATGTCTCAACTATCTTCGGCGCCTTTGTCGCTGCCGCTCTCTGTATTATTTCCGGCTGTACCTCTTCTACTGACGAGCGTGGTGTGCGTGACCTTGACAGGATTGAGTCTTCCGGTGTCTTAAAGGCCATTGTGCGGCCCCGTGAGATGAGATTGGCGTCGCTGGGGTTGACACAGGTGCTGATTGACAGGAAGCTGGCGCAGGCTCTGGCCGGTGAGCTGGGCCTTAAGCTTAAGCTCGTTGTTATGGATGATAACGATGCCATGCTGGATATGCTGAGACGAGGTAAGGCCGATATTATAATCGCCGGTCTTATCGCTACTCCAGGCGAGGGCGTAGCTTACAGTGTGCCTTACAGGTACACTGATGAGGTGCTTATACTGCGAAAGGCCGCGGCGAAGAGTGGTAAGAAGAGTAATGAAAACGCTGCCTCCGAGTATGTCTCTCTTAAAGACAGACCAATATGCCTTTCTCAGGACAGTCTTCGTACAGATGCCGTTAAGAGGCTTAAGAAGCTGGAAGTTACTGAGTTTATAGAGCTGCCGCGAGGTTCCGGAGCTGATGATGCCCTGGTTATGGTGGAGAGCGGTGAATGTCTCGGAGCCGTCGTGGATTTAGTCTCATGGGAAGAACTCTCTGATAGTTACTCCTCTCTTTATCTTGAGAGGACGCTTGCAAAATCTCTGCCCATCTCCCTTGCCATGAGCCCCGGAGCGATTAACCTTAGAAGCAGAACCAATGAGTACCTTATCTCACGCTCTCTCTCATCAGACAGCAGACTTAAGTATAAGCTCGACCTTGATGGTCTGAAGAAGAAAAAAGTCCTGAGGATGGTAACGCGCAATAATTCCCTTACTTATTATATTTACAGAGGCACTCCCGTTGGTTTTGAGTATGAGATGATGAAAAAATTCGCCGATAGTCAGGGTCTGCGCCTTGAGGTGGTTCTGCCTCCCGGGCATGTAGAGCTAATACCCTGGCTTCTTGGGGGCAAGGCCGATGTAGTGGCCGCGGCGATGACAAAGACAGGTGAGAGGGATAAACAAGTTGCCTTCACTACAACATATAATTATGTTAATGAGGAGGTCGTTGTGCGAGGTGATGATAAGTCTATTAAATCACTATCAGACCTTGTGGGAAAGAGTATCCATGTGCGAAAGAGCAGTTCTTTTTATGAGAGCCTCATGGCCCTTAAGGAAAAGGGGTATGATTTTGATATTGTCCTCTTGCCCGAGGCTATGGAGACGGAGGAAATTCTTGATGGCATCGCAGAGAACCGTTGGGATATTACTGTAAGTGACTCTAATCTATTAAGGATTGAGGTTGAGAGCGGGAAGGATCTGAAATCAGCCTTTACTCTTAAAAAGAGCGGACTTGGCTGGGCCGTAAGAAAAGAGGACACCAGACTTCTTCATGCCCTTAACACCTTTATCAAGAAGCAGCGCGGGAGTTTTTTCTTTAATACCCTTAAGGATAAGTATTTTAGCCCCTCAACTAAATCGGCTGTGGCGGATAAAACCCTTCGTTATGACAGGAGTGGTAATATATCACCTTTTGATGACCTTGTGAAAAAATACGCCGCCCTCTATGGTCTTGACTGGCGTCTCGTTGTCGCGCAGATGTTTCAAGAGTCGAGCTTTAATCCTCGCAAGCTTAGTTGGGCCGGCGCAAGAGGGCTTATGCAGCTTATGCCGAGGACGGCCAGGCAGTTCGGCCTGCGTAAATCCTTTGACCCCGAGTCCTCCATTAAGGCCGGGTCATATTATATGAAGAAGCTATTAAAAAGGTTTGGGCCCCCTATAAAACTCAAAGACAGTATCAGCTTTGCTCTTGCCGCCTATCACGCAGGTTATAATCATGTGGCTGACGCGAGAAACCTCGCCGTAAGTGAGGGGCTTGACCCTAATGTCTGGTTCGATAACGTAGAGAAGACAATGATACTTCTTCAAAATCGGAAGTATTACCGTAAGACAAGATACGGCTACTGCAACGGGCGAAGGACTGTTCATTATGTGCGAGAGATAATAACCAGATATAACGCCTATCTGCGACACGATGTTGGCGACGCGGCCTGATATACTATATTTTATCAGTCTTCAAAAAAACTTTTATCTAACTTAGTCTTGTGCTAAGCTCAGCCCTATAATCTTAGTAAAGCTCCTCCGCGGCTTTCTCCTTGAGAGGTATCAGATGAAGTACATACAGCAGTCCTGCTCTTCTATTGTATATGTACAGCTCTTTATTTTTATAGTGTTTTTCGCCTGTAGCTCCTCTTTGTTCGCCGCGCCCCGGGCTTCGTCCCTTGACGCCCTCTCTACTCAATGTCTCAAGTGCCATGAGGGTTTTGCCTCAGGCGGACGTCTCTGTCACAACGGCGACTGTAGCCATCCAATAGGCGTAGACTACATTAGGCTTGCCAGGGGGAACGCCTCGCTTGTGCCGCCATCGAAGCTGGATCCGGCTATGAAGCTCATAGATGGAAAGATGGGCTGTCCTACATGTCATGTGCCCTATAATAAGAAAAATCACCTTGAACTGTACAAAAAACGTAAGAAAGTCTACGTGAAGACTGGTGTTGATGTAATGCTGGCAGTTGATAATAATTGGAGCGGCCTCTGTGTAGCCTGCCACTTGAAGTAATGGGGCCGGGCATTAATTATTTAAGATAAGGGGAACGTTTTTGATGAAAAGCTATAGAAAGGAGCTTTTTTTTAATATTCCAGAGAGGCTCGCTTTTGTGAATATTACGGGAGATGTTATTGAGGCCCTCGCTGAGAGTGAGGTCAGGGAGGGGCTTGTCCTTGTTAACTCCATGCATATAACTTCTTCTGTATTTATTAATGATGATGAGAGCGGGCTGCATGACGATTATCGCCGCTGGCTCGAAGGCCTCGCGCCTCATGCCCCTATCTCACAGTATCGTCACAACGATACAGGTGAGGATAACGGCGACGCCCATTTAAAAAGAGAGATAATGGGGCGAAGCGTAACGGTGGCTATAACTGAGGGCCGCCTTGACCTTGGCACATGGGAGAGAATTTTTTACGGTGAGTTTGACGGCCGAAGAAGAAAGAGAGTTCTTGTAAAGATTATCGGCGAGTAGGGGGACGTAGCTGAGGGAGGCGGTGAGAGGGGGGGCGGCTGTGTTATCTTGGCGAGCGGTTAAGAGCTTGCAATATTACATGATAGCTATTCTTAGATATCCATCCTATCTACCTGAATTAACAGTTAAAAATTAGGCCTTCCTTTAGTGATAAGCTCAATCCATTTGTTGTCTTTTAGGGCCCTGAGCGTTGGGCCGTAGAAGATGAAATCTTGATGAAAAGGTACGGATACAGCGCCTCCAAAACCCGCGTTGTCTCCAAGAGCTATATGCACGGTACCAAGTATCTTCTCTGTCTCGAGGATATTATCGGGGCGCGTGGCCTTATCGTTAGTACCTATGCCAAGCTCAGCGACGTTACCTGCTTGTGGAATTTCTTCCAGTTCTTTTCTAAGAACCTCGACGTACTCCTCCTTACCGCTTACGTCTATTGCCATGCCTTTTTGAATGGTAACCGTAACAGGGCTGCTCATCTTACGCGTTGGAGCCCACTCAAGTACGAGTCTTCCTTCTGCCGTGCCTTCCACAGGGGCCAGAAAGGCCTCGCCTGCAGGGAGGTTCCCGTAGGAGCCCGGTGTGCTTAGGATTCCTGTATCGGCGAGAACCTCTCTATCCTTTATGGAAAATTTTATCTCCGTACCATTCTCGCAGGTTATCTCAACAGAGACTGCTCCCGAGAGTTTGTTCTTTAGTGAGTTCGTTCTTTTCTCAAGCTCTTCCCAGTCGACTGCCATTGAGGCGCTAAGCATACTTCTCTCGAATATAGGCATACTCGCGTATCTGACAGCTCCGATGGAGGTAAGAAATTTACGAAATTTTGTATGTGTAGTGGAGTAATTGCTAAGGGCGACGATAGCCGTTGGCATGGAGGCGGTATGTGAGCTGAAGACCTCATCGGCACGTGAGAGGTCTTGGGCGTTAGCGGTCTTGGTGAGTATCTTCTCAAGAATGGAGCATTCGGCAAGTTCATCAATAGCTTCATTACCAAAGGCCGCTCTCCAGAGGGTCTCATGAGGTTCTACTCCGTGTCCGCCGCCTGAGGGAAATTCAACGTACTTAGTCTCAAAGAGTTCTTGGCCAACTTCGGCAAGCTCCTGCGCTATTTTTTTTAGTTCATGGCGTCTACCGACCTCTGCCTCATCAGGCGCCTCATCTGCCGTGATTGTGTCAGTAAAGACAATTACGCTATCACCTTTTTTTAGACCAAGATTAAGGGTGAAGATTTTCTCCATTACCTCTTTCATATTTGAATACCTCGAATTTTTATTTAATAACTCTTAATATATCACCTTCACTGACTTTGTCAATTTGTCTCTCTTCAAGTGTGCGGTCTTGTTTTTGGAAAAGATAGATTGACAAAAAGCCAATAAAAACAGTAAAATGTGTGAAAAAGTTTAATTTACGAATAGTTTTATTTACAATAAGGTTTCTTGTGGCTAAGAAAAAGACGTTAAGAGTGTTAATTGTTGATGACGACTGCTGCCTTAGAGAGCTTCTTGAAGAAGGTGTGCGGGAGTGGGGTTATAAGGTTGCCATAGCCTCTACGGGAGAGGAAGCTTTAGAGCGACTTTCCTGTGAGAAGTACCATGTCGTTGTCTGCGATTTAAAGATGCCGGGCATGGGCGGCCTGAGTCTCTTAAAGGCCATAAAGGCCTATGATGAGAGCATTAACGTCATAATTGTTACAGGATACGCTACACTTGATACTGCTGTTAAGGCTATGAAGGCCGGTGCCTGCGAGTATCTGACAAAACCATTCCGCCTTGAAGAGCTTATGCTCATATTAAAGAACGTGAGCAACGGAGTTGATGTGGGAAAGGGCGGAGTAAAGCTCCATGAGAAGTTAAATAAGAGCCACGGAGAACTGGACGTAATGAGGGCGCTTCAGCGCAGCAGTGCCGAAGAGGGCTCGGAGTGAGGAGACTGTCTTACTTGAATGAGACCTTTCATCAGGGGAATAATCTTGTATTGTCTTCAATCCGCTTTTTTTTCTTCCTATAAGTCTGAGAAATGATCTCCACTGTCAGGGATACAATTAAGAAGTACTCCATGCTGCATAAGGGCCAGAGGGTTCTTGTGGCAGTATCGGGCGGGCCTGATTCCATGGTACTGCTCCATGTTCTCTCTTGTCTTCGAGAAGAGTTTGGAGTTGAGCTTGCCGTGGCGCATCTTAATCATAACCTTAGAGGTGATGAATCAGAGCGGGATATGAGGTTTGTGCAAGAGAGGGCCGGTGAGGCTGGTCTTCAGTTCTTCTGTACTACCTTGAGCGCGGGAGCGCTGAAAAAAGCGGCATCTGAAGATGGGCTTCAGGCGGCGGCAAGAGAGAAGAGACATGAGTTTTTGCATAAGTGCGCCTCTGAATTCAAGGCCTCGCGTATCGCTCTTGGCCATACTATGGACGATCAGGCAGAGACTATGCTTATGCGTATTATCAATGGGAGCGGCCTTGCCGGTCTCTCTGGGATATGGCCTATTCGAGGAGTATTGATAAAACCGCTTATTGATGTGAAGCGTACAGAGGTGATGACTTTTATTAAAGAGCAGTGCATTTCTTATGTTACTGACTCTTCTAATTTGAAAGACAGTTATCTTCGAAACGATATCCGCCACAATCTGCTGCCCTTTATTGAGAAAAAATATAACCCCTCTATCAGGGAGTCTTTAGCGAGAACAGCAGGTGTACTGCGTCATGATAACGACTTTATCGAGGCACTTGTAGATCAGCCCGGTCTTATAATAAAGAAGACAACGAGAGAGATAGTCTTTGACGGCCTCAAGTTGCGTGAGTTGCACATCTCTCTGCTTACCCGTTTGTTTATCACAGCTGCGGGGGAGTTAAGTAAGGGGGCGCGTTTAAATACCTCTCATATCGAGGCCTTTGCAGGTCTTGTTATGAGTCCAAGGCCAAACGCTCTTATCTCACTTCCCGAGGCGCTTTATATCCATAGGGAATACGAGCGTATTATCCTTACAAGCGTAAGGCCGGTGTCTGAGGCCCCTTCTTTTGATGTGCCTCTTCAGGTGCCGGGAAGCACGGTGATAAAGGGCGTGGGGACACTTAAGACGAGCCTCTTAAAGTCACCTCCAAGCCGCTTTAAGGTGGGGGCAGCGTATTTTGATTACGCCTCTATTAAGGGCCCCCTTACTGCGAGGTCGTTTACAAAAGGCGCGAGAATAATTCCTCTTGGAATGAGGGGACAGAGAAAGATTAAGGAAATCTTTATTGATGAGAAAGTACCCCGTGCTAAGAGGACGGTAATCCCAATAATTTCTTCATCTGAAGATGTGCTGTGGGTCGCAGGGCTAAGACAGAGCGAGACCTTTAAGGTTAGTAAATCAACTACTCAGACGCTGATGATAGAATTTGTAAAAAGTCAGCTTGAAAAATAGTTTTTAAAAAAAAGTCTCTCTTACAGTTGCTTCGGATGAGAAGGGTGGCTGAGTATGTCTTCACAGGTTCGGGGTTGTGAGAATGAAGGGGTAGAGAAATATGGGAAGAGGGTGATAGATATTGTCTGAGAGTGTTGTTGAGGGGGTGTAGGTTTGAAAAAAACTGCAACGTTAGTAAGTGACGTGGAGGTCAGGCGGCGTGTGCTGACGGCGTGTGCAGACGATGAGAGTAGGCGGGGTGGTTGGAGCCGGCTTCGTGGATATAGTAGCTTAACGTGCGGTATACATAGAGGCCTTAGGTCAGCCTTTAACGATTGCGTTTATTACACTGGATATTACTTCAGGCATGGGATTATCAAAGCGTACACCGATTTCTTTTTCAGGGCCAACTCCCTTTATCCAGACTACTTTTGAGAGAGTCTCAAGGTGTTTATCACCGAAGTTCCAGCCGATACTCAGGCGTTTACCGTTGCTTACTTGTTCCATGGTCTTAAACATAAGTCCGGAGCTGCTGAGATTCTCGGTGATGGCGCCAAATGTAGGGGATTCTCGAAAGGATGATATTGTAGTATTCTGTCCAAGCAAACGTATGTCTACTGGACAGCTTGCCTTAAGACGAAGTGATTTTCTGTTACCGTCTACGTTAGAGCCGTTAACCATATCGAGTTTCTTAATGCCTTTTATGGCCATAGGACTCGGAGACGTACGACCTCTTTCCCAGCGGTTGACAGTGCTGAAGCTGACGCCAAGTTCCCTTGCCAGTCTCTCTTGAGACCAGCCAAGGCTTAATCGAATTCTCTTTATCCTCGCTGGATCCATCTCATTATCCATAGTTATTTTTAACTTCTGTAAAAACAGTTCAACAGAGTTAAATCTTTTATCCACGCATAGTTAATACTCTAAATCATGCAAAGATTATATCACATGCAAGTACAATTATCTCTAAAAAAGTGGAGTTTTTTCTGTGACTAAAGTCACATATATCAACTCCTATCTTTATTTATCTTGGCCCTATTTAGGTATCTTCACATTGTCATCATCGTACTTCCCATTGGGTGCGGTTTTGTGGCAGGCCACACAGTTTGAGAAACTATTAATAGAGCTGCGGGCAAAGACTTTTGCTTTTATCTTTCTGTGTTTTCTTCTAATATATGGTACGTCTCTTATGCTCTTAGGGGGCTTTTCCATAAGGCTCTTGAGAATTTTCCGAGCCCTCTTGTTCCACTTGGCGCCGTTCTCAGTGGAGTTTGCCTCAAGGTACTTAAGTATCTCCTCCGCGCTGTCTTGCTCCAGGGCGAGGTCTTCACCAAAATGCTTGTCATTACCATTGATAATTATTTGCCATGAACGCGCCGGCAGGAGCCAGGGCTGATATAAAAAATGGCAAGAGGAGCATTCTTCTTCATAAAGTGCGTTCTTAGAGAGTCTCGAAGGGTTTTTCCCTTTTTTAACCTGCAGATAAGCTTTGCTCGTTCCGTGCATGCTGTCGTATCTCTTTCGCCAGTTATTCCAGTCGTATTGTTTGATCTCTTTTTTAGGTTCTTTTATCTCTTGTCCATACCTGTTTTTTGCGGCCCCTGCAGTTAAACTAAATCCAGAGGTCAAGAGCATGGTTATGAGCATGACCTTGACTGTTAATGAGATGTAAGAAAAATTCGTCTTCATAAGAGACTCCGTCAGTAGTTAGTAAGAGTCATAAGGACATCATAAATTTGATGTAATCGCCCTTTTCTTTGTCTGTACATTGGCGTTCAAGCACCCATTTGCAGTTTCTTCGAAACCACTTCTCAACTTTTTTGGGTGTTGTAAAGCGGTCTTTGTTTACGGCGGGAGAGACTGGTTTGATTACCTTTCCCGCAGGTGTCTTGCCGCTCTTTGTGGGGTCTGATGTGTGGCAAGTGGTACAGCCCCTCTCTTTATTTTTCTTTGTATGGAGACGTTTACTAAAAAATAGTTTTTTCCCTGCCTCTGCGCTAAATTCCTTTATTGAGGCGTCTTTTTTTTGCGCTCCCTTGAGATAGGTGTCCATGAGCAGGGACATCTCCGCACTAAGCCTTGTGCCGGCAAGTGCCTCTGCGGTAAAAAGGAAAAAAAACAATAATGAGAATATGAAAAATTTTAAAAACATATGTCTAATCGTCCTATTTTCCTTTATTGAGGTATTGAGATGTCGTTATCCTCAAATGATCCGTTGTCGCTTCCGGGGTGGCAGGCTATACAGTTGCTTCTGCTTACAACGGCCTCTCTCCTGTATACGTCTTCTTTAATATAACCATGTTTTTTCTTCCAATAAGGGGTCTCTGTAATCCTTATTGGTACTGAACCGATGTGCATGGAGGCAAGTATTTTTTTTGATGCCTCTGAGTCTGAGCGCTCCGCTGAGGCGTTTAAAAGAAATTTTTCTATCTCCGCGGTCTCCATTTCATCAAGTGAGGCGTCGTCATCAAAGTGGTCTTCAAGGCCGCTTATTATTCTCTTCCACGACTCGGCGGGCAGAAGTGTAGGGTAAAAGGCGCCGTGACATGATGTCGCGCACTCATCTTTCCATAACTCGTTAACTATAAGCGCGCCCCAATTCCCCTCTGCGTCAAGAACTCTCGGCGCACTGTAGGGCCGTGAAAAACCTCTGGGAATATAGATAACAGCAAGCAGGGCCATTATTAGTACGAGGACTGCGGCAAACCGTCTTGCAAGAGGAGTCTCCTCTTTTACGGCCGTTGCCTGTGATTCTGTACTCCCTTCTCCATCATCTTCCTTGTTGCCTGTAATCATGGAGACTATAATGCGTTCTCTTAATACAATATCATGAAAAAGCGCGGCGAAGATGTGACCTATTACCATTAGGGCCGCAAAATAAGCCGTGAAAGTATGTGTTGGTCTCGCGTATGACGCTATCTCATAAGATATATACTTTGCCCAGACTCCTCGGCCTTCCTCACCGCCGGTGATGATAATACCTGTTAAGGCAGTAAGTGTTATGAGAGCGAGTAGGACAATTACGAACCAGCCTACTACAGGGTTGTGTCCAATATATCGAATAGGTTCACGGCGTATCGCCTTAGATATAAAAGACCTTACCTCCTGTGAGCTCTTGATAAACTGCGAAAAGCGAGAGTACTTTGAGCCTCCAAAGCCCCATGCGATTCGAAAGACTATCAATCCAAGTGCGATGTAACCGACTGCGATGTGATAATCGAGTTGAGTATCAGACCATGAGGTAAATAAGGCCGATACAAAAGCGCATACGAGAAACCAGTGAAAAAGACGTGTCGGGATATCCCAGACTCTTATTTTCAATTCAACTCTTACCTCTGCCGGCTATTGTAAAATTTATAACTCCTTAATTATTATATGCGGCGGAACTACCATGATTCTGTTATTTATTTAATTTTTATTGTTTTATTTTTTCTTCCGCTCCTTCTCCATCTCCATGTATTTACTTAAGACGCTGAGTTTTAACTTCAGAGCATTAGTAGCGTCATGAGCCTCATCTGAGTTAGAAATCACCCTCGGAGTAAGGAGTATTATCAGCTCTGTTCTGTCGCTTGTTATTGTGGTGAATTTGAAGAGATTGCCAAGTAGCGGGACACGGCTTATGAGCGGTATCGCCGAGTGTGTCTTGTTTTTCTTCGTATCTATAAGGCCGCCGATGGCTATTGTCTCTCCATTTTTTATCACAACCGAGGTCTCGGCTTCTCTGTTGGTAAAGGAGGGGAATGAGCCTGATCCTACAACTCTGCTCGTGGAGACATCGCTTATCTCCTGATGCAGAGTGAGGGCTACCATACCGGCATCTGTAATCTGCGGGCTTACTGTGAGAACGATACCGGTCTTTCGGTACTCGATGTTCTGGATAATGCTCGCAGTAGTTGATACGGCATTCTGACTTGATTGAGTTGCTATTGGCTCGTCGCTGCCAACGGTTATAGAGGCCTTCTCGTAATTTTTTACGAGTATATGAGGATTGCTCAGTACGTTGACCTTACCGTCAGAGGCAAGGGCCTGTAAGAAACCGAAGAAGTTTTTGCCGTCAGTAGCGAGTACGTTAAGTCCTGTTAAGGCCGCCGCACCAATGGGGGTGGAGATGATGCCGCGGGGGTCGGCCAGGGAGTTTGAAAATATCCCCGTATTACTCTGTGTGCTTACGTTGCCAGATAGGGCCGACCACTGAACGCCGTACTTCATGCTGTCATCAAGGGCGACTTCTACGACAATGGCGTCTATGAGGACTTGCTTGGGCGGGCGGTCAAGCTCTCTTATGGTGCTTAGCATGTACTGATACTCACGCTCTGATGAGCGAATTATTATGGCGTTACTCGGCTCGTAGAGGAAAATCTGCATGTCTTGTGAGTCGCCTGCATTGGTCTCTGTTGAGAGATCAGTAGCCGCCTTAACTGTGACCGGGGTTTTTTTTGTCTTCTTATTGTTTGTCTTGGCAGGAGCGGTGTCTACGGCGTCGGGATTGTTCTCTGTTGAAGAAGTATCCTTGTTTTTATCGCCGTAAATATTTGTGAGAAGACCCTTTATGTTAGAGGCTTTATCGTTCTTAACGTAGTATATGTGTGTAGTTATTTCATCAGACGATGAGGCCTTGTCAAGCTCTGTTATCCATTTTCTCGCAGAGCTTAGAAGCTGATCGTTAGATGAGAAAAGGATAATACTGTTGAACCTCTCCATGGGAATGGCCGAGAACTGCTGCGAATCCTTATCGTAACCAAGGGCTTTGAAGATGTCATGAAGTTCTACGGCAAGGGTTGTTACGTCAACATTGTTTATGTGAACAAGTGAGACGTTTAGTTTGTCAAAGAGATCTACATCAAGTTCGTCGATGATGGAGATAATTTTTTTTACGTTAGAGGCGGTGTCTGTAAGTATGAGCGTATTCGCCTTTGAAAAAATAGTGATGTCTCCGCCGGCGGAGAGGGTAGGTCTTAATATATCCACCATGTCTTTGGCGGAGATAAACTTCATGGGAACAAGGACGTTTATCATGGCGTCACCGCGCGGTAGCTTTTGGTTCTCCGTCGCAGTATATAACTTGAGATTGCCCTGCCTCGCTGACTTTGCAATGACTATTGTGTAAAAATCTCCAGTCCGTACAGAGGCAAGTCCGTTAACTGAGAGTATTGTCTCGAAGATACCGAAGACGTCTCTTTTTCTTATTGGTTTTGTTGTACGAATGGAAATCTTGCGGTTAATGACCTCAGGGGATAAAATGAAGTTACGTCCCGTAATATCAGAGATGGTCATAATTACGTTCTTAAGCTTGGCATCGGAAAAATTTAGCAGTGCCATGCCTTTTTTTATCTTTGTTCTCTTATGCGTCGCACTCCTCGGTTTTGTCCCTCTCTTATTCGCCGATGATGTGCCCGTTGAATGTAGTGTTTTTTGCCTGTTGCGAAATGGATGGGGCGGTAGCGGCACAGTGGTTCCGCTCGCTGTTGTTGAGGCCTTTGCAAGGCGCATCATTGGGGGCAGGGCAGTAGTGGACTTAACTGCCTGATTAAGTCTCTCAAAGCCCGGCGGCATCATGTTGCTTGCCTCTGAGACTGAAGGCGTTACGAACAAAAAGGGCGCGAGCATAAGTGAGATAATAAGAGTGCTGCGAAGGGTTAGCGTCTTGCTCAGGAATTGTCTGATTAACACAGTAGTTATACTCCGTTTAAAATAGGTTTTAAGATACTGAGATAAAGTTTCAGCCTGCTTACAAAAAAATCAAAACTCCATCCCCGCTTCTGTTATTAAACCCTTCATACCATAGAGAGCCTGATAATAAAAGAACTCTCTTTGCCCCTTAGTATCTGTTATCTCTGTCTCTGAGTGCTCTGCCATCCGCCTGTGTTGAAACGTACAGTTGGTGTATCTTTCGTAGAGTCGGCAATATCGTTCATCGTAACGCTGAGCTGATCCAAGCCCCTTGTAAGGAGCACAGAGTTTTTAGTGATTTCTTTAATCATAAAACCTCCGATAGTATCACCTGTTTTGTAGGAGTTCGTCTCGCTGTCTCGCCCTACGTTGCTAAGCATTGCGGCTCTGCCGTTATCGAGGAGAACAGTTCCGAGCAGTACGAGGTTTGGCGCCCGCAGTACAGGGGCAATTCGAGCCGTCTGCTGAACAGGGACTCGTGCCTTTACAGGTGCGCTGTAGGCTCTGCGTGATGCCCGAAAGGGGTCGGCAGTAACTATTCTGTTATAGGCAGACCTTGAGAGGAGCCTTGTTCCGCTCGTTTGTTTAGTATTTTTCTTTTCGTGCCTTTGAGTGAAATTAGTGCTTATAGATGGTGTAGACCAGATTTTTACGTTCCACCCAAGTAGAAATACGCCCGTGGTTATAAGCATAATGCTCAGCAGCTTGGTGTTGCGTCCGGAGATGATGTTATTGCCGTACATATTCATATCGCGCCCTCCTTGTTTTTTATGGCTCCTTCGAGGACGAGGGTGACGTTCATCTTAGCCTGATCCCTTGCGGCAATGCTTCGAATATTCAGAGACTTTATGCCCATGAGAACAGGTGAGAGACGTATCTCGTATAGTAGACTCGTCAGCTGCTTAAGCTCTGCCTTCAGGTGAAACTCCACGGGTATCTTTATATAGTTGCCGGCTTCCTCGAAGTTAAGGACGTTCTCTGAATCTATTGATATGTTTTTTTTCACGAGTATCTTCTTAAAGGACTCCTGAAGCTCTGCGGCGGCGATTGTGGGCTTTTTTGCCTTTAATAATCCCTTCTCCAGGGAGGCTATCTTCTTTTTCTCAAGACTTATGAGGTTTTTAACGTCATCGCCTCGCTCGACTATTGATGATGATGTCTGAAGTAAGTCGTTGTATGCCGTTATCTCAGCAAGAGAGCTGCTGTGGTGGTTATAACCCCATCGCAGGAGTAAGAGAAGAGCGAGTACTCCTATTAACGCTACACCGGGGAGAATTCGCCGGTTCGTATCTATTAATGAGTATATTTTTTCTTTCATCTCAACTCCTTTATGTCTATAGCTTGCTCTGCGGACTTTTAATATTAAAGTGCATTCTAAAGCGCTCCATACCATCGGAGGTTCTCGCTACAGGGCCGCTGAACTCAAAATCTGTCATGAAGGCAGATTTTCCCATCTTCATAATAAGCGAAGAGGCCCTCTTTGAATAACCCTCTATAGATACGCTGCCGCCCTTAAAATCAAAGGACGAAAGCCATGTATCACGCGGCAGAAGCGTAGTAAGCTCTCTAAGCACCTCAAGGGCGCCGGGTGTGTATGTACCATTTATTTTTGCAAGTATAGCCCTCTCATCGCCAAGTCCATTCTGCCTGGCAGTAAGGAGCTGCACCGCCTCTTTTTTTGTCCTAATCTCATCAAGCTTTGTCTCAAGGCCATGCATAGTTACCCAGTCTTTCATTAGATATGACGTGCCTGCAAGCACAGCGAGGGCGAGGACAATGCCTCCAAGCAGCATGTTGTTCAGCTGCCTTGAACCGGACTTTGAGAGCGCTGATGACGGCGCGAGGTTTATCTTCATCTGTCCCTTGTCAAGTGCGCCAAGGGCAGCCCCCAGGGCCGTTGCTGCTTTGTTTGGCAGACCAAGGCCGTCGAGGCCCTGCGCCTTTACGGGAAAATCCATCTCCGCAGATAAGTCGGAGAGAAAACTGCTTCTTGGTTCGTCGTCGGAAATTAGAATTCCTTCGTCAAAACGCCTCTCTTCCATGGGGCCCTTGAGGCTGAGGCGTGAGTGGCCAAGCTCTTTCTCTATAAAATCAAGGCACTCCTCTTTCTGGTTCTCACACTTATCCATGTGAAAGCTCTTGGAGTACACGGGTATGAGGTTGGAGAGTATATCAAGGGTTATAGCTCCGTGATTAAGCCCTATGAGGGCAATGTTCTTCTCTGTAGAGATGTTCTTTGAGTAGTAAAGGCCGTTAAAGAGCGAGCTGTGCCAGGGAGATACATAAGATGGGGCCAGGCCCGCCTCCGTAAAACTCGTTATTAAATTCTCAACAACTGTTTTTTTAGCCGCCGCTAAGAGGACGGAATAAATTTTATCTTCTTTTTTTAGTATCTGAAATCCGTGCGCTACCTTCTCAGGATCAAAGGGTATGTGTTTCTCAAGCTCAAAGCTCAATATGCCTTTAATAGCCTCGCTCTTTGCCGCCGGAAGGTTCAGTACCATAGAGAGAGACGCCTCTCTTGGCAGAGCGAGGGCGATAGCCGGATTTTTGAGGCCTTTATCGGTGATATAGGACTTTATCTCCTCAATCCTGTCATTAAAAGTAATACCGGTAAGAGGAAAGAACTTCTCAATCCCCGTCTTGAAGGGATTGCTCTTAAGGTGAATAACTGACCATGAGGCCTGCCTTGTCTCTATACCTATAACGTCCATATCAATACCCTGTTCTGAAGTTGGCGTACTATTTAAAAACCTGTCAGTTGAAAGCCCTTTCGTCGGAGTTCCAGTATATTACTACCGGTTCGTCTCTCTTTGGGAGGCGTTTGGCTATGGCCTTTACTATTACCTTCATGCCGTGTACCTCGCCCTCAGACTTGATTGAGAACACCTCGGAAGTTATTCGGCCCCCGAATTTAGGCCACTTTATAATGCCTTTGTTCTCTCTGCTTAGCTCTATTGCCATTGATCGGCCTTTGCCAAGCATTGCCGTAAGCACTGTGGCATCGGCGGTGTTGAGGTTAACCTTACCCTCACCGGCTACTGTAATGTGCTGCGCGAGGCCCTTGTAGAGGTGGCGTGAGTTCTCGTTCCCATTATTAGCATTTAGGCCGTACTCATAGGGAAGATTGCCGTCACCGTAGAATATCTCCGGTGTTACTCCTTTTACGAGAAGGAGTTCCTCTGTGGTATCGAATTTGCCGTCCTTGGCGCCGTATGGCTTCGTTAATGAGCCGTAGTAATCGTCTTCTGCTCCGTTGAAGTGAAATTCGTGATTTGTATCCCTCCAGTCGAGGATTGAGTCGGCTATGACGTCTCTTGTCGTCGTATCAACGCCTGTCTCAAGGAGAAGAGCTTTTATCTGCGATCGAGTAGCCGTATTTATATTCAACTTTCCGTCTTCATCATCAATGCGATACCTTACATGACCATCACCGAGGTCTAATTCTCTCGTTACAGAGGTACTCGTTATCTTGTCGCCTATCTTTTCTCCAAGCGTTACGTCACCTTTTTTATTTATATAAACAAGGTCATACTTGGCGCTGAGCTCGGCAAGACCAAGGTTTATTCCTGCAAGAGCGAGGTGGCGTGCCGAGGTCTCGTCTTTAAGATTTCTGACAGTATCTGTCTCAATGCGCATGGTATAGGCAAACTCAATGACAATAAACATGAGAAAGGCCAGTATCCAGAGTACTACTATAAGAGCGATACCTCTCTCACTCTGAAGCCTTTTTGAGGCAGGCGACTTCATGAAAAGGGTTGAAAAAAATCTCTTAAGCGGCTTTAATGCCATTGATATTACTCTCCGGGAACCTTAAAAGGCCTGCTGTTTTATCTGCCGAGGAGTCGTAGTTTACACCTACCGGCAAGGTGATTTTGAGTGGTCTCTTATTATCTCTGTAAAATAACTCTACACGTACCGTTGAGGGCAGTGACTTTGTTGCCGCGAGATTCCACGTTCCCTGCCAGCCATTTGCTCCAAGATATGAGAACCGTACGCTCTCCACATCAGGGTCTAATTCTATGAGACGGTGCGCCTCAATACCTGAATCAAGGGCGAGGGGAACGGTTTTTTCTACTATTCGCAGCCCATTCTCACTTACTGCGTAACTAACAAAGACGGCACCGCCCCAGGGAAGATCCGTTGATGCGCTCTTGTGTGCCGTTACAAAGGCGAACTCATTCGATAGTCCCTTGAAGATGTAAGTGTCATGGCCGTTTCTATTCTCAACATAGGGGTACATGGAGGCTACGTCAGTGCCGAGCTTTTTTATGACAAACCTGCGTGTTCCGCCATCTTTGATAGCATTCTCACCTTTTTCCCAGGCCTTCTGGCCAAGCCTCATGGAGGACAGTACGAGACCTATCATTATTACGAGTATGGAGAGAGAGAGCATTGTCTCAATAAGGGTAAATCCCCTCTCATCTCTAAGGGAAGAGGAGGTCTTCGTTGATTGCTTAACTATTAGCGCCAAAAGAGACATAAGCCTCTACTCCTCCAGGAATATAGACTTCATTGATGTAAGCGTATAAGTAGGTTCTTTCTTCTGTGGTTTTGTAATGCTTACAAGTATTTTCATAATATATAAACCTGCTATGCTGTCGGTATCGGCGTTCTCAACTGTGCCCACATCTACCTGCCAGAGCAGCCCCGTCCCTGAGCTGCCTTTTTTTGTGTAGGGGTAGATATCTTGATTGGCGAGAGTCTCAGCCATTTTTTCTCTGGCAAGAAGCACGCTCTCAGTATGATCGCTTGCCGCCATGGCAAGTCCCAGGCCTCCGGAGAAGAGCTGCATGACCATGAGTATGCCTATTCCCAGTATAGCGAGAGAGACCATGACCTCGAGTAGAGTAAATCCCGTCTCTCTCTTTAAGAGAAGCTCTCTTGTCTTTAGGGGCGCTCTTTTTTCTCTTCGCCCTATGCTATTTTCATACCCTCTTATATTCACCGTAATGGCCTCATATCTCCTGCAGGAGGCGGCTTACGCGCACCCTTCCTGTTGAGGGCTCAACTTTAATCCTATAGGCGGTATTGTTCTTTACGTTATGTACCTTAAAGACGCCTCCGCTGGAACCGCCTCCGGGGTAGAATGCAATTATACCGTTCTGTGATGAGACCTCAGAGTTTGTTGACGCCGCGATCTCGCGTTTTGCGGCCTTGGAGCCTGCGGCTTTTATTATAAGTCTGTCCCCCTGGGCCTCGGCATAGTAGACTTTTCTCTCGCGAAGGGCTTGGTTCCTCGAGTACTTAAGGGAGGCGGCCATTCTACGCGTAGTCGTCTTCATACCTATCTTGCTGAGACCAGATAAAATGGAAGGAAATATGAGTGAGACGGAGAGGCAGAAGATCATGAGCACGACCATTATCTCAATAAGGGTAAAGCCCTTGTCTTCGTGAAGCCTTCTCCTCATGGCAGTCCTTTCCAGCTGACTATATCGGCATTCTTGCCCTCTCCGCCATCAAGTGCATCTGCGCCGAGGGAGACAAGGTCGTAGTCGCCGTGTTTACCTGGTGATGTATATACGTAGGCATTACCCCATGCGTCTACGGGGAGCTCCTTCTTAAGATAAGGGCCCTCCCATCCGCTCTGTACGGAAGATGGTTTTATTAAGAGGGCCTCAAGGCCTTCGTGAGTATCAGGGTAGTTGCCCGTATCAAGACGGTACATATCAAGGGCTGCGCCGAGAAGCTCAATCTGTGCATAAGATGTTTTTACCCGTGACTGGTCAACTTTACCGAAAAACTTCGGCGCTACGAGAGTGGCGAGAAGACCGATGATAATGACAACGACTATTATCTCGATGAGGGTAAATCCGCTCTCTGACCTTAGACGGTCTCTTAAGTATGAGCCGCTCTGCATGTTCTTTTTTTTATCTGTTGTATTCAATTTTATCTCCTTACATAGGCATGTCGTTAAGGCTGAATACTGCCAGCATGAGAGAGATAACAACGAATCCCACAATGGCGGCCATAACGAGTATTATTAGAGGTTCAAGAAGGGATAGGAGTCTCTTGACGGCCGTGCCTATATCGCGGTCGTATTTATCAGAGAGCCTTATAAGTGTCTCGTCAAGTTTGCCTGTCTCTTCGCCTATGGCCAGCATGTGTATGGCAAGAGCAGGGAATGCAGATGTCTCTTGAAGCGGGCCGCTTAGGCCGCGGCCTCTTCTGACTCCGTCTATGGCAGGGCTGATCTCTTGTGTCATAAAAGAGTTGCCAAGGGTCTTTACGGCTATTTGCAGGGACTCAAGTATTGGAAGTCCGCCCTGCATTAAGGCTCCAAGCGTACG
The DNA here is from genome assembly GCA_964510775.1 of uncultured Thermodesulfobacteriota bacterium. Classification (GTDB taxonomy): domain Bacteria; phylum Desulfobacterota; class GWC2-55-46; order GWC2-55-46; family JADFVP01; genus JAJRZX01. Next base: position 24,438 of record CAZEBZ010000004.1, read on the forward strand.
AGCGAACCTTGATACAGCGGCCTTTCTCAGTATTGGGCCAAAGAGCGGTATACGCAGTTTTATCCTGTCAAACCTGACGCGGCCGTCATCAGTCTTCAAGAGCGCCTTTATTCCAAATACAGTAGCGGCGATTAGTATAAGTATGACGGGCCAGAACCTTGTCATTGTTCCGCTGATATTAAGCAGTATCTGCGTGGGCAGAGGCATGACTCCGCCCATGTCCTCTAATATGACAGAGAATTTTGGTATAAAGACAAGGAGCATAAGGGCTACGGCGCTGCCTCCGACGAGTACAAGGAGCAGGGGGTATATAAGGGCCGAGCGTATGTCCTCTTTTAGTCTCTTGGCGTCTTCTATGAATGTCTTCAGGCGCGATAGTACAATCTCCAGCGAACCACCGGCCTCGCCGGCGTGTACGGTATTTACATAGACCTCACTGAAGAGGTGAGGGTGCTTGGCAAGGGAGTCGGCAAAGGTCTCGCCTGATTGAATATCTTTATGTACTTGAGCTATGACCTTGGCGAAGGCCTCGTTTTTCTCAAGTTCGGCGAGTATTGAGAGCGATCGGTCAAGGGGCAGCCCTGCCTCGAGCATATCTGCGAGCTCCTGAGTGAAACCCACGATAAGAGAGGGTGAGGCCTTCTTGCGAAATAGGCTAAAACCGCCTTTAGTAGAGACAGGGCTCTTTTCATCTTCTGCGGTGCTGCCGATACGTATGGGAAAATACCCCATATCACGAAGTTTCTCCACCAGGGAGTCTTTGTTCTTCGCCTCAAGGGAACCCTTAACGAATTTGCCTGTGGCATCTGTTGCGTGGTATAGAAAAAGCGCCATTGTTGTATTAATTCTCCAGTTGAAGTGTCTTTTGGCACGTTATTAACAGTTGCTTATGTTAGTGTGACACGGCCTACCTCTTCTACAGTGGTTATGCCCTTTAAGACCTTGTCCCAGCCGTCCTCTCTTAGAGTAATCATGCCGTTCTCAATGGCTTTTTGCCGGATTACGTCAGAGCTGCTTTTTTCCACTATAAGGTGTCTTATCTCGTCGTTAACGAGCATTAGCTCGAATAGTCCCGTACGGCCTCTGTACCCTGTGTTGCTGCACTCTTTGCACCCAGAGCCCTTGTAGGTCACTATGTCTTTGACGTTAAGGTCTTTTATGCGGCGGTACTCATCGGCAATACGCCTTCTAAGCTCTGTCTCTGCGGTGTCTTTCACCTTGCAGTTCTCGCATATTACTCGTACGAGCCTCTGCGCGAGTACGCCGAGCAGGCTTGAGGATATAAGGAAACCCTCTACGCCCATATCAATAAGGCGTGTTACGGCCCCGGGGGCGTCGTTGGTGTGCAGTGTGGATAAAATCATGTGACCGGTGAGGGCCGAGTGTATGGCTATATCCGCTGTCTCGCCGTCTCTTATCTCACCTACGAGTACTACGTCGGGATCCTGCCTTACTATGGAGCGCAGGCCGTTGCCGAAGGTAAGTCCTATCTTTGGCTTTACCTGTATCTGATTGATGCCCTCAAGCTTGTACTCTACGGGATCCTCAATGGTAATTACTTTCTTACTCGTTATGTCTATCTTTGATAGCGTTGCGTAAAGGGTAGTGGATTTACCGCTCCCTGTTGGGCCCGTTACAAGCACCATGCCGTGGGGCTGGTTTATCATGGCGGAGAATGCGTCTCTCTTTACCTTTGAGAAACCAAGGGACTCCAGTGTCATTACGCCGTCAGGGTCGAGGAGTCTCATTACGAGGGACTCGCCGTGAAGCGTTGGTATTATGGAGACTCGAATGTCAATGCCCTTGCCGTTTAGCCGGAGTTTTATCCGACCGTCCTGAGGAAGTCTTCTCTCGGCGATATTGAGCTTGGACATAATCTTTATTCTTGAGGATATGGCCGGGTGGAGGCGTTTTGGCATGGACTCCACCTCGTGCATAATGCCGTCTACCCTGTAGCGGATATGTATGGTGTTCTCGTATGGCTCTATGTGAATATCGCTCGCCTTTCTCTCTACGGCGTTACGAATAAGCATATTTACAAGATTTATAACAGGTGCCTCGAGGGCCATGTCTTTTAACTGCTCTACGTCGTCAATATCAAGGTCGCTTGAGGTATCTTTTTCGTCAATATCCTCAATTATCTTCTCCATTGTGACAGGGCCTTCGCCGTAGTAACTCTCTATGGCCTGGAGGATATCTGTCTCAGAGCCTATTACCACATCTATCTCAAGGCCCGTTGAGAAGGAAAAGGCCTCAGTCGGTATGTGGTTCAGGGGGTCGGCCGCGGCCACTGTGAGTACGCCGTTATTTTTTTTAACGGGTACGACCTTGTAGTTTCTCATGAACTTTAGTGAGGGCGCAGTCTCAAGGGCAGGGGGGGATGTGGGATAATCTTCCTGGCAGATGCAGGGAATTCCAAGTTGAGTACTCAGTACTCGGAGCATGTCTTGCTCGGTAATGCAGCCGAGCTTTACGAGTCTGACGCCTAATTTTTCGCCTGTGCGGGCCTGTTCTTCAAGTGCGGCGGCGAGAATCTTTTCATCAATTAACCCGTCATTCAGGAATAATTCGCCTATAGGTAAAGCTTTCATGACTTGGCTCCCTCCGGGTTGACTGTCTTTTTAATATTTGGAGTTTAACTCTATAAATCAGTCTTACTTTTTTAAAATAATTTATTGTCTTGCTCTTATTGCTGAGTTTTTTTTAAAAAAAGGATTCTCTCCGCGGCCAAAGGCGGCCGCGGAGAGCCCTTTTTTATGTTACCGGAGCCTCATTACGGAAGAGGAGCCGGCGGTGCTGGTCTATCACTTAGCCGCGATGAGCCTGGTAGGGGCATCTCTACTGTTCCTAAGAGATCAGTTGGTATGCTGATAACTTCGGCAGGAGATGTCCTGTACTCCAGCGCGCCCATATCGGCTGCGCAGTCAGTACCTCTGAACAAGAAGTCCAGATCATAAGGCGGAGCGTTTACAAACTTCGCCGTACCGATTGCAGGTGAAGTGCTCTGTAGATGCCAGTTCTGCGCCGCTGCGTTTACGAAGAGCGGGTCAGCATCTATATTGTGCTGTCTGCCTGGCTGATTCGGGTCATTCACAACACCATTGATTATGTTGAACTCCTTAATCATCATGGTGTCGGAGTTGTAGTCCGTATGCCAGGCTTGGTTAAGAGCAGGGTTGTCTACGTGGATGTTGTCTAAACTCCACTGGTAGTTCTGGCCCTGGCGGTAGTCAAGGTCCTCACCGGCGGCGATGGTGTAGAAGAGACGCCAGTTGTTCCAGATGATGTTGTTGTATATCTTTACATCACTGAAGTAGGGCCATTGTGGTGCCGGACTGTTTATGTCGTACTCGTGTCCGTGACGCTCAGAGTCAATGGCTCCGCCTACGGGGTCAAAGGTACCTGCTACGATGTTGCCGGTGATGGTGTTATTGTACACACTGGCGTGGAGCGTATCATCGAAGGAGAGGGCACCGCCTCGGGCGGAGTTCTCGCTCTTATCATCGGCGATGTTCTCGGCAAAGAGGTTGTTGTAGATATTGACGATAGAGATATTATCGCCTACATCCTCGAAGCTTACGGCGCCGCCGTCGTCTGTTGCGAAGTTACGCATGAAGACGTTGTCGTAGAGGTCAACAGGGCCGGAGTCCTCGAAGAATATACCGCCTCCGTGGTCGTCGCTCCTGTTCTCCAGTACCATGTTGCCGTAGATCTTCAGATGATCCTTTACCTCGTAGAAGACCATACCACCGCCGTAATCAGGCGAGTAGTTGCGGTAGATGAGATTGTTGAAGATCTCATACGTTCCTGGAGGTGTTGTGTTGAGTGCATCATCTTCATAGTGGTCGTATGCGCCATATGTGTCAGGCGTACCGTACTCCGGCTCATCATTGACGCTGATGCCGCCGCTGTAACCACCGAAGTTACCGTTCTCGGAGATGAGGTTACTCCATATACGCACATCGTGGTTTGACTTGTGCAGCCAGATGGCGCCGCCGTACTCAGCACCGTTGCGGCTTATGATATTGTTGTTGATGTCTATGTTTCTGTTTCCATAGTCGGCAAATATTCCGCCGCCTACGCCATTAGCCCCTGTGGAACCTCCGGTGATGGTGAAGCCGCTTATCATGATGTTGTTTACGGCTCCGCTCATTCCGCCCTGACCGATGAAGAAGACTGCGCCTCCTGAACCGGTGAAGGATCCTGATGAGGTAATACCTATGGGGTTCATGTTTTCTACAACGATACCGTCCATCATTGACTCGAAGGGACCTGAGCCTATGATCTGTATATCAGAGCTTGTGATATGGACGTTCTCGTTGTATGAGCCCGGCGCTACCATTACGTAAGCAGGTCTTACGGTAGGCAGGTTGTTCAAGGCCTCGGTGATTGTAGCGTAAGGCGCGGTCTTGCTTCCATCTCCGCTTCCAACTGATGCGCTGGCGTCAACATATACGCTATGTGCGGCAAGGTCAGCCGTCCATTGAGCCGTAGCTCCAATCGTAGCAAGGTCTATGAAGGTGCTGTTTGAAGGACCGTTTGTGGTGGCTACTATCATCGGTCCCGGTATGGCGTTAACTGGGATGTTCACAGTGATGGAGGTATCGCTCCATGATACTACCTTGAGCTTCTGACCGCTCAGTGACACTGTGGAGTTACCCTGTGCCGCACCGAAGTTTATGCCTGTTAGGACATAAGGGTTGTTGTTGGCAGTTGCCATCTCTTTCTTGACTGTTGCGTTATTGCTAATGCCAGTCAAACATTGACGGGCTAACTTCGTCATACCGTGTTTCTTCAGGTATTTTTTCATGCCCGGATGTTTCTTTGCGTACCTTCTGATCTTTTTATTGTTCTTCCAGTTCATGTTGCCACCTGTAAGCTGTACATTCAGGGAGTCACTTGCCGTATAAACGGCGTTCCTGAAAGAGCCGTAAGGTCCGTAGTTCATTGCCTGAGGAGCGCCGCCTACGATTACAGGCGGGTTCACCGGCAGGGCTGGAGCCTCACCAACTCCAAGTACGGCAGGTACTGGTGTTAGCGGAAGAAGGGACCAGTCGGCCTCGAACTTGAACTTACCCTGGCCAAACTCGTAGTTAAGGGCAAGTGGTGCAAAATCGGCCCTGTAGCCCGGAAGTGTTAAGTCGTTAGCCATGTAGATATGTACTCCAGGCGCGGAACGCCTCTCTACCTCAGGATTCTGAGGGAAGTCCTCGCCTGCAGGGCATGGGCCTACGGCAACTCCAGGCAGTGCTACTGGGTCCCAGAGTGATGCAGGAGGCTGTGCAGCATAGCAACGGGGGTGACCCATCTCGCCTGCTCCGAGCTTGTATCCAAGATAGTCGTAGATACCTACGGGCAGATGAGGGATACCCTGTTTCTCCAGCCAGAGTATGCTCTGGTGGAAGAGGTCGATATTTACGTCGTCAAAGACACCGCCCTCAATCTCGCCCGCGAGGGCAACCTGGGTACTGGCGCCAAAGTTAACATCATTTCTCAGTCCACCTGTTACTGTTATGGTACGACTATCGCTTGTAGCGGGTGAGGCTGAGAAGCCGGCAGGAAGCACTGCTTCTACAATGTAACTGCCTGGCGCGACATCTCTGAACTCATACTGGCCAAATCTCGGGCCCTTGTATATACCGCCCCACTCATCAACCTCAAGGTCTCCCTTCAGGTATATCATCAGGCCGGAGTTTGGACCGATGCCAAGTGGGCAGAACTCGTCGGAAGGGATAAACGCTTTTGGAGTGTAAGCGGCTATATGCCCCTGTCTTCCGGCGCGAGCTTCTTCATATACGCCTGTTGTCGTTGTGGCGACAATAGCGTGTGTAAAGGCATCACGGAGGTTTACAGTTACTCCCGTAAGGAGCTTGTCCTCACCTTCGTCAAGGTATCCGTTACCCTTCATTACTCCGTCTGTTGGGTCAAAGGTCAGGTGGTCGTTATATACTGAGCCTATGATCTCACCAACACCAGCTGGTATACGCTCAATGTGAAGGTTGGTTCTGTAGTTGCCTGTGAACCAGCCTATGTCCCTGTTGCTAAGGTCATAGTTCTCACATATATCCGGCAGAGGTGCTAATGGCGTAGATGCCGGGTCAGGGAAGCACTCATTTGTCATGGTGCCTCTGTAGGTAATTGGCAGTGATGTGAGATCCACACTTAAATGCGCCATAACCTCAACCTCGGGAAGCTCGTCGAAGTTAAAGAAGCCGTCGCGTGGTGTCTCGCCCTCGGCGGTGCTGCTGCCTACAGCGGCGATGGAATGTTTCCAGACACTGCCGTCTGTAAGGCGTATATCTACCTTTACTCCGTTCATGTTAACTGGAGGAGATAAATCAAGACCTGGCATAGCTGCGGGAGCAGGAACAGGTGCGCCTGCAGGTGTGTCGTCTATGATATAACCATTGGCCCTCGCAAAGAAGCGGGGGATGATTAAGTCTACATTAGGTAGATCTATATTCGGTTGAACAGTTAACTGTGTCTCTTCCCAGACGTAATCGTTACGAGTATCTACGGAGAATATCTTGTAATTTCCCGGAGGTACGTTCTGGAAGCTGTAAGTGCCGTCTGTACCTGCAAGGGCGGTAGCTAAAATGGTATCGTTAGGAAGACCATTCTGATCCCAGAGTACGACAAAACCGTTTGGCATGGTATTGTTGGCCCAAACACAGTCTTCAACTGGATTTGTAGGTGCAGGTGTTACTGCACTAAAGACACCGTGGTCTGTATAGTTGTAGTAAGATCCCCTCTGACCATCACCGGGGTGGAATCCCGTGTCGTAAGAGACACAGAGCTCGCCCTGAACGTCGTAGTTGCATATCTGGGGGACCTCAAGGGGGTCAAGAACCTCAAGGGGATCCGTACCGTCAGCATCCCAGAGTGTGCCAGATACTGTTGACGTGGGAGGAATAATACCACCTGGTCCGGCCGCAGGCGCGGGCATCTGACCTATGTTCGGTATCATGGCAAACCAGGCAAGGTAAGCGCCAAGTATTGTGCCGGGGTCGTTGGGGCGAAGTACTGCTCCCCAGCACTGCGTGCCCTCTTCTGTTGCTGCCCAGAACCAGCCGTTTCCTGAGTCGGCCCTTGTGGGGGAGATATGGCAATCCATGAGGGGGTCGCCGTTTACATCAAAATCAGGTGAGACGTTAGCGGGCAGGCCCATTATCTTATGCTCGCCGGGCTTTAGACCTTTAAAGTAATAAAGGCCGTTTATGTCAGGTCCGGCCCCAACAGGCATCTCTGCCATTGTCTGCGTACCTGTTGTGCCCTGTGTCTCGTATTTGCCGTTTTCATCAAAGATATAAAAGGTGAAACCGCTTAAAGCGGGGTCATCGGGGTAGTCATCTTCGCCGTTTACGTATTTATCAACAAATGCGTAAAGGAGCATGTTGCCCCGTGGGCTCTCGCCTGTAAGGTGGTCTACGGGCGGAAGCGCCGCGTCTTGTATCATAGGTGCCGTAGCTCCCGGCAGAACGGTAAATTCACGGCTTGTGAGGCCGTGATTAGCTGCGGTGAACATAACGACATACTCGTTCTTGCCTGTGGCAGGAACGGGTACAAAGGCCTCATAGGTGCTGCCCGTAACTGCGGCATAGCACTCAAATGGGCCGCCGTGGTGCATGTTCTGTACCATGACCTTGGCGCCTGTAATTGCTCCGGCCCCGGGGGGTGGTTTGGGAAGGCTGGTAATGGGATCCATTGCTCCGGTAAAGATTGATCCCGAAATGCTCACTGTAGCTACACCAGTAGGTATCTCGGCAGCCGTGGGGTAGCAGACCGCCTTTGCGCTACCTGCGGCGAGAAAAACTACCATGGCAGTAATAAAGGCCATAAGCACAGGTAGTTTTTTACCTTGATAAATGATATTGGGTTTCATCTATCTCTCCTTATTAGTTTTGGTTTAGAGTGTGAGAGTGAGAGTTGCTTAGTATGCTATTTATATTAAATAACAAAGAACGGAAAAAGAGAGTTGTGCTTCCGTCGTTGTCATCTTGAAAAGGCGACACGTCCGTTATTTAGTTGCTCGCCTTAAAGTCAGACGATTTTAACGGATACTTCAAATGTAGGGTCGGAATTTGTCGCAGCCTCACCCGTGCCTCAAAGACTACTAACAATTCTGATAAGAAGATAGCAAACGATATAGCATCTGTCAAGAAAAAAACGACAATTATTGTCATTTTCTTGTCTCTAAGAGCATGGGGCTACCGGCAATAAATGTCAACACATTGAATTTAAAGGGTTTTATCGGTGACAATATTTTGATTCTGAGTATGCGTCATATTGACAGTCTATGTCGAGGTGGCTATAGCAAGCTCCTACAAAAAAATGGTACCAGCCGGTCCGAACCATAATTTTTTATTAACTGACTGGCAATGCCTGACTGCACCGTCAATGCAAGAACCCTCTGCCTGCTTTCCTTGCTCACTCTTTTCTCTCTTCGCTGTTTTTTGGAAAGACTTGAGAGTGGGGATGCCGTGATAATTCTCGATGAGTAAGTCTTATGGGGCATAAGGCTTGTGAATGACTGAGAATTTTGTTATATTCAGACAATTAAAGAGACTTGCGGGGTTTAAGCTTGATACTAAAGTATAAAAATATCCGTCCCTCCATTCATGAGAGCGCCTTTATAGAGGATAGCGCCCGAATTATCGGAGATGTCCATATAGGGGAGTACTCCAGCGTATGGTTTAATTCCGTAGTTCGAGGCGATGTACATTACATAAGGATAGGCAATAGGACGAATGTGCAGGACAACTGCACCCTTCATGTTACAAAGGGCGTCTACCCCCTTGTCCTCGGCGATGATATTACAGTAGGCCATAATGTAGTGCTTCACGGATGTGTTATTAATAGCCGCTGCCTTATCGGTATGGGCGCCATACTTCTTGATGACGTGGAGGTCGGTTCGGACTGCATCATCGGCGCGGGCTCCGTGGTAACAGAGGGAACAAAGGCCCCTGCGGGAACCTTGCTCTTTGGAACACCCGCGAGAGTGAGGCGTGACCTTCGCCCTGACGAGTTAGAACGAATAAAGCAATCTGCTAATAATTATATAAGTTATGCCGAGGATTATAAGAGCGGCATAGGCAAGTAAAAAAATATGAAGTACGCCTCTATTGATACAGGCACGAATACGCTGAGGCTCCTTATTGCTGAGAAAGATTCTAATGGGCGTCTTGCCCCTCTCTTGTATAAACGGGCTATAACAAGGCTCGGCGGGGGCTACACCCCTGAAGAGGGTATGACACAAGATGCTATGGAGCGAAGCATAAGCGCTCTTAGCGGCTTTGCTGCTCTTATTCGAGACTACGGAGTTACAGACGTAGGGGCCGTTGCCACAAGCGTTGTCAGGAGGGCCGTCAATAGGGAGGAGTTTCTAAGTAGTGTGCAGGAGAGGGCCGGTCTTGAGATAGAGGTTATAGACGGCCTTGAGGAAGCGCGCCTCACCCTTCTTGGTGTCAGCTCAGTTATCAGACCTCAGCCTCGGCGCTCTCTTATAATGGACATAGGCGGCGGCAGTACGGAGTTTGTCGCTACTCTTAACGGTAAATCACTTGGGGCATGGAGTCTGGAGATGGGCGTTGTCTCTCTTACGGAGAGGTTTTTTAGGAGCGACCCCCCTGCCGAGTCCCAGTTAAGAGGCATGGAAGGGGAGATAAAGGGGGTAATCGAGGGTTTTATGTCAGTTATGGGGCGAGATGGAGTAGACATTGCCCAATACGGCGAAGCCCTAAAAGCGGACTTTATCGGTACGGCTGGCACTATCACCACCCTTGCCGCCCTTGACCAAGACCTTGCGGAGTACGAGCGAGATAAGATAAACAACTATACACTTACTAAAGAACGTATAGAGTATTACTATAGATATTTATCGGGCCTTACTATTAAAGAAAAAGAAAAACTCCTAATGCTTGAAAAAGGCAGGGAAGACCTTATTATTCCCGGAGCGGCTATAACACTTATTGTACTGGAGGCCTTTGGCTTCTCTGCTCTAAAGGTAAGTGACGCGGGGCTCCTTGAGGGCCTTATAATAGAGAAAATGGACCAGACGGAGGTACACTGATATGGATTCCCTGAGACTGAAAGAGGCGCTGACCTTTGATGATGTGCTTCTTGAGCCTGTTTACTCAAAAATACTGCCAAGAGACGTAGATACATCTACACGCCTTACAAATAGCATCCGCCTTAATATCCCCCTTGTAAGCGCCGCCATGGATACTGTTACGGGCTGGCGCATGGCTATCGCTATCGCACAGGAGGGCGGCCTCGGTTTTATTCACAAGAACCTTACCGTGGCAGAGCAGGCCGCTATGGTAGACAAGGTGAAGAAATTCGAGTCTGCTGTTATTAAGAACCCTCTTACCCTGCACCCCGACCAGATGGTGCGAGACGCCCTGGAGATAATGAGTGAAGAGCACATATCAGGCTTCCCAATCGTAAAGGATAATCTCCTCGTAGGCATACTTACTAACAGAGATCTGCGTTTTGAGTCAGACCCTACAAAGAAAATATCAGAGATAATGACAAAAGACGTTGTTACGGCAAGGTCTGGCACATCTATAGAGAAGGCAAAGGACATACTCCACAAGCACAGGATAGAGAAACTGCCCCTTACAGACGCCAAAGGCCGTCTGAAGGGCCTTATTACAGTGACGGATATTGAGAAGCGTCAGAGATTTCCAAGGTCTTGTAAGGATAAACTGGGAAGGCTTCGTGTAGGCGCGGCAGTTGGCGTCTCTTTTGACAGAGAGGAGAGGGTAGACGCACTTATAAAGGCCGGGGCAGACTGCATTGTCCTTGATACGGCACATGGTCACAGTAAAGGCGTCCTTGATGCCCTTAAGGATACAAAAAAGAACTTTAAGTGCGAGCTTATCGCAGGCAACATCGCTACCAGTGAGGCCGCCGTGGCCCTCATGAAGACAGGCGTAGATGCCTTAAAAGTTGGCGTCGGCCCGGGCTCCATCTGCACCACAAGGGTTGTTACAGGCATAGGTGTGCCGCAGATAACGGCTGTCTTCGAGGTAGTTAAAGAGGCAAATAAAAAAAATATTCCCGTTATCGCAGACGGCGGCATTAAGTACTCAGGTGATATTACAAAGGCCGTAGCCGCCGGAGCCTCTACTGTTATGATAGGCGGGCTCTTTGCCGGAACAGACGAGAGTACTGGCGAGACAGTGCTTTATCAGGGCAGAACCTTTAAGGTATATCGCGGCATGGGCTCCATTGAGGCTATGAAAAAAGGCAGTAAAGATAGATACTTTCAGGAAGATGTTGAGAGCGAACTTAAGCTTGTTCCAGAGGGCATCGAGTCTTCTGTGCCCCACAAAGGCCCCCTTAGCGCAACGATTTATCAGCTCGTTGGTGGCCTCAAGGCCGGCATGGGGTACTGCGGCTCAAAGACCATACCTGAGCTGCACACAAAGGCGAGTTTTGTGCGCATCTCCGCATCAGGCCTTCGAGAGTCTCATGTCCATGACGTCATGATGACAAAGGAGCCGCCGAACTATAAGCTCCACGTGTAGTCTATTTTCTCTTTTTAAGAGAAAATAGACAAAGGCACACTTACTTTCTTTTAGAAAAAAGAAAGTAAGACAAAGAAAACCAAAGTGGGGATTATTTTAAGTTCACTTAATATCCATCTTGCTCCCCTGTTGCTTTAGAAAAAAAAGTATGACAAAGAAAACCAGCGGCCCGTACAGAGCATCAAATAACTTGTAGGGTGGGCTCTGCCCACCATTAAAGAGACCAAAAAAAAATACCCTTAAAAGGTGATTATGGACATTCATTCCGGCAGGATTCTAATACTCGACTTTGGCTCACAGTACACACAGCTTATCGCGAGGCGCATTCGCGAGGCCAGGGTCTACTGCGAGATACACCCATACTCTACGAAAATATCTACTATAAAGGCCTTCAAGCCAGCTGGTATTATACTCTCAGGCGGCCCTGCAAGTGTTTACGGCAAAAAGGCCCCCCTTATAAGTAAAGAGATATTTGAGCTTGGTCTGCCCGTACTTGGCATCTGTTACGGCCTGCAGCTTACGGCGCGCCTCCTTGGCGGAGTTGTAGAAAAAAGCGGTAAGCATGAGTACGGCGGAGCCGACCTTATCATCAGTGATAAAAAAGACCTTTTTAAGGGTATTCGGAAGAAAAAACTCCGTGTATGGATGAGTCACGGAGATAAGATAAAGAAACTTCCCGCTGGGTTCAGGGCTATAGCGCGCAGCGATAACTCCGCCTACTCTGCCATTGGCCATGAGAAAAAAGGCATCTACGGCGTGCAGTTTCACCCTGAGGTAGTTCACAGCGAGGAAGGCGCAAAGGTTATCAGCAATTTTCTCTTTAATATATGCTCCGTTAAACCCGCCTGGACGATGAGTTCCTTTATCGACTCCAGTATAGAGGAGATACGGGCCAGGGTAGGTAAAGACCGTGTTGTCTGCGGCATAAGCGGCGGTGTTGACTCCTCTGTGACGGCCCTTCTTGTACATAAGGCCATAGGTCGTCAGCTTACGTGTATCTTCGTTGACAACGGTCTGCTTCGTAAGGGAGAGGGCGTTGCAGTGGCAAAGGCCCTTAGAAAAAACTTTAAGATGAATCTGCGCTGCGTAGACGCCTCGGAGATTTTTTTAAAGCGTCTTCGTAATGTCGCCGACCCCGAGCGTAAGCGTAAGATAATCGGCAACGAGTTTATACGTCTATTTCAGCGTGAGGCCCGCTCCATTAAGGACGCCGCTTATCTTGCTCAGGGCACGCTTTACCCCGATGTAATTGAGAGCGTCTCTACAAAAGGGCCTTCCGCTACGATAAAGAGCCACCATAACGTAGGCGGGCTCTTGAAGAATATGCGCTTTAAACTTATAGAACCCCTCCGTGAGTTATTTAAGGACGAGGTGCGCGAACTTGGCCGTGAACTTGGTATGGCCACAGAGATGGTAGAGCGTCACCCCTTTCCGGGCCCGGGACTTGCAATAAGAATTATCGGCGGCGTTACAGGTGAGAGGTGCGCTATACTTCGAGAGGCCGATGCCATAGTGCTTGAGGAAATAAAGGCCGCAGGGCTTTACAACAAGGTCTGGCAGTCCTTTGCAGTACTGCTGCCTGTTAAGAGCGTTGGTGTTATGGGTGATGAGAGGACTTATGAGAACACAGTGGCCGTTCGCGCCGTTCAGAGCGTAGACGGTATGACGGCAGACTGGGCGCGCCTGCCTTACGAGGTACTTGAGTCTATGTCCACGAGGATTATAAACGAGGTGAGGGGAGTAAACAGGGTGGTCTACGATATCAGCTCAAAACCGCCGAGCACAATAGAATGGGAGTAGAGAATGGTGGAAGACCTTAAGGGCAAGGAGACGTGGCGCATTTTCAGGATATTAAGCGAGTTTATCGAGGGATTTGACGAACTCTCCGATATAGGCCCCGCGGTATCCATATTCGGCTCGGCAAGGACAACGCCGGAAGATAAATTTTACAAAAAAACAGAGTCCATAGCCGGACTACTCTCAAAAGAAGGGTATACTATTATCACCGGCGGCGGCCCCGGTATTATGGAGGCGGCAAACAAGGGAGCCTATGAGAACGGAGGCCTCTCTGTAGGGCTTAATATCAACCTGCCAATGGAGCAGACCCCTAATCAGTATCAGACTCATTCTCTTAACTTCAGGTACTTTTTCGCGAGAAAGGTCATGTTTGTAAAGTACGCTATGGCATATCTCTGTATGCCCGGCGGATTCGGCACCCTCGATGAGTTTTTCGAGGCACTTACCCTTATTCAGACGCATAAGATATTCCCTCTGCCTATAATACTTTTTTGCAGTGAGTACTGGAATCCCCTTATTGATTTTATGCATAGTACCATGTTTAAATATAATACGATCTCTGCCAAAGACCTTGAAATAATAAAGGTCACAGATGATGCCGATGAGGTTATTGATACGATTAACAAGCACAAGGCGATAAAAGAGGAGTGCGTCAAAGCGGCGGCAAAGAAAATAAAAGAAGGCCAGGTCAGGCCTCTTAAGGAGTGTTGATAATGAGCGCACAAGGTAGTCATCATTGCTGTGACGAAGAACTAAAAAAGATCTCCCTTATGCTCGAGGTAGATCAGATAGAGGCGCTAAGAGAACTCGCCGAGGAGTATAAAGATAAACTTGGTCAGCGCTGGAGTATCAGCGCCATGGTAAGAACTGCCGTAGGCGGGTTTCTCAGCAATATGGGTAAGTTTTCCTAATGCCTCGGCGCCGCGCGAGGTATCGGCGTTGATGTATATTACACTATAAGCTTAGAACTTAAAAAAACGCTCTCTTCACTAAGAGCTTTCGTTGTTTTTTAGTCTCATCTCGCGACAGTTCTCATCTTGATTCTCCCCATCTTTTTTAACAATTTATGGAGGTTAATCTTAATATGCTGACTAATTGTATTACAGCTGAGAAGAAGAGGGTAGGCTCTGATAAGGAGATAGATTTAAAGAGAAGAGACGAGCTCGTGGCTATCGCCGAGGCGAAATTAAGTGAAGGGTTCGAGTCCTATCACTGGAAGGCCGATATCCACGGTATCAGCATCGAGTTAAAGACTAATTCTTATCATCTAAACGATTTTTGGGTTGAGAACTGGTACCCCGCCTCAGGCGGTTGCGGCGCTCTGCCTCATGGCAGACTCTATGCTGTTATGGGCGTAGAGGGTGAGGAACCGTGCGCTTATTATCATCACGACACAAAGACGGCTATTTTTATCAATACAGAGTACTACGGTCAGTGCAAGTCATGGGCCCTCGGTATAGCCGCTGATTTGCTTGAGACTCAGCACGACGTGCACTCTATACACGGCTCATGTGCCGTTGTTGGCGGTAAGGGCGTTGTAATCATAGCCCCTACGGGTACGGGGAAGAGTACCCATACGTGGGGGCTTATGCAGCTGCCAGATGGTCTTGTACACTCAGACGACTGGATATTCGTGCGCTACGGGAGTTGCGGAGCGAGGGCATATATATCGGAGCGCAAGTATTATCTTCGGACAGATATGGTCGATAGTTTTCCTGAGCTTACTGCAATACTCGGTAGGTGCAAGTGTGAGAACGTCGAGGATGATGACTTTACCTCCTTTGGCAATTCGCGCGCCATACTTGACCCTGAGTGGATAGGGGGAGCGGGCAAATTTGTCACCGAGGCAGATGTACACGCCGTTATACTGCTTCGCCGTGATAAGGAGTCTCCCGCCGAGGTGAAGCTAAGCTCCGAGGAGGCCGTTGAGGTACTTGAGGAAGGCCGGTATCAGGTCTTATCAGGGGCCGGCGCAAACGTAGGGGACTTTAGCTACGAGTCTTTTTACAACCCCTATCTCCTTGTGAAACGGCCGGAGCTGCAGAAGGCCTTTTTTGGCCGTCTCTTTAGTACGGCGAGCTGTCATATACTAAATACAGGTGTTGAGGGCGTGCAGGAGACTCAGGCCCGAATACGCAGAATTATACAGGATTAAGAGTTTTTAAAGTCTCTTTCCGAACCTCCCTGTCTTGTGGGGTGATACGAGAGGAGCTTTTTTTTAAAAAATGGAGACGTACTCTCATGGCCCGTGATGTACCTGTTGGCAACGGTCGGCTCCTCGTTACCTTTGACAGGGATTATCAGCTTCGAGACTTCTACTATCCCCATGTAGGTCAGGAGAACCATACGGGCACGGATCCATTCAGGCTGGGAGTCTGGGTGAACGGGGCCTTTAGCTGGATACCTGACGACTGGGAGGTCTCTCTTGACTACCTTGACGATACAATGGTCACGAATGTTAGGCTTGAGAACAAAGCTCTCGGTATTATCATAAAGTTTAATGATATAGTGGACTTTCATGAGAATATTTTTCTTAGAAAACTTACCATTACCAATACCTCTCAGACAACTGCTGACGTAAGAGTCTTTTTTGCTCACGACTTTCATATCTACGGCAACGCAGTAGGCGATACGGCTGTCTTTCGGCCGGAATCCGGCTCCGTAGTCCATTATAAGGACAAGCGGTATTTTCTCATTAATATCTTCTCTGATGACATCTTTGGTGTCAGGCATTTTGCAACAGGTAAGAAAGGGTACAGACGTCATAAGGGCACATGGAAGGACGCAGAAGACGGTGAGCTTAGCGGCAACCCTATTTCCCAGGGTAGTGTTGACTCAGTAGTCTCTATTCACAAGAGCCTCGGAGCGGGGAAAAGCAGCTCGGCCTTTTACTGGATATGCGCCGGCATGAGCCTTGGCGAGGTGACGGCACTTAATACAAAGGTCATGGCCAAGACACCGGAGCGTATCCTACAGCGCACCTCTGATTACTGGAAGCTATGGGCGAGTAAGGAGAACCTTAATTTCGGTCTCTTACCTGACGAGGTATCTTCCCTCTATCGCAGAAGTCTTCTTCTCATGCGCACGCAGATAGATGACAACGGCAGTATAATCGCTGCTAACGACTCTGATAACCTGGCCTTTAACGGTGATACTTACAGCTATATGTGGCCCCGTGACGGCGCTCTCTGCGCCTACGCCCTTGATCTCGCAGGTTATCCTGAGATTTCAAGGCGTTTCTTTGCTTTAGCCGCTAAGCTTATAGAAAAAGAGGGTTTTTTCCTGCATAAATATAACCCCTCAGGAACTCCCGCGAGCTCATGGCATCCCTGGATACTTAAGGGCGAGGCGCAGCTGCCCATTCAGGAAGACGAGACGGCCCTTGTGCTATGGGCCCTGTGGTTTCATTACGAGAAGTATAAGGATATTGAGTTTATAAAACCCCTTTACAGGTCTCTTATAAAAAGAGCCGCTGATATGATGATGTCCTTTCGTGACGACCTTACCGGGCTTCCCCTTCCGAGTTATGATCTATGGGAGGAGTCTCACGGCATACATACCTTTACCGTATCTGCTGTTTACGGAGGCCTTATGGCCGCCTCCGCCTTTACACGCGCCTTTGGTGAAGTTGCTAAGGCAGATGAGTATGAGAAGGCGGCGTCGCGCATGAGACAGGCTATGGGTAAGTACCTCTATCTTCACGACGAGGGGCGCTTTGCGAGGATGATTAGAATGCGGGGCGGTAAGGTTACCTCTGTAGATAATACTATTGACGCGAGCCTCTTTGGTACTTTTGCCTTCGGGGCTTATGAACCTGGTGATAATATGGTTGCAGGCACCATGAGTCAGGTTTATGATAAGCTTCACCTGAAGACGCCATCGGGCGGTCTCGCCCGTTATGAGAATGACGGATATTACCGCGGCAGCGACGCTGTTACAGGTAATGCCTGGTTTATAACAACACTCTGGACGGCATGGTATTATGTGGACGCGGCAAGTGATAAGGCGGGCCTCGATAAGGCCCTTGATGTATTAAAGTGGACGGCAAAGAGGGCGCTTCCAAGCGGTGTATTATCAGAGCAGATAAACCCCTATACTAACGAGCCCCTCTCTGTATCGCCCCTTACGTGGAGTCACGCTACCTTTGTTACAGTGGTTCATAAGTATCTGCAGAGATTTTTGGAGATGGAAAAGTGCAAGACCTGCGGCCGCTCTATTCTCTAATAAAATAAGAGAGACAGGACTTCCTGCAGAAGTGTCTTCATATTCACGAGAGATCTTATACCTCCTCTGACGCTACTTAATCACAGGGAAAAAAAGCATGTTTAGTCTCGAAGATATCTATAAGGCCGGTTTTGCCCTCGGTCTGTTGAGCATACTGCTCTTTTTTCTCGGCCACCTCGGACTCATTTCTCCATTGTATATCGCCGCCGCCCTCGCCGCCGCTCTCGTTTTTTTCATCTTTTTCATCCGCCGCCGGAGCGCCGCAGACTCTTCAGGCGCTCTCTCTCTGCCATATTCCTCACTTGACATAATGCTCGCGGCCCTTACGGTCTTGCTCATTATTGTTCTCATGGCCCTGGCCCTCCTGCCGCCTACTGTAAGGGACGAGCTTATCCAGCATCTCGCTCTGCCTAAACTGTATCTTGCAAGGGGACGCATTTACGAGATACCCTTCATGGGGTTCTCGTACCTTCCCCTGAATATCGATATGCTTTACATGATACCTCTCGCCTTTGGCAGCGATATCGCTCCGAGACTCATCCATCTGGGCTTTGCCGTGCTTACAGGCCTGCTCGTATACTTCTACCTCTTGCCTGGCTCCGGGCGTACCTACGCACTGCTTGGACTCTTATTGTACCTCGCCACCCCTCTTGTGGCCAACCTCTCGCGTATGGCTTACATCGATCTTGGGAGTACTTTTTTTACTACACTCGCTCTCTTCGCTGCTCTCAAGTGGCGAGATGAGGGCTTTGATACACGGTGGCTCCTCTACTCCGCCGTCTCCATGGGGCTCGCTCTCGGCTCCAAGTATAACGCCCTATTAAGCTGCTTTCTCATCACCATGTTCATCCTCTACGTTTACTCGAAGGAGAGGAGGGACTCCGTTGGGGCTATAAAGGCCGCTTTTATTTTCTCGGCGATTGCCATTTTAATCTTTTCTCCCTGGCTTGTAAGAAACTATATCTGGTGCGGCAACCCTTTCTATCCGCTGTGGGGCAGCGCCATGCACTCCATTGCAGCGGGGCAGGGGGTTCATATAAACGGCGCCATGTCTCCGCTGGCAAAGCGCATTGTCCTCTACAGGGAGGGGGCCTTTGACCTTCTGCTCCTGCCGCTTCGTATCTTCTGGGAGGGTAAAGACAACTCCATCCAATGGTTTGACGGTGTTCTGAACCCTCTTTACCTCGCCTTTATCCCTCTTGCCTTCTTTAGAAGAAGAGAGAGGGACGGGAGTATAAGGTTTCTTGCCCTTTTCTCGATCCTCTTTTTTGTATTAGCCTTTTTTGCCGTTGACCTTGTGACAAGGTACTTGCTTCCCATACTCCCGATTATTGTTATTCTCGTGGTTCTGGGTTTCAGGAATCTGCGCGCTCTGCCAAAACTCGCCGGCGTTGCTCTCCTGCTTATGGCGGCCCTTGTTGTCTTTGATGCTGTTTATATAACGGGGTTATACAAGAGATATACCCCATTGGCATATCTTGGCGGCGCGGAGACCAGAGAGCAATACCTCGAGAAGAGGCTCCCCGATTATAAGACTTTAAGGTACGCGAACAGGACATTACCCTCAGATGCCCTGGTTATGTTTCTATTTACAGGCGACAGGGGGTATTACTGGGAGAGGGATTATTACTACAGCGGCAGGGAAGGGGGGCTGCTCAGGCATTTTATCAAGACCTCATCAAGGGGCGGGGATCTTCTTGAAAAGTTTATAACTACGGGCTCCACACACCTCTTTATCCATGAGAGACTCCTGGAGAAGTTCATTAACGATAACTTCAGTGAGATGGAAAAAAAGGTCGTAGTGGATTTTTTCAACCACCATACCACACGTCTCTTCTCAGCAAATGGCTTCGCTCTATACGCCCTGAAAGAATCCCCAAGGCAGGGCCCTTAAAGCGGGGGCAGCTGGTAAGGCCGCTTGGAGTATATCAAAGAGGTATAGTCTCTCTCAGGTGACAGAGTGCAGGCCTTGATTCATGTAAAAGCTGCTCTTATGAGTGGAAGATTGGCCCCCTTTTATTATATAAAGGCTTGCTTTTGACCCTTGTATCTGATTAACTTGGAAGGGTTTAATGAGCGGCGAAGTTGTAAAAAAGCAGGGCCTTTTCACGTCTATTTCTGACGGGTTTGGAGACGCTTTTGATGATTAAGATTATGGAAAACAGGTGTATTTACATCGCAAGTACAACCCTCGGGATACTTAAAAGAGTCCTTGGCACCTACGGCAGAAGGGAGGCAGGCCTCGGTATAAGGGGCTAACCTATTGAAATGACTGCATCCACCAGCGAAAATAATACAGGTATTAAGAACCATGTCCTTGTATTTATCATCTACGCCCTGCTCATAGCGGCCTTTTATTCTCCTGTTTTTTTTAGCGGTAAGAGCCTTGTACCCTCTCTCTATCAGCCTCACGGTGTAACGTCAAGAGGCGTCTATGGTGAGAAGGGCCGTACACCTCTTAATACTTTTAATGTAGACATGGCAACACCTGTATACTACGAGGCGCCAGTTAATAAACTCGTAGGAGATATGTACAGGGAGGGTAAGGTGCCCCTCTGGAACCCTTATCAGGGCGGAGGTACGCCCCTTGCGGCGCAGTACTCCACGCGTGTTTTTTTCCCATACCAGATAGCCGAGGACCTGAGTCCGGAATGGACGTGGGATTATTTTTTACTGGGCAGGCTCCTTATTGCGGGTTTTTTCACTTATTTATTCATAAGCTCCCTTTGCGGCGGCACATCATTTAGCGCCTTTGCCGGAGGGCTTTTTTATATGTTCTCCGGCGTCTTTACGTGGTTTATCAGCCTCGAACAGCTTACCAATACCGCCATGACCCTTCCTGTGCTCCTGCTCTCCGTGGAGCTCCTCGCAAGGGGTGCGCCCGGGGCTCGTTGGGTGAGGGTGAAGATAGTCTTTGCCGCGATTGCCGTTGCCCTTACGCTTCTTGCCGGGCAGCCCGAGACGGCTCTTTATTGTCTGGCTCTGGCGGCTCTATACTATATCTTCAGGACAGTAACGACTAAGGGCATAGCAGGAGGCATTAAGACAGTACCCCGTATTATTATCGCCTTTATAACGGGCCTTGCCATGAGCGCGCCCCTTATTATCTTATTTGTCGAGCTTGTAAGAGGGGGCTCATATATAGGCCGCGCCGGCGGTGCAGCAGATACGGAGAGACTCCTTGACTGGCACGCACTCTTTAACGTCTTAACGCCGACGCTCTCGTACTTTCCCCTAAACCCTCATACCATCAAGGGGTCAAGCCACCTCGCCAAGGCGGCTGGGAGCTACTTTACCTTTCTCCCTATTAACGGCCTATGGGACAACCTCGGCGGTTACACAGGTGTTCTTCCTCTATTTCTCATACTCTCGGGGATCTTTATAAGCCCCCTTAGAAAAAAACTGCCCCAGAGGGCGAATTTTTTCTTTTTTATTTTTGTCGCCGCATTCTTGCTCCTTAAGAACACGGGTATCTGGCCATTTATCCTGCTGGATAAAGCGCCGGTATTTGATATGTTATGGAACCTTCGCTGGGCGGGGCCTCTATGGGTATTCTCCATAGCAGTGGCCGCTGCGCTTGGTCTGCAGCTTATTGAGGTCTATCTTACTTCTTCTGGTGATGACGAGGGGGCGCGTGAGAAAAAGACATTTTTCCTGCCAACTGGCGTGCCCTTTATCCTCGCCGCAGGTATTATCGCCGTCTTATATGTAATTTATTCATTCCTACCCTCTCTTAGTATATTCTTTCACAGGGGCGATGTCTTTAATGACGCCATGCGCCCCTTTGTCTTCCCCTCAATTATCTCAGGCTCCCTTGTTACCCTTATCACCCTCGGCGCTGCTTTCTCTCTTACTTATTTTTTTAAGGATGAGAAGAAGAACATATACGCCCTCTTAATACTTGCCGTTGTAGAGCTCTGGTGGTCTGTGCCGAGGGGTTATGCCGTTGAGACCCTTACCATGAAGTGGGTTCCTCTTGGTGTAGGGCTCCTTGCCGTCTCCTTCTTATTCAGGAATAAGATTATTTTTACTCTTCTTGCCCTTATTGTCTTTTTCGGCTCTGCTTTTTTTATGGATACTATCGCCCCCAATGGTCTTCCACCAAGGGACGAGCCATTTAGGAGCGCGCCTTATGTATCGGCTATCTTAAAGGACTCCGCCGGCGGCAGACCGCGTGTAGCCGGGGCCTACGGCTCGTTATTTCCAAATTACGCAAGCGCTATCAGACTTGATGATGTGAGATATGCAAATTCCGTAACATCGGAGCAGATGCAGTCCTTTCGTGAAAAATATCTTCAGAGCCAGACCTCCGACGAGGTAAAGGAGATGGGGCTATGGTTCAGCGGTAGGCCTGAGAGTGTAGTAGATGTCAATCTCAAGAGCGCGCCTGAAGAGGATTTTATAGAGAGAGAGAGGGGCTACTCCATGCTTGGCGTTGGGTACCTTATCTTTCCCGCTAATTGGAGTTATGGACTTGACGAGACAGGGAAGTCTAATCTTTTTGAGGAAAAGTTTCCCCTCTTATACGCCGCAGGTGACGCAAAAGTCTTTAAGAACCCTAATGCGCTTCCAAGGGTATACCTTGCGGCCTCGGCAATTAAGGCGGATTCCTGGGAGGAGGCGCAGAAGATATTTATGGAGGGGGATTTTAATCCCGCACATACAATCGTCGTAGAGGAGGATGTTCATTTAAGTTCTCCCGCCGTAGTAAGGGGAGAAGACCTTAAGGCCGCCGAGCCTGCGGTGAGTGAGTTAAGGGCTGAGGATAATGCCGGTAATAAAGTATTGGAAGTTAAGCCCCCTGAGGTTAAAGGCGATAAGGTAAAGGCTCTGAAAGAAAAGGCCTCAGTAGTTAAAGGTAAAGAAGTTAAGACTGGTGAAGAAAAGGCAGCTGAGGTTAAGGAAGTTACACTTCCCGTCGACAAAGTCGAGGGGGCGAACCTCCCTGTGCTAAAGGCTGATAAGGTTAAGACCTCGGAGTTAAAGAGCCCTGTACTTACAACTCAAGAGGCTGCGCCTGAAAATCCTACAGTACCTGAGGGTCTCTCTCATGATGCAAAAGGGCAGACGCCAGAGGTAAGAGCAGGTGCTGCGGCGGAGATAAAGGCTTCTACGGCAGAGCCTGCCAACCCTGAGATTAAGGCCCCTGATGTTAAGGCCCCTGAGGTTAAGTCCGATGAGGTAAAAACCCCACCAGTTATAGTTGATGAAAAAAGGGCCTCGAAGACAAAAGTGAGTGTGGACGAGGGCGCTGAGGTTACATCGGCAGGAGAGCAAAAGGCCTCTGATGTTACGAAAGAGGCGGCCGTAGAGCCCGCCGCAGTACCCACGCTGGCTCCGCTGAAAAATGGAGCGCGGATTAGTGAGTACAGCGAGAATCGTGTGGCAGTGGATGTTAAATCAGAGAGAGATACAGTCTTGGTCCTCGGCGATATTTTTTACCCTGGTTGGAGGGTGCGTGTAAACGGAGAGAAGGGTCGCATAATCCGTGTTAACGGTCTTCTTCGAGGTGTGCCTCTTAAGGCCGGCAGCAGTAGTGTTGTCTTTACTTATTTTCCTCTTAACTTCATGATAGGTCTTCTTCTATTAGTTATTTCAGGTATCTTCTGTATCTTCTTAATTTACAAAGAGGTTAAAGGAGACTGATTTGTTTAACAAAAACGTCTTTGTGGTCTTTTTTTTACGAGTATGGCGGCCCTTATGCTGGAGATTCTCTTAACAAGGGTCTTTAGTGTGGCAACGTGGTACTACTTGCTTTTTTAGTACTTTTTTATTTTTTATAAATTATATGGGGCCGTTGGCTTTTTGCCAGCGGCCCCTATTTTTTAAGTTAGAT
Organism: uncultured Thermodesulfobacteriota bacterium; assembly: GCA_964510775.1. Lineage (GTDB taxonomy): Bacteria > Desulfobacterota > GWC2-55-46 > GWC2-55-46 > JADFVP01 > JAJRZX01. The sequence goes on from CAZEBZ010000004.1 coordinate 47,826, forward strand.
TCTATTGGACGCCTTAGAAGGCCGTCACATCGAAGGTGAAGTGGTCTTCGCTTACAAGTACGGGGTTCACTGGAAACTCATAGGCCCCTATAAAGGCGTTCAGGGTGTATTTACCAAGTGGCACACCAACTGGTACGTTCAGGTTAAGTTGCTTAACCATTGCGGCTTTGCTATTGAGGCATAGCCGTATGGGCCCCTTTAGCTCTCCCGTTGCAGGAAATTGCCTACCGCCCGGAAGGGTCACGTTCTCCCAGTACTGAAAGCATTGCCTCTTGTTCGTTGTATTGGTGATGGTTATGGTGTAACCAAGGGCAGAGCCTTTTATTACCTTAGAGGCATCTGGAGCTGTGAAGAGGGTGAGCACAGGAGGCCGTGAGTGGTCTATCTTCGTAATAAAGGCATCTTTTGTAAAGACAGTGCCCTTTTTATTAGCCTGTTTAGCTGACTTTAAGGGAAAATCCAATGATCTCGTCCAACCCGTTACATAGGTGTTTCCAAGAGTGTCTACGGCTATTCCTGTTCCGTATTCCTGGTTACTGCCGCCAAGGTATGAGGAGTACTTGAAGGCCGTACCTGATGCATTTACCATGGTTACAAAGGCATCGGCATTGCCGCCGCCATATACGCCTTGAAAGGTGTTGACAAGGGTAAAGTCTGTTGACCAGGTATAGCCTGTTATATAGGCATTACCAGAGGCGTCTACTGCTATTGCGAGGCTGTTATCTACGGAACTGCCTCCCAGGTATGTGGAGTAAATAAGGTTCGTACCTGCGGGGTTAACCTTACTGATGAAAACGTCGTCGTAGCCTGATCCGTTATATCCTTGTATGGGTGAGACAACGGGAAAATCTCTTGACGATGTTGATCCTGTCACATAGGCTGCCCCTCTCGAATCCACAGCTATTGCCTCACCAAAATCTACTGAAGTGCCACCGAGATATGTGGAGTATACAAGAGCAGAACCCGCGGGGTTTATCTTTGTGATAAATGCGTTCCATGTCCCGTTGCTTAGCTGTAGAGGTGTTGCCGTAGGAAAATCAGATGAAGATGTTTTGCCAGTTACATAAGCGGCTCCTGAGGCGTCAACAGCGATGCCTGTACTTACATCATATGAGCTTCCTCCAAGGTATGTGGAGTATACAAGTGCCGAGCCTGCCGCGTTGATCTTTGATACAAAGGCGTCAGTTGGGTAGGGACCTCCGGGAGGCAGGGAGCCCGGTATTGGGTTCTTGAGTGGAAAATCCGTTGAACTTGCCTCACCTGTAACATAGGCGGCGCCTGAGGCGTCTATTGCAATGTCCACGCCCCTGTCAGTATAATTTCCGCCAAGGTATGTGGAGTATACTATAGCCGAGCCCGCGGCGTTTATCTTTGCAATAAATACATCTGCACCAATGCCCTTTGTAGGTTGTATTGGTGATACAAGAGGAAAATTAGAAGATGAGGTCTCTCCCGTTATATATACATTCTCTGATGCATCAACGGCTATGGCATTACCGTAATCTCCTAACGTTCCTCCAAGGTATGTGGAGTAGACAAGGGCTGTGCCTGAGGCGTTTAACTTGGTAATAAATACATCTGATGTCGAGCTGCGTATGGTTCCCTGTATAGGCGTTTTTTTGGGAAAATCAATAGAGGAGGTATTACCTACAATATATATATTGCCTGTCGCGTCAACAGTTATGTCTCCGCCGGAGTCATCTTTATTGCCTCCAAGGTATGTGGAGTAAACAATAACAGGGTCGATTACGAGGTCTCTTGTGCCGTCAAAAGAGGCAACTTTGTAGGAGTATGAATTGTTACTTAATATCATGTAACTACCGTCTATAAAAAGCTTCTTCCCATTAACTACTTGATAGACGATGGGACGCTTCTCCGTTATCTTACCGCTGCTGAGGCTAACCTCAAGATCGCCCCTTTTATTTAGTTTAAGTTCCTGCGCGCCATCATAGGCGAACTTCACCTCTCTATAATCTCCGCCAGGGTGCACGATAATGTCATGCTCGATATTGGAGTTAGTACCGTAGAATTTTACGTCGATATTTTTATAGACGTTATTATATGTAACCTCGCCGTAGGTTGGGATGTTGCTCTGCCACTTAGTCTTATCATTACCTCTAAAGTAGTTTACGCGGCCCGTGAGCTCTGCGCTTGAGGTTATCTCTGCATTTTTATCAGCTCCAACAAAGGAGAGCCTTACTGCCTCTGTAGAGGCCTTTTCAGGTCTTAGCTTCTTAAGTGTCTTAATCCCTTCTGGAGTAAGGGGTCTTTTATTGATCTTTGTAAGTGCGATGACTACTCCGTCAGCTGTAAAAAAAGTCGCATGTCCTGTGCCTCTCTCATAGAAGCTTACTTCCTTATCCATCTGCCCGTTATTCTGTATAAAACAAAGGGGCAATCTGCCGTAGGACTTAATGGCAGAGGCTTTTTGTCTCTTTAGCAGTGGGCTCTCTGAAGAATTCTTTTCAGTAGTTGTTCCCGGGTTATGAGCGGCAAGTGAGGTGAAGGGCAAAAAGACAAGAATGTGCAGAAGTGCGGCGATGACAAGTCTCATGGTGGAGTTCTCCTACAGGAAGGTTTTGTTAATGGATTGTTCTTGAAAAAAGTGGGTTGTGATGTAAGGAATTGAACTAAAGATTGATTGGAAGCCTCTCTACTTAACTGAAACTTAATTTTTTATACCATAAGTGATTTTTTGTGTCAAGTCTTTATATAATCATTATCTTAACAAAACAAAAGAGGAGGCCTCGGCTCAAAATGGGCCGCTGCCTCCTCAGTTGGTAATAGGAAGTGTATCCCTTATTTGTTCTTCTTTACTGCTGCTCTTGCTTTTTTAGGTCCCACTACTGAGATGGTATAGGTGTCAAGATTGAGGTACTTTTTTGCTACCCTTAATACGTCTTCTCTTGAGACTGCCTGAATCAGTTTTGGGTATTTTTTGCTAAAAGTATAACCAAGTCCAAAGAGCTCGTTATTGGCCATGTCCGCTGCCTGACTCGCAGAGGTCTGAAGCCCTATCTCGTAGCTTCCTGTTATGTAGTTGCGGGCCCGTTCGAGTTCTTTTTTTGTAACCAACTCGCTCTGAATAGACTTTAGCTCACTTAGCAAACCTCTTAATGCGTCGTCTTTTTTCTCAGGGGCCGAGGCTATATAGAGTGCGAAAAATCCCGGGTCAATACCGTTGCGTAAAAAGGCGCTTACGGAGTAAGCGAGGCTTTTTTTGTCTCTCAGGTTTATAAAGAGGCGTCCGCCCTGGCCTGAGAGTATCTCTGAGAGTACGCTTAGGGCGTAGCTGTCTTTGCTGCCTATTGTAGTCGCCATAAAACCGAGGCCAATGTTTGTCTGTGCCTTCTTGCGTACCGCGCCGGTGCGTCTTACCTTAACGGGCCACTGCGGCTTTTTGGGTGATGTGATACCAGGTGAGGTTCGTTTAAATGAGGCAAATACCTTGCGTGCTTTTGCCGCGGCGTAATCAACGTCAACATCGCCTGCAATGACGAGTACCATTCTTTTTGGGACAAAGAACTTCTTATAATGTTTTACAAGGTCTGCTTTTGTAAGGGCCTTAATTGTCTCAGTGCTGCCTATTACGGGCATTCCGTATGGATGGCCGTTATAAAGCTTTTTCAAGAATAGCTTGAATGTGTATGAGGGGATGTTGTCTTTCTTTTTTTCTATTGCGGCAAGAATGTCTTTGCGGAGCCTCGTAATCTCTTTATCAGGGAAGGTCGCGTTCATTGTGACATCAGCAAAGAGTTTTAGCCCCTTGTCAAAGTCAGCTGAGAGAAAATCAGCGCTAACTCCTGATGAGTTACGTGCTGAGAATCCATTTATGGATCCTGCCATACCCTCTACTTCTCTTGCAAGCTCTTCTCTTGTATAGGAGCTTGTGCCGCGCGTGAGCATGGAGGCGGTAAAGTTGCCAACGCCGTTATTAGTATTATCCTCTGCCATTAGCCCGCCTGGAAAAGTGGCGTAGAAGGAGACAAGGGGGTTGGTTGAAATATTTTTTACGATTAGTGTGATGCCGTTCTCAAGTGTTATCTTCTTTGCTTTTGGGGATTTTTTTATTTTTTTTACGGCTCTCTCAGCATCTTCGAAGGCTTCTTGTACAGACTCTTTAATAGAGATCTCTGTGAGGCCTGCGCCTTCTTTCTCAGGTTTAACAAGGGCTATGGTAATGTTATCCGCTGATAAATACTTAGAGACTACGTCTTTTATATTGCCGCCTGAGAGGGCCTTGATGGCGGAGAGGTATTTTTCGCTGTAGGTATAGTCTCCCGCCGTAGTCTCGTTGTATCCAAGGTCGCGGGCGCGTCCCTCCATGGTCTGAAGCGAGTATATGAAAGATGCCCCGATATTTACCTTGGCCCGTTCCAACTCCTCGGAGTCGGGGCCCTCGTAGCCCAGTTTTTTTATCTCAAGAATAATACGCTTAAGCGCCTTATTTACGTTCTTGGACTCAAGGCCCGCGGTGATAAAGAATAGACCGGGTTCTTTTAGGCTCATGGAGTAGGCAGAGATGTAATGTACAAGGTGCGTGTCTATCTTGAGGGCCTTGTAAAGCCTTGAGCTTACGCCTCCTGAGAGTATAGTAGAGGCTGCGTCAATGGCGTAGTTGTCTGTGTTTTTAAGCTCCGGTATGTGAAAGGCAATACCGAGATAGGTCTCGTTGATGTCCTGATTTGTTACGGAGACGCGAACGCCTTGCTGCGCAGGCTCGGTATCTCTCTTGCGCCGCTTAACGGCTCCGCGCTTAAAGTCCTTAAATACCTCTGCGGCCTCTCTTACAACACGTTCTGCCGAGACATCGCCAGCTACTACAAGGGTCATGTTTTCAGGTCTGTAATATGACTTAAAGACATCTACGATATATTTTCTTGTGAACTTTGCCACGACCTCGCTTTTTCCAATGACAGGCCTGCCGTAGGGGTGTGCCTTATAGGCCTTGGCAAATATATTCTTATATAAAGTCCTCATGGGGCTGTCCTCGTTCATATTAATCTCTTCAAGGACAACCTTTAGCTCTTTATCAAGCTCCGCAGGGTCAAAGGCGGAGTTCTGTACGGCATCGCTCAGTAGATCAAGGCCTGTACTAAAGTGACTGCTCGGTACTACTATATGATAGACGGTATTGTCAAATGATGTGTAGGCGTTAATATTACCGCCAAGTGACTCTACAAGGCTCGCCATTTCTCCTACCTGGCGCCGTGTTGTGCCCTTAAAGAGCATGTGCTCAAATACATGGGAGATGCCTCCACGCTTTGGGTCTTCATCTGCGCTGCCAACTCGTACCCATACCTGAAGGGCCGCTACAGGCGCTGTGTGCGTCTCCTGCACAAGGACTGTCATGCCGTTTGGCAGCACCTTTCTAAGGGTCTTTACCTCGCCGTATGACTTTGGAAGGGGTAGAATAAGGCACGTTACGATTAGTACGGCAAGGGATATTATTGTAAAGTTAATTCTTTTACGCATCATAAGGGTTGTCTCCTCTTTTTGATTATATTTAAGTAATATAGATTAAACCCTAAGCCTAATTATTTCAAGTGGATTAGTGTACTTTTATGAGCCTCTTAATCCGCGACCTTGACAGTTATGCTAATGATGATAGGCTATATTATCAGTAAGTTAATCTTAAACTATGTATCTTTAAGAGGAGGGCTTATGGAGGCAGAGAGGATTACCGTAGAGGAATTAAAGAAAAAGATGGATAGTGGTGAAGAGGTGGCAGTACTTGATATACGAAGTAAATTTGATTATATGAAGAGCGATGTAAGGATACCGGGCTCCATTCGCGTACATGTCAATACTCTTCTGCAGAGGCTTGGCGAGCTAAACCCCGCTATTCTCACCGTAGCCTACTGCACGTGAACAGATGAACACTCAAGCGCCCGTGTGGCGTCGATTCTAAGTGAGAATGGATTTAAATATACAGCGGCCCTGAAAGGGGGCTTTACAGATTGGCTAAATGCGGGCTATCCTGTTGAGGATAAGTAGGCTAAGCGTCTGTATTTTTATAGTGCTATAAAGTGTATCTATATCAAACTGTTATGTAAGTATATTGATATTTACTATGATGTAATTTTACCCCTTCTTTCTCTCCCTTGAGGGCGCCGTAACCCTCTTTGGACTTAGCATCTTCTTCCATGTCTTCTCGTCCATAAGGCCTCTCTTTATAACTATTTCTCGAACGCTCTCTCCCGTGCGCTCAGACTCTTTTGCAACATCTGCGGCGGCCTCGTAGCCTATCAGGGGGTTGAGTATCGTAGCGAGCCCTACGGAGGAGTTGAAGTTGGCGATGTTTTTTTCCGCCACCGCCGCGATGTCCTTTATACACCGCGTTGTAAAAGTATTAATACTCGATCTTAGTATTTTCATGGACTGAAGGATATTATAGTTAATTACAGGGCCCATGACATTTAGCTCGAACTGGCCTGCCTGAGCCGCCATTGTTACGGTAGTATCATTGCCTATAACCTGAAAGCAGACCATGTTTAGCATCTCCGCCATAACGGGGTTGACCTTACCTGGCATAATAGACGAGCCCGGTTGAACAGGCGGCAGCTTTATTTCACCAATACCCGTTCTTGGCCCTGAGCTTAAGAGGCGAAGATCATTAGCGATTTTTATAAGGCCTATGGCAAGGTCTTTAAGGCTTCCTGAAAAAGCGGAAAAATCTCCCATGCTCGATAAGGCCTCAAAAGCCTCGCCTCCCGTAGTCTTTTTTAGCCCCTTTATGCCCGTGATTTTTGATAACTCGCGAAGTACCCTTGTCCTGTAAGAGGTGTGAGAATTAAGCCCCGTGCCAACGGCAGTGCCTCCGAGGCCTATTCTTTTAAGCCCCTCTGCGGCCTCTTCTATCCTCTTAAGAGAACTTCTTACAATAGCGGCGTAGGCGGAGAACTCGCTCCCAAGCGTTACGGGAACGGCGTCCTGAAGGTGCGTCCTGCCGGATTTTATTACGACCTCAAACTCAGTTGCTTTGGACTCAAGAGCTGCGATAAGGGCTTTTATGGCCTCTGTAAGGGGAGGGAGAGAGAGCAGCGCCGCGATACGCATAAAAGTAGGGAAGGTATCGTTTGTGGACTGGCCCATATTCACATCGTCATTGGGGTGAATTAGCTCGTAACTACCCCTTGTACCCTTTAGTATTTCAATGGCCCTGTTTGCAATAACCTCGTTGGCGTTCATGTTGTGAGAGGTGCCTGCTCCGGCCTGATAGACGTCAACTACGAACTCGTCGCGGAGTTTTCCGCTGATTATCTCTTCGGCGGCCCTCTTAATGACGCGCGCTTTTTTCGGAGCAAGCAGCCCTATTGAGGCATTAGCCTCAGCGGCGGCCTTTTTTACCATGGCCGTGGCTCTTATGAAGACAGGGTCTGCGGTAATGGAGCTTATTGGAAAGTTTTTAACTGCGCGAGCCGTCTGCGCCCCGTAGTAGGCTTTTTCAGGGACAAAGACGCTTCCAAGCGTATCTACCTCAACTCTAAAACCTTTTTTTTTCATAAAAAACCCCTTAAGAGTCAGTTATTATACCTCGGTAGGGCCCAAGTGGCGCGCTTATATCAATATGACCAGCAAGAGTAGTCTCTGTCTTGCCGTTAATGAGAATCTTTACGTATTTAATTTTTTTGTAATTAAGGGTTATGCTGTTGACAATGGCGTATATAGTCTGCATCTCCGCTGATGTACCTCCGGGGTGCTTATCACGTAACGCGGAGCTTATGCTGAGGTAGGCGGTATTGTTTTTTATCTCTACGTTTATAAGCCTTGAGCCCCGCGGAATAAGAGTGCCGGAGTCAGCCCAGAGGAGAATCTTCCAGGTCTCTTTAACCTCATCTCTTAAGGGGCCTTTTTTAATGCTTCGCTTTATGCCCTTAAGGGCCTCGCCATCTGCGATGTAGAGTTTTATGCCTCTTCTCGCTATAGTGCGGTGCTTTGTTGATTTTATTCCACTTACATCTTTGTGCCCAAAGTAATAGGAGAGAAAGACAGCACCAACAGCGATGCAGAAAAGGATAATAATAACCTTAAATAAACCGCTAAAGTGAGAGCCTCTCTTTCTACTTTTTTTCTTCTTTCTGACGCTTTTTCTTTTTTTTGCCATTTTTGTATAATTTCAGCCTTTTTTAGATATATCGCTAAGCTCGGGAAGGGGCAGATGTTCACCAAAAAATATTCTGCCAACAGCCCTGAAACGAGGGGGTGAGTCTGTTACGAAGAATTGATGCTTTTTTTCCAGTACAGCGTTATTACTCTTAAGTCCCTCTGACTCGAGGAGGGCTTTTACCCTTGCGGCCGTAGCCTCGGCAGAATCGATGAGGCTCACGCCCGCGCCCATAACAGATGAAATAACCTCTTTAAGAAGAGGGTAATGCGTGCATCCAAGTACGAGTGTATCAATGGTCTCGTCCTTAAAGGCGCTTAAGTAGGACTCGGCGATAAGCCGTGTTGCCTCCTCACGTAAAAAACCCTCCTCAACAAGGGGCACAAATAGCGGGCAGGCCTTCTCGAATACGCGGGCCTCGCGGTTTAAGCCCTTAATGACCTCTTTATATGCGTGGCTCGTCATCGTGCCCTCAGTGCCTATTACGCCGATAGCCCCTCCGGAGCTTGCCTCAAGGGCCGCCGCCGCGCCGGGCTCAATTACGCCGATTACAGGTATGTTAAGAGACTCTTGAAGTACGCAAAGGGCATAGGCGCTCGCCGTGTTGCAGGCCGCGATAATCAGCTTAACACCTTGGCTCATGAGAAAGCGGCTGTTCTCAAGAGAGTACCTTATGACCGTCTCTCTTGATTTTGTGCCATAGGGTACGCGTGCCGTATCGCCGAGGTATACGGTGCTCTCATTTGGCAGCTGCCTGATGATTTCTTTTAATACAGTGAGGCCGCCTAAACCTGAGTCAAATATGCCGATAGGGCTATTATTCATAAGTTCTCACTTTTTTTTACCATAAGGAATTTTTGTATTATATAATACTTTCAAATAAAATAAAATCAGCATTTAAGCTTTAATGGATAAAAGAGAGATAGGCATGGAAAATAAGGAAATAGCACGTTTGTTTAGCGAGATAGCCGATCTTCTTGAGATAAAGGGGGCAAATTCCTTCAGGATTCGCTCCTACAGAAACGCAGCACTCGTTATAGAGGGTTTTCCTGAGAGCTTTAAGAAGCTCCTTGAGAAGGGCGCTGATTCTCTTAAGGGTATACCCGGAGTCGGCGAGTCTATAAGGGAGAAGATAACAGAGATACTCGTTACGGGCGAGTGCAGCTTTCATGAGAACCTCTTAAAGGAGCTGCCCGCGGGTATACTGGATATTCTGAAGATAAACGGCGTAGGCCCTAAAAAGGCCTCGGAGTTTTACAGGCTTCTCGGTATAGGCTCTGTTGACGAGCTTGAAAAGGCAGCCGCCGCGGGAGGGCTAAGAGAGCTGCCCGGTATGGGAGTTAAATCCGAGGAGAAGATTCTTCACGCTATAAAGTCTTTTAAGAGCATAGCCGGCAGGTTCAACCTCGCCGTAGCATGGGCCGAGGCATCTGTGCTTGTGGAGTTCTTAGGCGGACTCGCCGGTGTAGAGGATGTGGCCGTAGCAGGGAGCCTGCGGCGTTGGAGAGAATCTATAGGGGATATTGATATACTCGTCGCATGTGAGGATTCGCCGCCTCTTATGAAGGCCTTTACGAGAAGACGAGATGTTGAGGAAGTGGTTATGACGGGCCCTACAAAGTCTACTGTCATACTTAACGGCGGCTTTCATGTAGACCTCCGTGTTGTTGAGAAGGCCTCATTTGGCGCGGCATTACAGTATTTTACGGGCTCAAAGGCTCATAATATCGCTCTACGTGAGAGGGCGCGGAAGATGGGGCTCAAGATAAACGAGTACGGAGTCTTTGATGCTAAGGGGGCAAGTGTTGCTGGAGCCACGGAGGAAGAGGTCTACAGGGCCGTGGGGCTGCCCTCTATGCCTCCCGAACTTCGGGAGAATACCGGTGAGATAGAGGCCGCCGAGATGGGGACTCTGCCTGAAGCCCTTGAGGTGACTCATATAAGGGGCGATTTGCACTCACATACGAGGCGCAGCGACGGCTCGGCGACGATTGATGAGATGGCCCTTGCTGCGATGGAGCGTGGTTATGAGTATCTTGCCATAACAGACCACTCACGCTCCCTTAGCGTGGCAAATGGTCTTGATACAAAGAGGGTGCTTCTTGAGATGGAGGCCATAGAGACCTTCAACGAGAATATGCAGATGGGGGGTAACCCCTTTCGCCTCTTAAAGGGTACGGAGGTGGATATACGCTCTGACGGCTCACTTGACCACCCTGATGAGCTGCTCTCGGAGATGGAGTGTGTCGTAGGGGCCGTACACTCAGGCTTTACAATGGACGGCGCAGCTATGACGAAGAGGGTTATAAAGGCTATTAGTACGGGCCGTATTGATATTTTAGCCCACCCGACGGGAAGGCTTATATCAAGAAGGCCCCCTTATGAGCTCGATATGGAGGCGGTTATGGAGGCAGCCTCCGAGTTTAATGTGGCCCTGGAGCTTAACTCACACCCCGAGAGGCTCGACCTTAAGGACAGCCACCTGAGGCTCGCCGTTGAGATGGGCGTAAAGGTCTCTATATCAACAGATTCTCACGCTGTCTCTCAGTTATCAAATATTGTCTTTGGTCTGCATATGGCAAGACGAGGCTGGCTTACGCCTAAAAACGTACTTAACACAATGGGACTAAGAGAGCTGCAGGCTTTTTTGTCGACTCGCAGAGAGGCACATGATTAATAAGAGTAGGCATTTTACGTAACTACTGGAAGAAAATTGCTCAGAAGAGCCTTTTTAATCTGCCCGCAGAGAGGCACATGATTAATAAGAGTAGGCATTTTACGTAACTATTTTAAGAAAATTGCTCAGAAGAGCCTTTTTTTATCGACTCGCCGAGAAGCCGTGAACCAATAGCCGTTACAGGCACTGAACTCTGCGGTATAGCTATTGGGAGTAAAAAGAGGGGGGGCTTATCTATTCGGGCTGGGGGTAGAGAATCTCGATGTATCCCTCAGGGGCCTGTGCAGTAGCGTCCTCGTAGGGCAGGCCGCTCTTTGCAGCCTCCATGACATCAATACGCTCGTTTAGAAAACGTGTTACAACGGCTGCGCGTTTAGCGGCAAGACCCCAGGTATCACTGTTTACCTTGTCCTCACCAGCTGTCATTACCGCACGAATCTCTATGTGTTTGTTCTTTGCCTTTATGAAGTCCCGTGCCGCGCTTATTCTCTGCAGCAGGGCCTTACCCTCGGGAAGCAGATTGGCCCTTATTGATTTAAAGAGGGCTTTTTCCTCAATGAATAGGGAGAGGCCGGCGCTGCCCTTCACAATACTGACTGAGCCTATCTCAATGTCCTCAGTAAGTGTCCTGTAAAGTTCACCGTAGATGGAGTCACAGACGTCGTTTGGGCATTTAACTGTGTTATTAGTCGTTTTTGAGGCTGGCCTTGCCCGCAGCTCCTCGACGAGTTTTCTTAACCCCTGGTTATTAAGGGTCTTATCTCTAAGCGAGCTTTTTAGCGAGTCGATAGCCGCTGCTTTCTTAATGTTGGACTCAACAAGGCCCTCGTTTTTTGTGCGAAGGGCCTCAATCTCCTTCTTACGTGAGGCCATCTCCTCAAGGAGGCTCTTATTGGTATCCTGCGCGTTAGTAGTCTGGAGCATGGCCGTACGGTTATCATCAAGGGCTTTTTGAAGTGTAGATGAGCGCACGCAGCCGCCAAAGACAAGGAGCAGGGCCATTAAAGGAAGGAGTTTTTTTAAATACATAGGCTGATTATTCTCTTACCTGTTGCAGGTAATATGAGCGTAAAATATTGGTTAAGAGTAGAAAAAAACGTACATAATTAATTTATTAGATAGGTGGCTCTTTGTCAATAAATAAGAGGTCACGATAGAGGATTAGAGAATAAAAAGGAGTAGGGAAGAGGCGCATTCTTATGCAGATTCTTTCTGCGCGTCCGTACCCGCCGGCAGAGTCTCTACCTTTACCTTGACTATTCTGTTAGCCTCAACGTCTACTATGGTAAAGCGCTTGTCTTTATACTGAACGAACTCGCCACCCTTTGGTATCCTCTGAAGCCTTACGAGGAGAAAACCGGCCAAGGTATTAAACTCCTCACTCTCGGCCTCAGTATCGATGATTATACCCTCGTCCTCAAGGTCACCGATAGATATTGTGGCGTCTATTATCATGGCGCCGTCCTTGAGCTTCATTACGAGGCCGCCTTTACCCACATCGTACTCGTCCTCAATCTCGCCCACTATCTCCTCAAGAATATCCTCAATAGTCACAAGGCCGTCTACGTCCCCGTGCTCGTCTACGACTATGGCGATATGAACCTTTCTTCTCTGCATCTCGCGAAGTAGCTTGCTTATGAGTATGGTAGCGGGCACAAAGTATGGCTCGCGGATTATATCTCTAAGTATTATGGCCTCGCCCTTTTCCACTACCTTGAAGACGTCTTTGTTAAAGAGTATGCCTGTAATGTTCTCAACGGTGCCTTTATAAACAGGGTATCTTGAGAACCCGGCATCAGCGATTTTTTTCAGCACCGCCTCTGAGGGTGTCTTAATATCAATGGCTGAAAAATTTGGTTTTGGAACCATGACCTCTCGTACAGTGGTATCGGCGAACTGAAAAATTCCGTGAAGCAGCGCTGCCTCAGTCTCCTCAAAGACACCTGTGGCGCGGCCTTCTCTGATGAAGTATTTTATCTCTTCTTCTGAGATAAAGGTGCGCTCTT
>CAZEBZ010000005.1:0-8166 GCA_964510775.1 uncultured Thermodesulfobacteriota bacterium
AGATACCTATATGGGCGCCTGTCTCCTTTACGAGCCGCGCCACATTGCCTGCGTACATAGAGCCGCACCCATCGTTTATGTTCTCACCATTGGGGCGCACCCCTACAGAGATAACATCGGCTCCAAGCTCAGATAATATAGTAGGCGCGACCTTGTAAGTAGCGCCGTTTGCGCAGTCCACGGCGATCTTTAAGCCGTCAAGGGCGAGATGCCCCGGAAAGGTATTCTTGGCAAAGACTATGTATCTGCCAATGGCGTCGTTTACTCGATATGCCTTTCCAACCTCTTTGGCCGTAGGCCTGTGACTGGGGTCGTGATTATCGAGGATAAAAGACTCTATCTCCAGCTCTATCTTGTCAGGGAGCTTAAAGCCGTTTTTTGAGAAAAACTTAATGCCGTTATCCTGATAAGGATTATGAGATGCCGAGATAACAACACCAGCATCGGCTCGCATACTTGAGGTGATAAAGGCGATACCAGGCGTAGGAAGAGGCCCTACCATGAGGGCGTCTACGCCCATTGAGCATATACCGGCCATCAGAGCGCTCTCGAGCATATACCCCGATAGCCTCGTATCTTTTCCCACTACTATCTTGTGCCGCCTGTTCTCTCCCTTAAAGATATAGGCAATGGCGCGCCCAAGGTGCAGAGCCATCTCCGCCGTCATGGGTTCTATATTAGCCACACCACGTACGCCGTCAGTTCCAAAAAGTCTCTTTTCCATAGATGTAATTCCTGTTCCTTACGGGCAAAGCCTGTCCTTCGCAGACAATCTCTACCGCTTGGTTATCTCTTCAATTATAATGGAGACCTTCACCGTCTCAGGGTCTAAGCCCCTTAATTCAAGTTTCTCTTGATTTATCCCAACTCTCACGGTCTTTGATTCCTTCAGGCCTTTAAGGGATATAGTCTCAGTAAAGAAACGCCTCAAGGGCAGGATGTTCTTCTTCAACCCCGCAGCCTCCACGGTTCTCGGGGTTATATGCACACCTGCGACCTTAAAGCCCTTCTCTGGTCTGCCGATGAACTTTGCCTTAACACCAACAGGTTTGCGCATTATCTTCTCAAGACGAAACCTTACGGAACCGGGCTTTACAGATGTTACCGTAACCCCTGTAGGCACCTCGATATTATCTACCTCAATTCGATATTTATTTAATCCCTCGCCAGCCCCTGAGAGGTCAAGATCCGCTGAAATCTTGGAAGACGTCAAGTTGTTTATAACAAGTTTTGGCCCACGTACACGTACGGCAACCTCTCCCACAGGGGCCGTCGTCATAACCATGTCCTCTGGAATACCGGAAAAACTCAGGGGCACAAAAAAACCTACCTCCATAGAGCTCTGTCCGGCGACAAAGTACCAGAGCGCCATAGCCAGGAGCAGCGCAAGGGCCTTAAGGCTGAGATTATGTGTGAGCCATCCCCTCATACGCCCGTCTTCCATGGTAATATTGTGCCAAGCCTACCCTTCAGGCCCTTTGATTGCGCCGGAAGTATCTCAGTCAATGACCTGAGGAGTTCCTCTGATTTAAGCATCATATGGAGCTTTGAGTCCACGGCAATGGCAATCTCACCTGTCTGCTCCGAGACAACAAGGGCCATTGCGTCTGTCTCCTCGGCTATACCGAGGGCCGCCCTGTGACGAGTACCCACAGAGCGTGATATCTCGCTCTTGCTAAGGGGCAGTATGCCTCCGGCCTTGAAAACCCTCGCACCCCTAATAAGTACGGCGCCGTCATGCATAGGGGACTTTGTATTAAATATTGATATAAGGAGCTCTTTTTTCACTGCGCTATCAATCTCTACTCCTCCGCCGACAACCTCTGTGAGACCAACGGAACGCTCAAAGACAATAAGACAGCCCGTTCTCTTGGTAGACATGGCTATGACAGCATCTACTACCTCACTAATAAGGCTGCCCGTGCCTTTTTTCATCTCACTTGATATAAAGGGCCTTCCCATCTGCGTAAGCCCTCTTCGTATATCCTGCTGAAAGACAACAATAATAAATATGATAATTGAGCCGAGAAAGTTGCTCAGTATCCAGTGCAGCGTGAGCAGCTCGGCGCGAAGAGATACAAAATAGGCTATGATAACAACACCGAGGCCCCAGAGCATCCTCTCCGCCCTCGTACGCCGTATAATCTGAATTATCCAGTATATGACAACGGCTACAATGAGTATATCCAGCGCGGAAATAAAATTTTTATAATTTAAAAAAGTCAGGTTCATCAAAAGGCCTCAGGCTCCTGCCCTGCTTTTATCCCATTAGAGGGACCTTACAATCAAAACTAAAATAACATTCAATACAAAAAAATCTATAATCAAATTATATCTTCAAGAGCGAGCTCTGCCCGCAACGCGCGATAGCCTCGGCCATAAGCACGGCCTGCTTTGTCTCCCTTACATCATGAACTCTGAGTACATCAGCGCCCTTTAAGACAGCGGCCGCGGCAACGGCCAGCGAGCCAGCAAGCCTCTCGCCCGCATCGTCACCAGAGACAGCCCCAATAAAACTCTTACGCGAGGCACCGAGAAGAATGGGCCTGCCGAGTTTTTTAAAGACAGACAAGTTTCCTATCAGCTCAAGATTACCCTCGGCAGACTTACCAAAACCCAAACCCGGGTCAAGTATTATATTCTCCCTATCCACGCCGCGGCGCACCGCGGACTCAAGGCGGGCTTCCAGATAGGAATAAACCTCGCCCACAATATCACGGTACTCTGTATCGGACTGCATGGTCTGCGGTGCTCCGCGCATGTGCATAAGCACGACGCGGGCCTTGAAGTTCGCGCAGACTTCGGCCATCTCCCTATCCATGGAAAAGGCGCTTATATCATTTATTATACTCGCCCCCGCCTCAAGGGCCGCCCTTGCTACAGAGGCCTTTGTCGTATCCACAGAGAGGGTAACACCCTCTCTCGCAAGGGCTTTTATAACGGGCAGCACCCTCGCCGATTCTTCCTCGGCGCTAACAGGCTCTGCTCCAGGACGAGAGCTTTCACCTCCAACATCTATCCAGTCCGCACCCTCGCCGAGCATCTGCCGAGCTCGCTCAAGTGCAGCAGATTGCTGAATAAAGGCACCTCCGTCAGAGAAAGAGTCAGGGGTAACATTAAGAATTCCCATGATAAATGTGCTGTGAGAAGAGGATAAAAAGCCGCTATCATGGCTCATATACTCACCGCCATAGATAGTAATCTACTGCTACTATGCCTTAGTGAAAGACCGCGCCAGTGCTGCATTATGAGAATGTATTTGAAAGTCATATCTGACAGGTCGTCTAAGGGGCTATATACCGCTAATGAAGATATTAGAAAAATAAGGGAGATTTACCCCCCATAAATAACAAGTCCCGCAAAGAACAGAACCTTAAGAACACTCTCTAAAAAAGAGGTCAAAAAAACATAACCTCTTTACAGATCTCTCTCAATGCAGGACTTACAGCCCGCACCATCAACTCCGCCCCTGCAACACCTCATCCCCCACGCTATCCCCTTACGCCACACATCCCCCCCCGTCCCTTGCCCCTTACCACTTACGGCTAAGAAGCCGCTTGCACCAAAAAGCATCTCGTCCCCTGCGCTGCCCCCCCCTTAGACCACAGGCCCTGCGCCAAATGTATATATACTCCTACTCAAGGACGACCTACACTGCCCCTTACCACACGCCCCTGCGCCCCCTTCCCCTTATTCTACGGCAAAACCAAGTCTGCCGGGGGTCTTACCGTGTTTTTTATCTTTATCTTTGCCAAGAGACTTCTCAGAATCTTTTTTATTTTCCTCTTGACCGCCGGTATTTTCCTCCCTGGCACCAGCCTCACCGGGGCCGGAGTCTTCACTAATCTTACCAAGGACAATCTCTTCTATTTCTGACTTATCAAGCGTCTCACGCTCAAGGAGCGCCTCGGCGAGGTTGTAAAGAATCTCGGAGTTAGCGCTAAGAATCTCCTTAGCCTGCTCGTAATGCTCGCTTATAAGTTTTTTAACCTCAGAGTCTATGATATTTGCCGTATCCTCGCTAAAGTCGCGGGACTGTGATATTTCCTTACCGAGGAAGACATGCTCTTCTTTCTTGCCAAGTGTACGGGGACCTATCTTATTGCTCATCCCCCACTCGCAGACCATCTTTCTCGCTATCTCCGTAGCGCGTTCAATATCATTGCCCGCGCCCGTAGTCATATGTTTAAGGACAAGCTCCTCAGCGGCGCGGCCGCCCATAAGTACGGCTATCTTGTTAATTAGATAATCCCTGCTGTACGTATGCCTCTCGTCTACGGGAAGCTGCTGAGTAAGCCCCAGGGCCATGCCCCTTGGTATTATAGATACCTTGTGAATGGGGTCTGTGCCGGGAATAAGCATTGCCACAAGGGTATGACCTGCCTCGTGGAAGGCAGTGTCTTTTTTCTCATCATCGCTGATAATCATACTCCTGCGCTCAGTGCCCATAAGGAGTTTGTCCTTGGCATCATCAAACTCCGTCATCTCAAGTACATCTTTACCACGGCGAGCCGCGAGAAGGGCCGCCTCGTTTACGAGATTTGAGAGATCGGCTCCGGAAAAACCGGGCGTGCCCCGCGCTATGATATCAAGGGCCACGTCCTCGGCAAGAGGCGTCTTTACGGCATGCACCTTAAGAATCTTCTCCCTGCCGTTAAGGTCGGGTTTTGGTACAAGTACGTTACGGTCGAACCTGCCGGGACGAAGCAGCGCAGGGTCGAGGACATCAGGACGGTTAGTGGCCGCTATGATGATTACGCCCTCGTTGCTCTCAAAGCCGTCCATCTCCACAAGGAGCTGATTAAGGGTCTGCTCACGCTCATCATGACCGCCGCCGAGCCCCGCTCCCCTGTGCCGTCCAACGGCGTCTATCTCATCAATAAATATAAGACAGGGGGCGTTTTTTTTGCCCTGCACAAAGAGGTCTCTAACGCGTGATGCTCCCACGCCTACGAACATCTCTACAAAGTCGCTGCCTGAGATGGAGAAAAAGGGCACGCCCGCCTCTCCGGCTATGGCCCTTGCAAGAAGCGTCTTACCCGTGCCCGGCGAACCTACAAGAAGCACACCCTTTGGAATACGCCCGCCGAGGCGGGTAAATTTTTTCGGGTCGCGCAGAAAATCTATTATCTCCTCAACCTCCTGCTTTGCCTCCTCAATGCCCGCTACGTCCTTAAAGGTAACCTTGTGCTGATCTTCCATTAGCAGCTTGGCCTTGGATTTACCAAAACTCATAGCCTTACCGCCTCCGGACTGCATCTGACGCATGAAGAATATCCATACACCTATGAGCAGAACCATTGGAAACCACGAGACGAATATAGTGCCCCATGACGGTGTGTCTACTATGGCCTTGGCCGTTATCCTCACGTTATTCTGTCTAAGTGTAGAGACAAGCTCGGGGTATGAGGGAGAGAAGGTCTTAAAATCCTTTCCGTCTACGAGCTTACCGGAGAGGTCGTTACCCTGTATGGTAACTTCCGTAACGCGTCCTGCCTCAACATCTTTTATAAAATCGCTGAAACTCATGGAATTAGGCTCAACGTGCTTGTAGTTTATAAAGTTGAAGACAAGCACTACGGTGGCTATTATGATGAGCCAGAGGGCAATATTCTTATACAAACGGTTCATTATAAGTCCTTTTTAATGGGGGGCGCGCATCTTGAGGCGCAGTTAGCTACTTTAATGTTTAAGTATTCCACATATCAGAGCTTTTTACAATAAAAAACTTATACTTAATGCCACGCAGGAGGTGGTTATATATGCAGTTTTCAACTCCACACAAGCTTACCGGAGTTAATAATTTCTATCGATAAAGGCGGCTCTGGCAACAGCGGCGCTAAAGAGAAAGATAGCGGCAGTAAAAAACATCCAGAGCAGCAGTATCATAATAGTCCCAAGTGAGCCGTAAAGACGGTTATAGGTGGGGAAATAATATAAATACTGGCTAAAGCCCCACTTGGCAAGCTCCCAGATAAAAGAGAAGATGAGGCTGCCGAAAAAAGCGAAACGCAGATGCAGCTCAGGGCCTGAGAATATCTTAAAGACAACGGTAACAGCGGCCACGACAAGGATAAAGGGAAAGACATACTTCAGAGCAAGGATTTCAAGGATATAACCGGCCACGTCAAGACCGGGAAGATTGAAGGTAGCGCTCTCTACAAGCCCCATGGCCGCGGTGACGATTATAGAGGCAAAAACGGCGAATATGGCAAGGAGGATTACAAAGACATTTGTAATCCGTTTTCTAAAAAAACCGTACCTTCCCTCTATCTCAAAGATAGCCGAGAGGGCGTCGGCAACGGCGTTAAGTACAAGCTCGGCGGAGAATACAAGGGCAACGAAACTCACCCACCCAAAGGTTCTGCCGTGCTCTACAACGCCCTTTAACTCGGCGAGAACGCTGCCGTCGAGGTATGGCAGGCTTATCCTCGCCGTCCTTATCACCTCTTCGAGCATCTCACCCCTGGAGCCGAGGATAAAACCCAGGGCATAGGTAACGAGAAACATCATGGGAATAAGGGAGAAAAAGGCGTAGAAGGATATGGCGGCGGCTCTCTGGATACAGCTCTTCTCAGAGAAGATACCCACGCCGTCACGAAGCACTATAAAGACCTTCCTATGCGCCATAGGTCAGTGTCTCCGTCTAAAGACAAACCTCATTGGAACTGAATTCAGCTCAAGGGCGCTCCTCATGGCCTTCTCAAGGTAACGCTTATAAGAATCAGCAAGCCCCTCGGGTTTATTAACGAATATTATAAAGGCCGGAGGGGTGGAGCCGAGCTGGGTGGCGTAGTAAAACTTTACGGCCTTATTCCTATAGAGCGGCGGCCTGTGCGCCCCTGTTATCTCGCGAAGCGCCGAGTTAAGACGCGAGGTGCTTATTTTCTTTCGTGACTCAGTAAGCACGCTCTCTACAGTGGGCAGTATTTTGTCCGTCCTCTGCCCCGTAAGGGCGGAGACAAAGACCACGGGGGCGTAATATATAAAAGCGAGCCTCTCTCGTATGTTCTCTTCTACACGGGCCATAGTATTTGTGTCTTTCTCAACGATGTCCCATTTATTTACTACTATTACGCATGGTTTTTTCCGCTCCTCTATAATACCGGCGATTCGCTCGTCCTGAGTGCGCAGCCCCGCCTTGCCGTCGAGGACAAGCAGGGTGATATCAGAGCGCTCCATGCTGCGAATAGCCTCAATAACACAGTAAGACTCTACAGTAAGGCTTATCTTATGCTTCTTTCTAATGCCCGCCGTATCTATAAAGAGGTAATCAGAGTCATTAACCCTAACGGGGGTATCAATGGAGTCGCGCGTCGTGCCGGCCATATCGCTTACAATAGAGCGGCTGCGCCCGATAAGCCTGTTAAGGATAGAAGATTTTCCTACATTGGGGCGCCCTACTATTGCAAGGGCTGTCCTGTCAAGGTCATCACACTCACCAAGAACAGGCGGAAGGGCCTCTTCTACTGCGTCAGTCAGCTCAGGGATATTAAGGCCATGCTCGGCGCTTAGACCTATTATATTATCAACACCGAGGCCGTAAAATTCCGCGAGCAGGGCGTCGCGCGAGGGCGAGTCAATTTTATTAACCACATAAATAACGGGTTTACCTGCCTTTCTAAGAGTAGAGGCAATCTCTCTGTCTCCATGGCCAAGCCCCGCCTTACCGTCCATGAGAAAGACGATTACATCGGCCTCCTCAATAGCAAGCCTTGCCTGAAGGCGCACATCGTTCATAATCCCCTCAGGGGCCACCTCGAAGCCGCCGGTATCCACAAGAGTGTAAGGCCGCCCCAGACCCTCGATATCAGCGTAGTTAAGGTCACGGGTAACACCTGAGAGGTCGGCAACAATGGCCTTTTTTCTCCCAAGTACCCTGTTAAACAATGTGGATTTACCGACATTGGCCCTGCCCACTATGGCCACAAGGGGTCTTAGACCCTTTTTATTGTTATTAACTGTCACTACTGCTCCTTAAGACTTGAAGCAGGCTCATAAGCAGCCTCTTGTTATCAACGTCATCTATGGGGGGGCGCGGCCCCCTCTTACTGTTATTAACTTCCACTGCTGCTCCTCATACTTGAAATTATATTACAAGCCCGCTTTGATACCTGAAAAGACCGTAAATCACAATGGTGGGCAGTGCCCACCCTACCCGGCTGC